>NZ_JBIAXP010000004.1:331825-403123 GCF_042896795.1 Kitasatospora sp. NPDC001261
TGCCGCGGCCTCAGTGCCGGGCCGTGCCGGCCCGGCCGTCCGCGGCCCCCCCCCCCCCGCCCGACCGCCTCCCCCGGCCCCCTATTGGGGGGGGGGGGCGGGGGGGGCGGGGCCGCCGGGGGTGGGGGCGCCACGGCAGCGTTCGTGACGGGCGGGACGGGGTCAGGCCGTGAAGTAGCCGCTCAGGTCGGCGATCACGTGGGTGTCACCCCAGTTGTTGAAGAACGTCACCCGGCCGTCCACGACCGGGACGACGACCAGGTTGGCCCTGGTCTGCCCGGCCGTGAAGTTGAGGTTCGACACGCCGGGGCGGTCGGTGCCGTGCGGGTAGACGATCAGGTGGCCGTCCGCCGTCGGCTCGGTGACCGTGACGTTGAGGACCACGGCGGTGACGCCGCTGACCGGCACGCCTTCCAGGCCCGTCACCCGCATGCTGACGACGCCGCCGCCGCTCACCGCTCCGGCTCGGGCGCCGACACCGTTGCGGGTGTCCAGCAGCCGGACGGGGGTGGTGGGGGAGTAGGTCGAGCCGGAGTCGCCGTAGTAGCCGGTGACGTCGGCGATCAGGTCGACGTCGCCCGCGCTGTTGCGCAGGTCGACCCTGCCGTTGACGACCGGGACCGTCACCAGGTTGGCGACGATCTTTCCGGCTTCGTAGTTGAGGTTGGAGACGTTCGGCAGGGGCCGGCCGTCGGGGTAGACGATGATGTGGCCGGAGCCGGTCGGGTTGACGGCGGTGACGTTCATGACGACGGCGGTGACGCCGGTCGCCGGGACGCCCTTGACGCCGGCGACCTGGAGGCTGACCACGCCGCCCGCGCCGACCCGCTGGGCGGGGGCGCCGGTGCCGTCCCGGGTGTCCAGGAAGCGGGCCGGGGTGATCGGGGAGAAGGCCGATCCGGCGGCCCCGTCGGTGTAGTAGCCGGTGACGTCGGCGATCAGGTCGACGTCGCCCGCGCTGTTGCGCAGGTCGACCTTGCCGTTGACGACCGGGACCGTCACCAGGTTCGGGACGATCTTTCCGGCTTCGTAGTTGAGGTTGGAGACGTTCGGCAGCGGCTGGCCGTCGGGGTAGACGATGATGTGGCCGGAGCCGGTCGGGTTGACGGCGGTGACGTTCATGACGACGGCGGTGACGCCGGTCGCCGGGACGCCCTTGACGCCGGCGACCTGGAGGCTGACCACGCCGCCCGCGCCGACCCGCTGGGCGGGGGCGCCGGTGCCGTCCCGGGTGTCCAGGAAGCGGGCCGGGTCGATCGGGACGAACCGGCTCTTGGACGGGGTGGTGGCGGCGGTGACGGTGAAGGCGTCGGGGAGCGAGACCCCGTAGACGCCGTCGAGTTCGATGTTGTACTTACCCGGCGCCAGGCTCCTGGTGTCGAGCAGCACGTCGAGCGCGGTGCCGTCGGCGTTCACCGAGACGGTCTCCAGGAACTGCGTGCCGGAGGCACCGCTGCCCACCAGCTTCGCCTTGCTGCCCAGGGTCAGTCCGGTGCCCCGGATGACGGCCTGGACCCTCGTCCCGGCGGCCCCGGTGGAGGGGCTGACGGACGCCAGGACGGGCTGCGGCCGCGGTATCGGGCAGGAGGAGTCGCAGAGGCCCTGCAGGCTGTACTCGATCGGAAGGGCTGTTGTGACGGGGCTCATGATCAGCACGGCCTGGCCGGTGTCGGCGTTGTTCGTCGTCTGGCACACGCCGAACTGGCCGGAGTTCGAGCACTGGTGACTGTAGTAGCTGCGGTTCCAGTGGGCGCCGCTCAGCAGGTCGACATAGGGCTGCGGGCCGGTGGTGGCGCTGCTGTTGCCAACGATCTTGAAGGACTGCGAGGGCTTCATGTCGATCACCGCGCAGTACGCGGTCGAGTCTTCGGTGAACACTCCGCTGCGCTGTGGGAAGCCGTCGATCGAGACCGGATGGGCGGTGCACTCCGGCGCCCAGCCGTCGGTGGTGCCGACCTTCCAGGTGTCCACGCTGGTGTGGATGGGCTTGTCGTCGTACCCGGCGGCGAACAGGACCATGGTGTACGAGGTCGAGCCGGTGGCCAGGCAGCTGGTGCCCCACTGGGTGCAGACGTTCTTCCGGTCGGCGTCGAGCACGGCGGCGAGCACTCCCGGGCCGTACACGTTCCGGCCCGGCCGTGAGCCGATCCAGAACTTGTCCGTGGCTGCGGCTTCGACCCGGACGCACCGGGCGTCCAGGGCCGAGGTCAGGTCGAACCGGAGGGACGGGCCGCCGACGTTCGTCGAGGACGGGGTCAGGCACTGCGCGGTCGGCGAGACGTCACGCCGGGCGAGCTTGTAGCTGTCGGCCTCCCACGTCCGGATCGGGACCAGCAGCGCGGTGTACGGGACACCGGCGGTCAGGGCGCACGTCTTGGCGGAGTTGCCGTACGCAATGAACGCGCACGCCTCGCGCCCTGCCCCGTCCAGCACCTTCAGTTCGGCGGTGAGCTGGTTCTTGAGGTTGCTGTAGTCAATGACTTCGGACGTGGAGTGCTGGCCGGCCGGCAGGCTCAGGCAGACGGCCTGGTTCGAGCCCTGCGGCATCGGGACCTCGACGCCCCAGGTGCCGTCGAACCCGGTCTGAGGCCAGGCGGTGCAGCCGCCGGTCTCCTCGGTCCGGTGGACCACCAGTCCGTAGGCCTTGGACGGCGTGCCGGTCAGCAACACGCGGAACGGGGCGGCACCGGTCAGCTGGCAGATGCCGGTGGAGTCGCCGAAGTCGCACTGCTTGGCGCCCGAGGCGTCGACCACCTGACCGACGACCGCCGCGCCGTCCGCGGGCGGCCGGTTGAGCAGGTAGACGCCCTTGCCGGAGGCGGTCGGCAGGGTCAGGCAGAGCTGCTGGCCCGGCCCGCCGAAGGTGCCGGTGGCCGGACCGGCCGTCAGACCGGTGTCGTTGGCCGCGACGCAGCCCCGGGTCTCCTTGGCCGAGTGGAAGGCCATCCCGAACGCGCCGACCGGGGCCGTGTACGCGTCGACGGCCCAGGTGTAGTCGCCCGGTGCCAGGTCGCAGGAGCCCAGCGGGCAGAGTCCGCCCTGCACAGTGCCGTCGGTTGCGAACAGTTTTCCGGCGACGTAGCCCTCGTTCTTGACCGGGCCGAAGTCGTACCGCGCGGCCTCCGGGACGCGCAGCGTCCGGCACCGTGCGGTGGAGGTCAGGTCCGGGGAGACGCCGAAGGCCTGGGGCTCGACCAGCATGCAGCCGTCTGGGTGGGAGAGCCGTGCCGCGGAGAGGTCGTATGTCTGGGCCGCACCGTTGTAGCGCTGGGCGGTGATCCGGAACGGCGCGGTGCCGGTGAGCCGGCAGTCGGGGTAGGTCGACTTGTCGCAGACCTGGGCGCCGGTGGCGTCGTAGACGACGGGGGTCACGCCCGCCTGGGTGGCGTCGGTGCGGAGCACGTCGCCGGCGACGAGGTCGTTCACCCGGTAGCAGTCACCGGCCGAGCCGAGCGCCAGGGAACCGTGGAAGACGGTCGGGGCGCCCAGGGCGAGGTCGGTGGCGCTGACCGTCCGGCAGGCCGTGGTGGAAAGCAGCGGCAGGTACGAGAGCGCGAGACCGGTCGGCGAGCTGCTGCCGTTGCCGGCCTTCAGGGTGTACGTGCCCGCCTGGGTGGTGGCACACCGCAGGGTCTTGTTGCTGCCCCAGTTCGGGCCGACCGGGTCGTCGCAGGCCACGGTGGTGCCGTCCGGTGCGACCACGGTCGGGGTGACCGATCCCTGGGCGGGGACGATCTGCAGGAGCAGCAGGTCCTTCTGCTGCGGCAGGTCGAGGCTGAAGGCGGCGGTCGTGTTGGCGTCGACGGTGCAGTTCGCCACGGTGTTGGGCTGCAGCGCGGTCGGGCACGGGCCGCTCGGGTCGGCCTGCCGCAGCTGCTGGGCGAGGGCCTCCTGGTCGGCCTTCCGGTCCGGTGCGGCTGCCGTGGCGCCCGCGCCCCCGGTCGTGCTCGCAGCCGGGCTCGGGTCCGCCGGAGCGCCCGCCTGCGGCGAGGCGGCGGCTGGTGCCGGTGCCGCCGCTTGGGCCGGTGCGGCCTGGCCCATCAGTGAGGCCAGGACGGCCAGCAGGAGGGCTCCGGAGGCGGCTGTGCGGCCGCCGCCTCGCTCCTGTCTTACTTGTCTGCCGATCGGCAGCACGTTCATCTGATTTCCCCACCTTGGACAGGTCGTGCGCACGGAAAGCGCACATGTGATCGAGCGGGCGGAGTCTAGCGGGGCGTACACGGCTGGTGCCACGGGATAGAAGGCCCTGACCAGCCGGTTCCGATCCCTATGCCGAAGCCGTTCCGGCCGCCGGTGGCGTGACGTACCGTCCGTCGGTATGGCCCTCGATCAGGCGCACGTGAACCAGCTCTTCCTCCCGGACACCTACGCGCACGGCGTGCCGTACGAACTCCTGCGGGAACTCCGCGAGTTCGCCCCCGTCTGCTGGGTCGAGGAGCCCCCCGTCGGCGGGTGGCCGGGTGGGCCGGGGTACTGGGCGGTGCTGCGGTACGCGGACGTGAAGCACGTGCTGCGCAGTCCCGAGCTGTTCTCCTCGCACCTGGGGGCCACGCAGATCCGTGACCCCGACTCCCCGGCGGACCTGGCGTTCGCGCGGGCGATGATGCTCAACCAGGACCCGCCCGACCACTCCCGGCTGCGCCGGATCGTCGCCGGGGCGTTCACCCCGCGCGCCCTGGCGGAGCTGGCCGGGGCTGTGGACGGGCGGGTGCGGGAGCTGGTGGAGGAGGTGCGTCCGGCCGGTCGCGCGGACTTCGTGCGGCTCGCCGCCGACCTGCCGGTGTGGACGCTGGCCCGGGTGATGGGTGTGCCGGAGCAGGACCGGGGGTTGCTGCTGGACTGGGCGAACCGGGTGATCGGCTACCAGGACGCCGACTACGCCCACTCCGGCACCGCCGAGCCGGCCGCGCTCACCGAACTCGGCCGTGCCGCGCTCGCCCGCCGTCCGACCACTCGGACCGGTCCGGACGGCCGCCCGGTCAACCCCCGTTCCCGCGCCGCCCTGGCGGACATGTTCGCCTACGCCCACGGCCTGGCCCGGCGGCCCGCGCCGGGCGGCCTGTTCTCCCGGACGCTCGAAGCGGGGCTGACGGTCGAGGAGTTCGAGACGATGTTCTTCCTCTTCGCCGTCGCCGGGAACGAGACCGTCCGCAACGGCCTGCCGGGCGGCCTGTACGCCCTGCTGAGCCATCCGGAGCAGTACGAACTGCTATGCGAGAGAACGGAGTTGATCCCCACCGCCGTCGAGGAGATGCTGCGCTGGTGGCCGCCCGTCATGGACTTCCGCCGCACCGCGACGCGGGACGTGGAGCTGGGCGGACGGGCGATCCGGCGGGGGGACAAGGTGGTGGTCTACCACGCCTCCGCGAACCGGGACGGGGTGGTGTTCCCCGACCCGGACCGCTTCGACGTCACCCGTAGCCCGAACGACCACGTGAGCTTCGGGTACGGTCCGCACTTCTGCCTCGGTGCCCAACTCGCCCGCCTGCAGCTGAGGTCGGCGCTGCGCTGCCTGGTCGAGCGGCTGCCGGGGCTCGGGCTCGTGCCGGGGCGGCCGCCGCGGCGGCTGGTCTCCAACTTCCAGAACGGGCTCAAGTCACTGTGGGTCCAGTGGGGTTGAGACCGCCCTCCGGATGCGCCCGGTGTGCCCGGTGCGCCCGGTGCGCCCGGTGCGCCCGGTGCGCCCGGTGCGTCACTCGAAGCGCTCGGGGTCGCCGGCCCCGCGCCGGGTGATCTCCGCCTCGCCGCTGGAGAAGTCGACGACCGTCGTCGGCACCGTGCCGCAGTCGCCGGAGTCCAGCACGGCGTCCAGTTGGTGGTCGAGCCGCTCCTTGATCTCCCAGCCCTGGGTCATCGGCTCGTCCTCGCCGGGGAGGAGCAGGGTGCTGGAGACCAGGGGCTCTCCGAGCTCGGCGAGCAGGGCCCTGGTGACGACGTGGTCGGGGATCCTGACGCCGACCGTCTTCTTCTTCGGGTGCAGCAGGCGGCGCGGCACCTCCTTGGTGGCGGGGAGGATGAAGGTGTAGCTGCCCGGCGTCGCGGCCTTGATCGCGCGGAAGACGTTGTTGTCGATGTGGACGAACTGGCCCAGTTGGGCGAAGTCCATGCACATGAGGGTGAAGTGGTGGCGGTCGTCGAGGCGCCGGATCGACCGGATCCGTTCGAGGCCGTCGCGGTTGTCCAGCTGGCAGCCCAGGGCGAAACAGGAGTCGGTCGGGTACGCGATGAGGTCCCCGGAACGGAGGCCGGCGGCCACGGAGCCGATGGTGCGCGGCTGGGGGGACTCTGGATGCACGTCGAAGTACTTCGCCATTGGTCGACCCTAAGCGATCCCGGCCCCCGATCGGTGCACGGCGGGCCAGCGGGTACGGGCAGCAGGTACGGCCAGCGGGTACGGGCAGGGCGGACGGCCGGCCGCCGGAGCGGTCAGCCCGTGCAGTCCGGGCACAGCCCCCGGTAGGTGACCTCCGCCTGCGCCACGACGAACCCGAAGCGCTGCTCGGCCGGCAGGTCGGCCAGCGGGTCGCCCTGCGGGTGGACGTCGCGGATGGCGCCGCAGCCCGTGCAGACCAGGTGCTGGTGCGGGTGGTGCGCGTTCGGGTCGTAGCGCTTGGCGCGCCCGTCGGTGGCAACCTCGACGACCTCGCCCAGGGTGACCAGTTCGCCGAGCGTGTTGTAGACCGTCGCCCGGGAGATCTCCGGGAGGCGCTCGGCGGCCCGGGCGTGCACCTCGTCGGCGGTCAGGTGCACGTGCTCGCCGTCCAGGACCTCGGCCACGACACGCCGCTGGGAGGTGAGGCGCCAGCCGCGCCCGCGCAGCCGCTCCAGGAGGTCACTCATATCGGTTCACCTATTCAGGTAATGGGGAGGACCGGAGTTTACCAATGCGCTTCCGGTGCCCTCCGGATCCCGATCGGATATGGGCTTGGTGTCTTTCTTGACTTGGATTCCGTCCACCGTAGGATCGGCTCCGGCGCTAGCCTGGACAGCAGCAGCACGTGACTCCCGTCACCACTCCCGTCACCGCCGTGCGCGGTGCCGAGCGGGAACGCCACGGGGCGCACCAGGCCAGACCGCAGCAGTAGGTGCCGTAGGTAGCAGATGATGACACCGTGATCCGCCTTGTGAGGGAAGGATTCCCATGTCTGACAACCACGATGCAACCGGCGTAGAGGCGAACGCGGAGGGCTGCCCGGTGAACCACGGGCGCGCGCCGCACCCCACCCAGGGCGGCGGGAACCGCCAGTGGTGGCCGGAACGGCTCAATCTGAAGATCCTCGCGAAGAATCCCGCCGTGGCCAATCCGCTCGGCGCGGAGTTCGACTACGCCGAGGCCTTCAAGACCCTCGACCTCCCGGCCGTCAAGCGGGACATCCAGGAGGCCCTCACCACGTCGCGGGACTGGTGGCCGGCCGACTTCGGCTACTACGGCCCCTTCATCATCCGGATGGCCTGGCACAGCGCCGGCACCTACCGGATCAGCGACGGCCGCGGCGGCGCCGGCGGCGGCCAGCAGCGCTTCGCCCCGCTGAACAGCTGGCCGGACAACGCCAGCCTGGACAAGGCCCGCCGCCTGCTGTGGCCGGTGAAGAAGAAGTACGGGCGCGCCCTGTCCTGGGCCGACCTGATCATCCTGTCCGGCAACGTGGCCCTGGAGGGCATGGGCTTCCGGACCTTCGGCTTCGGCGGCGGCCGGGTCGACGAGTGGGAGCCGGACGAGGACGTCTACTGGGGCCCCGAGACCACCTGGCTCGGCGACGAGCGCTACACCGGCGACCGGCAGCTGGAGAACCCGCTGGCCGCCGTCCAGATGGGCCTGATCTACGTCAACCCCGAGGGCCCCAACGGCAACCCCGACCCGCTCGCCGCCGCCCGCGACATCCGCGAGACCTTCTACCGGATGGCGATGAACGACGAGGAGACCGTCGCGCTGATCGCCGGCGGCCACACCTTCGGCAAGACCCACGGCGCCGGCCCGGCCGACAACGTCGGCCCGGACCCCGAGGCCGCCCCCATGGAGCAGCAGGGCCTCGGCTGGAAGAGCAGCTTCCGCACCGGCGTGGGCGCCGACGCGATCACCAGCGGTCTGGAGGTCACCTGGACGGCCACCCCGATCACCTGGGACAACAGCTTCTTCGAGACGCTGTTCGGCTACGAGTGGGAGCTCACCAAGAGCCCGGCCGGCGCCTGGCAGTACAAGCCCAAGGACGGCGGCGGCGAGGGCACCGTGCCGGACGCGCACGTCCCGGGCAAGCGGCACGCCCCGAACATGCTCACCACCGACCTCTCGCTGCGCTTCGACCCGGTCTACGAGCCGATCTCCCGGCGCTTCCTGGAGAACCCGGAGGAGTTCGCCGACGCCTTCGCCCGCGCCTGGTACAAGCTGACCCACCGCGACATGGGCCCGGTCGTCCGCTACCTCGGCCCGGAGGTCCCCGCCGAGCACCTGCTCTGGCAGGACCCGCTGCCGGAGGTCACGTACCAGCGGATCGGCGCGGCCGACGTCGCCGACCTCAAGCGGCGGATCACCGCCACCGGCCTGTCGGTGTCCGAGCTGGTCTCCACCGCCTGGGCGGCCGCCTCCTCGTTCCGCTCCAGCGACAAGCGCGGCGGCGCCAACGGCGGCCGCATCCGGCTCCAGCCGCAGATCGGCTGGGAGGTCAACGAGCCCGACCGGCTGGCCACGGTGCTGCGCGCCCTGGAGGGCGTCCAGCGGGAGTTCAACGCGCAGGCCGGCGAGAAGCAGGTCTCGCTCGCGGACCTGGTGGTGCTGGCCGGCGGCGTCGGCGTCGAGCAGGCCGCGAAGGCGGCCGGCCTGGCCGTCGAGGTGCCGTTCGAGCCCGGCCGGGTGGATGCGCCGCAGGAGCTGACCGACACCGAGTCCTTCGCCGCGCTGGAGCCCAAGGCGGACGGCTTCCGCAACTGGGTCGGCAAGGGCAACCGGCTGCCGGCCGAGTACCTGCTGCTCGACAAGGCCAACCTGCTGGGCGTCAGCGCCCCCGAGCTGACCGTGCTGGTCGGCGGCCTGCGCGTGCTGGGCGCCAACCACGGCGGGTCCGCGCACGGGGTGCTCACCGGGACGCCCGGTGTGCTGACGAACGACTACTTCGTCAACCTGCTGGACCTGGGCACCAGTTGGAAGGCCACCTCGGAGGACGCGCACACCTTCGAGGGCCGGGACGAGTCCGGCCGGGTGAAGTGGACCGGCACCCGCGCCGACCTGGTCTTCGGCTCGAACGCCGAACTGCGGGCCGTCGCCGAGGTGTACGCGAGCGACGACGCCAAGGAGAAGTTCGTCGAGGACTTCGTCGCGGCCTGGGCCAAGGTCATGAACGCGGACCGCTTCGACCTGGCGTGATCCGCACCCGCGGCTGACGCGGCCGGCACGGCGGGAGCCCGGGGGCGTCAACCCCCGGGCTCCCGCCACGCGTTACCGCCCCTCGGCCGCGGACCCCACGCTCACCAGTCCGGTCTCGTACGCCGCGACCACCACCTGGGCCCGGTCCCGCAGGCCCAGCTTGCCGAGGATTCGGGCCACGTGCGTCTTCACCGTCGCCTCGGACAGCCCCAGCCGGGCGGCGAGTTCGGCGTTGCTGAGGCCGCGGGCGAGCAGCGCCATCACCTCCAGCTCGCGCGGGGTGAGCGTGCCCAGCTCCCGGTGCGGGGCGACGGCGGCGGCGCCCGGGTCGTCCGGGCGGGCGAAGCGCTCGACCAGGCGGCGGGTGATCGCCGGGGCGAGCAGCGCGTCCCCGGTGCGGACCAGCCGGACGGCGGCCGCCAGGTGCTCCGGGGTGACGTCCTTCAGCAGGAAGCCGCTGGCCCCGGCGGCCATCGCCGCGTAGACGTAGTGGTCGAGGTCGAAGGTGGTCAGCATGATGATCCGCGGCGGCTGCCGCGCCCCGTCCGCCAGGATCCGGCGGGCGGCCTCCAGCCCGTCCAGGCCGGGCATCCGGATGTCCAGCAGCACCACGTCCGGCCTGGTGCGCCGGACGGCGGCGACGGCCTGTTCGCCGTCCTCGGCCTCGGCCACCACGTCGATGCCCTCCGACTCCAGGATCAGCCGGAACCCGGTGCGGACCAGGGCCTGGTCGTCGGCGACCACCACCCGCAGCGGCTGCTCGTTCATGAACTCTCCAGGGGGACAAGGGCCTTGACGCGGAAGCCGCCGCGCGGCCGGGGGCCGGTGTGCAGGGTGCCGCCGTAGACGGCGAGGCGTTCGCGCAGGCCGAGCAGGCCGCGTCCGTTGCCGGTGGCGGCGGCGCCGGTGGGGCGACCGCCGGTGTCGGTGACCTCGACCAGCAGCCGCTCGGGGGCGTACTCGACGGTCACCGCGGCGTCGGCGCCGGACGCGTGCTTGACGGTGTTGGTGAGCGCCTCCTGGACCACCCGGTAGGCGGCCAGCTCGACCCCGGGCGGGACGGGCCGGCGCTCGCCGCGGACTGTCAGCTCGACCGGCAGCCCGGCCTGCCGGACGCCGTGGACCAGCGCCTCCAGGCGGCCGAGGCCCGGCTGCGGGCTGAGGTCGGCCCCGGCGGCCGGGTCGCCGGCGCTCTCCGAGTCGATGGTCAACAGGCCCATCACGTGCCGCAGTTCGGTCATCGCCGCGCGCCCGCCGGACTCCACCGCGGCCATCGCCTCGCGGGCCTTGTCCGGGGCGGTGTCCAGGATCTTGCGGGCCGCCCCGGCCTGGATCGTCATCATGCTCACGTTGTGGGTGACGACGTCGTGCAACTCCCGGGCGATCCGGGCCCGTTCGAGCTCCACCGCGCGCTCCAGCGCGGCCAGCTGCCCGCGCTCCAGGGCGGAGAGCCGCTCCCGCCCCTCGTCCACCCGGCGGCGCCACATCCGCAGTTCGTAGGCAACCGCGAACACCGGCACCAGGACCAGGACGGCCATCACCCCGTTGGGGAAGTGCGGCAGCTTGGCCGCGGCGAAGAGCACCACGAGGGCGGCGGTCGCGGCCGGCAGGCTCAGCAGCAGGGCCGTCGCTCGGCGCCCGTACGCGGCGGCGCTGTACGCGGCGACGATCACCGCCACGCCCGCCGCGTACGCGATGTCCTCCGACTCGTGCCGGACCAGCAGCGCGGCGGGCAGGACCACCCAGAGCACCGCCAGCGGGTGGCGCCGGCGCAGCACCAGCGGCAGCGGGACGAGCGGCACCAGCAGCAGCAACAGGCTGTGCCGGTCCGGATGGCCGGGGTTCTGCGCGATGGTCGCGTAGCGCCCGCCGGTGAGCGCGAGGAAGAGGGCCAGGGCCAGGTCGAAGGCCAGGCCGCGCCGGGTCGGCCGGGGCGGCGGCGGTCCGCCCGGGCCGCCGGCCAGCCGGACCGCCGCGCGCAGCCGCCGCACCGTCGGATGGTTGATCACCGGGACATTGTGGGGGCCGCGGGCGCCGGGGGACAGCCCCGCGGGTGGCGGGCGGCGGGTACACCCGGCGACTACGTCGGAAGGATGACGCCGCGCCCGGGTCCGCCGGACGTGGTAGCGATGGTGCGGCGGACGGCTGACGCGGGCGCGGGCCGCCCGTTCGTACCTTCGTCCTCGTCAGCAGGCGGGCAACGACGAGGAGCGGGGACATGAGCGGCGATCCGGTGATCGAACTGAACGGGGTGAGCCGTCACTACGAGGGCGCCCGGGCGGCCCTGGACGGGGTCACGCTGAGCGTGCGGGCGGGGGAGTCGGTGGCCGTGCTCGGCCCGTCCGGCAGCGGGAAGTCCACCCTGCTGAACCTGGTCGCCGGGCTGGACCGGCCGAGCGCCGGGACGGTCACCGTGGCCGGGGTGCGGGTGGACCGGCTGGGCGAGGCGGCCTCGGCCCGCTACCGGCGCGGCACGATCGGCATGGTGTTCCAGTTCTTCAACCTGCTGGACGACCTCACCGTGGCCGACAACGTGGTGCTGGCCGGCGAACTGGCCGGCGTCCCGCGCGCCGAGGCCCGGCGCCGGGCCGCCGAACTGCTGGAGAGCCTCGGCATCGACCGGCACGCCCGCGCCCACCCGGGCCGGCTCTCCGGTGGCGAGCGCCAACGCGTCGCGGTGGCACGGGCGTTGATGAACCGGCCGACACTGCTGCTCGCGGACGAGCCGACCGGGGCGCTGGACTCGGCCTCGGGCGAGGACGTCAAGGAGCTGTTCCGGGAACTGCACGAGGACGGGCAGACCGTCCTGCTCGTCACCCACGACCTGACCCTGGCCGAGGACTGCGCCACCCGCACCGTGCGGATGCGGGACGGCCGGGTCGAGGCGGACTCGGGTCCGGGTTCGACTTCGGGGCCGGACGTGGCTTCGGGTGCGGCCGCGGCTTCGACTTCGGGTACGGCTCCGGGCCCGGCGGTGACGGCATGAGCGCGCTCGGCAGGGTCGTCCGGGCCGGTGTGCGCAGGCGCCGGACGCAGTCCGTCGCGGTCGGGCTGGCCGCCCTGGTGGCCACCACCTGCTCCGTCCTCGGCGGCTCGCTGCTGGTCGCCTCCCAGGACCCCTTCGACCAGGCCTTCGACCACCAGCGCGGCGCCCACCTCACCGCGCGCTTCGACGGCGCCCGGGCGAGCGCCGACCAGCTCGCCGCCACCGCGCACGCCCCCGGGGTGGCGGCGGCCGCCGGGCCGTACCGCACCGTCACCGTCGACCCCGAGCCGGGCCCCGGCCTGGGCATGCCGCCCGGGGTGACGATGGGGCCGATGACCGTCGCCGGGCGTGGCTCGGCCACCGTCGGCGTCGACAACATCACCCTGGTCCAAGGGAGTTGGCCGCAGCAGCCGGGCGAGGTGGTGGTCGACGCCGGATACCACGACCAGCCGAGGGGTCTGGGCGGCAGCCTGCGGGTGCCCGGCCTGCCGGGGGCGCCGACCCTCAAGGTCGTCGGCCTCGCCCGCTCCGTCAGCCGTACCGCCGACGCCTGGGTGACCCCGGAGACCGTCGCCGCCCTCACCGCGCCCGGCAGCACCCCCGGCTACCAGATGCTCTACCGCTTCAGCGACGCCGGCAGCGCCGACGCCATGGCCGCCGACCGGGCCGCCGTCACCGCCGCCGCCCCCGCCGGGGCGCTCACCGGCGCCCAGTCCTGGCTCACCGCCAAACAGGGCTCGGACCGCAACACCGCGCTGTTCCTGCCCTTCATGGTCGCCTTCGGCCTGCTCGGCATGGCGATGTCCGTGCTGGTCGCGGGCAACGTGGTGGCCGGTGCGGTGGGCACCGCCACCCGGCGGATCGGCGTGCTCAAGGCGCTCGGCTGCACCCCCGCCCAGGTGGTGCGGGCGTACGTCGCCCAGGCGCTGGTCCCGGCCGCCGTCGGCACCCTGCTCGGGGTCGTCGTGGGCAACGCGCTGACCGTCCCGGTGCTCGCCACCACCGGCTCGCTGTACGGCACCGACACCTCCGGCCTCGCCCCCTGGGTGGACGTCGCGGTGGCCGGCGGGACCCTGGCCGCCGTCGCGCTGGTCGCCTGGGCCGCCGCCGCCCGGGCCGGCCGGCTGCGCACGGTGGACGCGCTCGCCGTCGGCCGGACCGCGGGCGGCACCCGGCGGGACGTCCTGGCCGCCCGCGCCGCCGCACTGGCCGCCCGGCTGCCGCTGCCCAGGCCGCTCAGCCTCGGCCTCGCCCAGCCCTTCGCCCGCCCGGCCCGCGCGGCCGGAATGCTCGCGGCGGTGCTGTTCGGCACGGCGGCGGCCGTCTTCGCGGTGGGCATGGGCGGGACGATGAGCTGGGTGCAGGAGGCGAAGACCCGCGACGCGGGGGACGTCGCGGTGCACCCGGTCCGGCCGGACGGCCCGCCCGGAACGGCGCCGGCCAGTCCCGTCCCGGCCGACCGGGCCGTCGTCACCGCCGCGCTGGACGCCCAGCCGGGCACCGCCGGGTACCTCGGCAACGGCACCGAGGACGTCACCGTCCCCGGGGTGGCCGGCGCCACCACGGTGACCGCCTTCGACGGCGACTCCTCCCGGGCGGGCTACAAGATGGTCAGCGGCCGCTGGTACCGGGGCCCGGGCGAGGCCGTCGCCCCGTCCACCTTCCTGACCGAGGCCTCCGTCAACCTCGGAGACCAGGTGACCTTCACGACCCACGGCCGGGCCGTCACCGTCCGGATCGTCGGCGAGGTCTTCGACCCGCACGTGCAGACCAACGAACTGCTCACCGACGCCGGCAGCTACCCGCCCGGAACGGCCCCGACCCCCGACTTCTGGTTCGTCAAGCTGAAGCCGGGCACCGACCGCGCCGGCTACGCCGCCGCCCTCACCGCCGCGCTCGCCCCGGCACACATGACCGCCGACACCGGCGGGCCGCACGGCTCCAGCGGCTCGATCGCCGCCCTGAACTCGCTCACCGCCACGCTCACCCTGCTGCTGCTCGTGGTCGCCGGGCTCGGGGTGTTCAACACCGTCGTCCTGGAGATCCGCGAGCGCACCCGGGACACCGGCGTCGCCAAGGCGCTCGGCATGACCCCGGCCCAGACCGTGGGCGTCGTCCTCGCCTCGGTCCTGCTGACCGGTGCCGTCGGCGGCGCGATCGGCCTGCCGGTGGGGCTGCTGCTGCACGGCCTGACGGTGCCCGCGATGGGACACAGCGCCGGGCTGAACTTCCCGCCCGCCGCGCTGGACGTCTTCGGCACCCCGGCGCTGGTCCTGCTCGGCCTCGGCGGCGTGCCGATCGCCCTGCTCGGCGCGCTGCTCCCGGCCGTACGGGCGGCGCGGGCGCGCACCGTGGACGCGCTACGGGCGGAGTGACGGCGGGGGCCGTGCGGGACCGGACGCCCGGTCCCGTACGGCCCCTGCGGCTCAGAAGGCCCCCCGCGGCTCAGGAGGCCCCGTGCCGCTCAGGAGGCCCCCGCGTCGTCCGCCTTCTGCTCGGCCGCCCGGACCCGCTCGGCGAACTCGCGCGCGTCGATCCGCTCGACCGAGGCCCCGTGCCGGGCGGCCAGCTCGTCCGCCGGGGCGGGCGAGGACTCCCGGAGCTCCAGGGCGAGCAGTGCCCCGCCGTCCGGCACCCGGGGCGAGAGCATGATCAGCCCGGCGCCGCCCTCGCTCGCCTGGTGCTCCTCGGCCGCGTTGCCGAGCGCCGCGCCGGCCGCGAAGCCCAGCAGCACGCCGACCGGCCCGCCGAGCAGCCCGATCAGGCCGCCCAGCACACCCGAGCCGACGGTCGCCACCCCCGCGCCCCGGGTGAAGGTGTCCGCGACCTCCAGCAGCCCGTCGGCGCTGCGCTCCATCGCCGCCACCATCCGCAGGCCCGGCAGGTGCTGCGCCTCGTCGAAGGCCGGGCGCCAGGCGGCGGCGTCGGGGAAGGTCAGCAGGACGACGTTGTGCTGGTCGCTCATCGCGCTCCGATCGGGCCGGGGCCGGAGGTGGCCGGGCTTCCATCGTGACCCCCGGTGCGGGGCGCTGCCACCCCGGCGGCCTCAGCGTGGTTCGTCCGCCGGGTGGTTGAACACCGGCCCGAGGTCCGGCGGGAGGTGGTCGACGAGCAGGGCGACGGCCTCCTCCGGGGTGGCGGGCGTGCCGAGCACCCCGGCGCCGCCCTGGCCGCGGACCTGGTAGCCGCCGCCGTCCAGCGGCACGGCGAACGGTACGCCCGCGGCGGTCCACGGGGCCGAGGTCGACAGGCTGAAGTGCAGGTCGTGGTGGCTGGTCCAGGGGAAGAGCCGGCCCAGCCGGGGCTCGGCGCGGGCGGCCTTCAGCAGCCGCACCAGGCCGTCGTGGCAGCTGCCGGGGCCGTGCCCGATGTCCTGCTGGAGCCACTCCCAGGACAGGACGATCCCCTCCCAGCGGGCCTCCACCGCGGCCTCGGGACCGATCGCGCGGGCGGCGGCGACGTCCGGCAGGACGGGCTTGGGCAGGGCGCCCCTCTGATCTTCTGATCGCATGGTGAGCAGTCTGCCCCAGCGCCGCCCGGAACGGAGAGGGTCGTCGAGTCGGGGCGGCTTCGCTGGTCGAACGTCAGTCAGTCCGAGGCAATCCTGTCGGTCGATCAGATCATCGAGGCGGATTCCTCGCGCCGGGCTGTCGCTGCCGTCGCCGCAGGCTACCCGGCCGCGCCGCGCAGGCGGCGCCAGGTGCGGCCGACGGAGGCGAGCCCGGAGCGGCCGTCGGCGGGGGTGGCGGACTCCCAGGTGCGGGCGGCCTCAGTGAGGGTTTCCGCGGGTTCGGCCGGGGCTGCCGGGGCATGGGGGGTGCCGGTCCGGGCGGCGCGGGCGGCGCGCAGGAGGTCCTCCGGTCCGAGCGCGTCGAGCCTCGTCCGGGCGTGGGCGAGCAGGGCGGCGCAGGCGTCGGTGATCGCGGGCTCGCCGAGCGGGCGGGCGGGCAGGCCGAGGCCTTCGGCCAACTGCCCTTCCAGGGCCGTGCGCAGGTCCTGGACGGAGAGGTCGCGGACGGTCAGCGACAGGTGGGCGGACAGGCCCCCGGCGCCGACCGCCCGGTGGGCGAAGCCGCGCGGGATGTAGAGCACGCCGCCGGGTTCCAGGACGCCGTGCAGGCGCAGCGGGGAGCGCTCGTCCTCGGGGAGTTCGCCGAGCCGCCAGTCCGCGGTCGTCGGCGCGTCGTGGACGTACCAGGTCTTGCGTCCGGCGGCCTGGAGGACGAACACGTCGGCGTCGTCGCGGTGCACGGCGAGACCCTGGGCGCCGGCCGGGGTGACGAAGAAAAAGGCCTCCACCCGCCGGTCGAGCTCCTCGGAGAGCCGCGCCACCAGTTCGCCGGTCGGGCGGTGCCACTGGTCGACGCAGCGCAGCAGCAGGGTCGCCCCGCGGCGCAGCTGGGCGAGCACCTTCGCGCGGTCCGCGAAGCCGTGGTGCGCCGTGCCGTTGACGGTGCGCGAGGTGGTGAAGGCCTCCGGCGGGATGGTCACCTTGTCGGAGCGGACCATCTCCAGGTAGGGCGTGCGCAGCAGCCCGCCGTCGAAGGCGGCGTCGAGTTCGTCGAGGTCGAACGGCGAGGCGGGCGCGGCGGGCGAGGTGGGCGCCTCCGGGGCCTTCCGGGGGAAGAGCGCGGGCTCGCGCTGCCACTGGCGGCCGGTGAAGCCGTCGACGTCGCCGACCCAGTCGGCCAGTGTGGGCGATTCCATGGTGTGTCCCGTGGTGTCAGGGGTCTTCCGGGGCGGCGGGGGTGTTCCGGAGGCGGCGCCGGGGCGTCAGGCCCGGACCCGCGCCTCGAACCGTACGGCGAGCAGCGAGCGCAGCGGCACCTGCGCGTCCTGCCGCGGGCTGTGGACGACCAGCCGGTTGTCCAGGGCCGCGGTCAGCAGCTGCTCGGCCAGCGGCACGATCAGGTGCTTGGCCCAGCAGCGGGCGCCGTCGAAGCCGAAGGGCATGAACCCGGGTGTCTTCTCCGGGTCCGCGACGCCGTCCCAGCGCTCGGGGCGGAAGTCCAGCGGGTCGGACCAGTAGTCGGGGTGGCGGTGCATCAGCAGCGGGAAGAGCGCGACGTCGTCCTCGGGCCGGATCTCGGGGTGGAGTTCGGTGTAGGCCGCGCCGCCGTTGCGGTAGAGCATCCAGGCGGGCGGGAGCAGGCGCAGGGTCTCCCAGAGGACGTCGGTGAGCTTGGCGCGGTGCTCCGGCAGGTCCCGTTCCGGGCCCATGAGCCACAGGGCGTTGCCGGCCAGGGCGGCCACGCCGTCGCAGAGGGTGGCCGTCGCCCGGCGGTACATCGCGATGGCCTGCTTGCGTTCCAGCGTCTCGTCGGCGCCGCGGATCAGTCCGGCCAGTTCGGTGCCCCCGTCCTGGTCGGCGGAGCCGGGCCAGGCGGTGACGGCGCGGTCGACGAGCCGGGAGAGGGTGTCGGAGCGGGTGACGCCGCGCTTCGACAGCAGGGAGACCGGCAGCGGGTCGTCGGAGAACAGCCAGCGGCGCAGGTAGGAGGTGCCCGCGTAGGGCCAGGAGCCGGCCATGCCGCGCGCCGGGGGCGGCGGCTTGCGGATGCCCGCCATGGCGTCCTGCCCCAGCGCGCGGATGGTGCGCGTCGCGCTGTCGTGGGGGATGTCGGAGCCGGCGGCGGGCTTGTAGACCGATCGCTCGGTGGAAAGGACGGGGCGGGCCGCGACGATTTCGGCCATCAGCCGGGAGTCCGAGACGCCGACCTTCGACGGGTCGATCCGGAACACCTTCTCGTCCCTGGCCAGCAGCTCCTGAATCCTCGGGGCGAACACGAGGGAACGGCTGCGCGCGGTTGCCGTCGCCATTTCTTCCACGGGAATCCGGCCTCCAATGCGCAATGGCAGGTCAGTGTGTTCGGCGTGGCGCGCGGAGGAATCCCGGACGCGCCGTGGCGCCGGCGGGGGCACGGCCGACCCGGCCCCCGCCAGCGGCTGGACACGTTAGATAACGTGCAGCACCCACGCGTGGTTCGCGAGGTCGTCGTTCTTCTTGAACTTCTTGACGAGCGCCTTGACCATCTTCATGACTAACTCTCCATTCCGGGGATTGGCGGGTGTGGCGAGAATGCCGCACCCGAGCCGTCAGAGATATTCGGCATTCCGTTGCCGGAGGCCGAACCGGTTGATCTGTTCATGGACACTAACCGAAACTTCGCCGCCCGGACACCCCCTCGGCAGAGGAATATGCGATCTCTTACGGGCCGTTGACGGCCTATTCGATGGCCGAATCGTTATAACCCCTGGATATCCCCGGGCGGGGGGGTCGGAACGGGAAAGCGAAAGGGCCCCGCGAAGTCGCGGGGCCCTGCTGCCTGCGGCAGTCGGTCGGTCGTGGGGCGTCGGTGTCAGTTGTAGGTCGTGGTGACGGTGACGCCGCCGAAGCCCTGCTGGGCGTAGAGGCTGAAGAAGACGTAGCCGGCCGGCGGGTTGGTGATGGTCAGGGTCTCACCGTTGCCGCCGGTGGCGGACTTGGCCGTGGAGGAGCCGGTGGTGGCCCAGGAGCCGGCGTTGTAGTAGAGGTCGGCGTTGCCGGTGCCCCCGCTGGTGGTGATGGTCAGCTGCTTCACGCCGGCCGGCAGGTTCAGGAAGCTGTAGCTGTAGTTCCCGGTGGTGGCGGCGACGTTGTCGCGGCGGCAGTTCTTGTCGTACTGCCGGGCGTCGGTGGCGGTGCAGAGCGGGGCCTTGGGCTGCTCGGTGGTGGGCAGCGAGCCGCAGTTGTCGGCGGCGCAGGCCTTGAGCCAGGTGGCGAAGTCGGCGTCGTACGCGGTGCCGATGGTGGTCTTCAGCAGCGTGCGGGCGCCGTTCCAGTCACCGGCGCGGTACTTGGCGAGCAGCGCGTCGACGTCCTGCGGGTGCGACTGGAGCATGTAGCGGACGGCCAGGTAGCCCCAGTTGTAGATCCGGGTGGAGTCCGCGTTGTCGTAGGTGGTGTCGAACAGGGTGCTCAGCGCGTAGGTGCCCTTGCCGGCCTGGGCGACCGCGTCGTCGTAGTGGGCGCCGCGGTAGCTGTAGGAGACGTACTCGGCGAGGCCCTCGACCCACCAGATGGTCGGGGTGGTCATGCCGGCCTCGAAGTCGCCGTACATGTCGTAGCGGCCGTCGAGGTAGTGGGTGTACTCGTGGTTGAGGTTCCAGATCTGGAACTGGGGGCGCAGCCAGGAGGCCTCGTGGGCGATGAAGCGGGCCTGGTTGCCGACCGTGGCCGGGTTGCCCTCCTCGTACATGCCGCCGTTGTCGACCTCGATCTTGTACATCTCCCAGGCGTACAGGCTGTAGTTGTAGTAGTCGTCGAAGACGACGACCTCGAGGTTGGTGTTGTTGTCGTTCGGGACCGGGCCGTTGTCCTTGACCACCTTGTGGAAGAACGCGTCCTGGTTGACCAGGCTGGTGCAGGTGTCGGCGAGCTGCTGCGCGGTCATGTCCTGGGCGCGGATGCGCAGGTTGGCGTTGCAGGTGTGGTCGACGGTGAGCACCAGCGGCACGAGCTTGGCCGGGACGTCACAGGTGCCGTAGTAGGAGCAGTTGCCGGCGTCCTTCTTCTCCGTGAACCAGAGCAGGTTCATGGTGAGCGGACCGGTGTTGCCGACCAGCGGGTAGCGGTTGATCAGGTCCTTGACGATCGGCCGGCCCTGGGCGCGCAGCGCGTCGTTGGCGACCAGGTTGCCGAGCTGGATGCCGATCTTGGTGACGGTGTCGCCGCCGTTGAGCTGGCCGCTGTTGCGGGTGACGAAGGACGACACGGTGGTCGCGAAGGCCGGGTCGGCCTGGAGGGCGGAGACGAACTCCGGCAGGTCGAAGCCGCGCTCGATGACGGTCTCGGTGTTGGCGACGGCGGTGGCCATCGTGGCGGGCCAGCTGCCGGTGTAGTCGTTCAGCAGCCGCTTGACGACGCCGGTGTAGCGGGCGTTCTCCTGGGCGCTGTCGATCAGGGTGACGGCCTCGGCGAGGGTGGCACCGTTGGCGTCGGTGGCGTCCTTGCTGTGCGGGGCGGCGTAGAAGGCATCCAGCGCACCGCGGATGGCGGTCTGGAGGCCGGTGCCGTACGGGCCGACGACGTCCTTGTTGTACCACTGCACGTAGTAGCCGGCCCGCAGGAAGAGCACCAGCTGCCCGGCGGAGGTGGAGTTGTCGCCGGGGTAGGTGGCGGCGGTGTCGCGCAGGGCGTTGGCGACGGTGACCATCTGGGCCTCGTTGAAGGCGCCCTTGGCGTCGTTGCCGGTCAGCGTGAACAGGGTGTTGACGCAGTCGAGCCCGGCCCCCTTGACCTGCTGGACCAGCGCGGCACCGGACTTGCCGGTGAAGGCGGAGACGTCGCAGGCGGCGGCGGTGAGCGCCCGTGCCGACCTGGCGGCGCCGACGGTGCTGCCCGCCGTCGGGGCGGTGGCCTTGGCCTGCGGGTCCGAGACCAGCGGACGGGCGTCCTTGGGGGTGTCGGGGGACTTGGGCACCGGGATCGTGCGCGGTGCGGCGGTCTGGCCGGCCGAGGTGGCGGGCTGACCGGCCGGGGCGGCCGCGGGGGCGGCGGCCTGCGCCGCGGGTGCGAACAGGCCGAGCGAGAGGAGGAGGGCGGTGCCGAGCGCAGGGAGTCTGCGCGCGCCGTCCTTCGCTATCGAGGAGGGACGCATCTGTGGGGGCCTCCGGGGCCGTTGAGGGTGGGGGTGGCCGCGCTGCGTGGGGCGCACGGGCCTTGCTGTGTGACATGTAAAATGGCACAACGGCGAACACGGAGGGAAGCCCCGGGAACGGATTGCCGGTCTACGAGACCGAAACGTTGCCGGAGGGGCGCCGGTGCGGCGGAGTGACGGGCCGCCGGGGTGACGGGGCGTACGGGCCGGGCAGGTCGGCCGGGTCGGGCGGGCGGGGCGAGTCGGCTGGGCCGGACGGGTGGTCAGCGGCGGTCATTGTGCCCGACGGGACGTGCGGGAATAAGCAGGAGCCCATGCTTCGTTCTTGCAACTGATACGCAATAGTGTTGTCCCGGCACGATCACCACCGTTCAACCCGCCGAAAGGGGCCGTGTCCTGATGGGCACCTACACGCTTCCCGACCTGCCGTACGACTACTCCGCGCTGGAGCGGGCGATGTCGGCCGAGATCCTGGAGCTGCACCACTCCAAGCACCACGCCGCGTACGTCAAGGGCGCCAACGACACCCTGGACCAGCTGGCCGAGGCCCGCGACAAGGAGCAGTTCGGCGGCCTGGTCGGCCTGCAGAAGACCTTCGCGTTCCACCTGTCGGGCCACGTGCTGCACTCGCTGTTCTGGCAGAACCTCTCGCCCGAGGGCGGCGACCGCCCCGAGGGCGAGCTGGCCGACGCCATCACCGAGCACTTCGGCAGCTTCGACGCCTTCAAGAAGCAGCTCACCACCGCCACCACCGGCGTGCAGGGCTCCGGCTGGGGCATCCTGTCCTGGGAGCCGCTCGGCCAGCGCCTGATCGTCGAGCAGGTCTACGACCACCACGGCAACGTCGGCCAGGGCACCACCCCGCTGCTGGCCTTCGACGCCTGGGAGCACGCCTACTACCTGCAGTACCGCAACGTCCGCCCGGACTACGTCACCCGCCTGTGGGACGTCGTCAACTGGCAGGACGTCTCGGACCGCTTCGCGGCCGTCAAGAGCGCCTGACCCGGTTCGGGTGACGGAGGGCCCCGGACCGGTCGGGCGGTCCGGGGCCCTCCCCTTGCGCCCCAAGGGGCGTCCCGCGCGGGCGCGTTGACGCCGGGCGCGGCCGACGCCCCGGCGGACCGGTGATTGCACCGTTCCGCTCGCTCGATTCAACCCGGCGTTCGCCCGCGGGCCGCATACGGTCCGTATGCTCGGGCCACTGTCGGTGACCGGCGGTCGACGGCCGCCCGGCCCGTCCGCTCGTGTCCTGAGCGAAAGGCCGTGCGATGGCCCCGCGTCTCTCCCTCGTCGTCCCGATCTACAACGTCGAGCGCTACCTCGGGGAGTGCCTGGACTCGATCGCGGCCCAGACGTTCGAGGACTTCGAGTGCGTCCTGGTCGACGACGGCTCGACCGACGACGGCCCCGTCATCGCCGAGGAGTACACCGAGCGGGACGGGCGCTTCCGACTGGTCCGGCAGCGGAACCAGGGCCTCGGCGCCGCCCGCAACACCGGCTGGCGCCACCTCACCCCCGGCACCGAGTACCTGGCCTTCGTCGACAGCGACGACATCGTGCCGCCGCACGCCTACCAGCTGATGATCAGCACCCTCGACGGGACCGGCTCCGACTTCGCCGCCGGCAACGCCCTGCGGCTGCGCACCTCCGGCCTCAGCCCCTCGCACGCCCACCGCCGCCCGTTCCACGAGACCCGGCTGCGCACCCACATCGGCGAGACCCCCGCCCTCGTCACCGACCGCACCGCCTGGAACAAGGTCTACCGGCGCTCCTTCTTCGACGGCGCCGGCCTGACGTACCCCGAGGGCATCCTGTACGAGGACGCCCCGGTCAGCGTGCCCCACCACTTCCTCGCCGCACGCGTCGACGTGCTCGCCGACCCGGTC
Organism: Kitasatospora sp. NPDC001261; assembly: GCF_042896795.1. Taxonomy (NCBI): domain Bacteria; kingdom Bacillati; phylum Actinomycetota; class Actinomycetes; order Kitasatosporales; family Streptomycetaceae; genus Kitasatospora; species Kitasatospora sp. NPDC001261. The sequence continues at coordinate 354,695 of NZ_JBIAXP010000004.1, forward strand.
TACCACTGGCGGGTGCGCGAGGACGGCGACCTCTCCATCACCCAGAAGAAGACCGACCCGCGCGGTGTCGTCGACCGGGTCCGCTCGATGGAACTCGTCCGCGAATGGCTGCTCGCCCGCCCCGAACCCGCCTTCGCCGAGCACCTGCGCGCCTACGACCGCAACTGCCTGGTCGAGGAGATCCCGATGTTCTTCTGGACCGTCCCGGACGGCGACCGCGCCTACCGCGCCGCCTACCAGCAGCACGTCGCCCGGCTCCTCCGGGCCATCGGCCCCGAGGCCCAGACGGGGCTCAGCCCCCAGCTCCGCCTCAAGTACCGGCTCACCCAGGCCGACTCCATGCCCGCCTTCGTCGCCGTCCAACGCGCCCACCGCCTCGCCCGCCGCACCCGCCAGGCCCTCCGCCGCTGAGCCGGGGGGCGTTGGTCGGGCGGGTCGGGCGGTTCCGCGGGTACGGCGGCTCAGCGGACGGGACCGGCGCGGTCGGCGCTGTGCAGGAGGACGGGCAGGGCGGCGGCCAACCGGTCGTACTGGTCGTGCGGGTCACGCTGGTCCTGCCGGGCGGCGAACGGCAGCCGCAGGCGGCTGCGGAAGCCGTCGACGGCGGAGAAGGCGGGCCCGGGCACCACCAGGACCCTGGCCCGGCGAGCCAGTTGGGCGGTGGCCTCGGCGTCGGTGCCGGGGAGCTCGACCCACAGCGCGGAGCCGCCGGCCAGCCGCTCCCAACGCCAGTGCGGCGCCTGCGCGGTGAGCAGCCGCTCGGCCGCGGCGAGGCGCTCGCGCAGCTGCGCGCGGCGCCGGGCCCGCGCCTCCGGCAGCCCCTGGAGCAGCCGCACCGCGAGCAGCTGCTCCACCACCGGGCAGGAGAGGTCGACGGACTTGCGGAGCTCGGCCAGGCGGTGGATGACCGGGCGGGAGGCGCGGATCCAGCCCAGCCGCAGGCCGCCCCAGTAGAGCTTGGAGAGGGTGCCGATGGTCGCGGTCGTGCCGTCCGGCAGCTGTGCGGCAAGCGGGGGCGGCGCGCCGTCCTCGGACAGGGACAGCTCCGCGTACGCGTTGTCCTCGACGGTGTACAGGCCGCGCTCGGCCAGGACGGCGGCCCAGGCCCGTCGGGTCGGCCCGCTCATGGCGCGCCCGGTCGGGTTGTGCACGGCCGGCTGGAGGTACACCAGGCGCGGGCGGATCCGGCCGGTCAGCCGGGCCAGGGCGGCGGGCCCATCGTCGTGCACGTCGGTGGCGCGGGCCGCGTCGGAGCGGGAGCCGTACGCGGGCAGCGGCACCAGGCGTGCGCCCCGGGCGCGCAGCGCCTCCAGGGCGCCCCGGTAGGTCGGGTCCTCGACGACCACGGTGTCGCCCGGCTCGACCAGCCCCTGGGTGATCAGCCAGAGCGCCTGCTGGGACCCGGCCGTGACCAGGATCTGGTCCGGCGAGGTCGGCAGGCCGGCCGCGCGGTACTGCTCGGCCAGCAGCTCGCGCAGCCGCGGCAGCCCGTACGGGAGGTAGCCGTCACCGGCGAGTGCGGCGGCGAGGTCCCGGCCGGACAGCGAGTCGAGGGCGTCCGCCACGGCGGGCAGGCCCTCCAGCGCCCCGCTGGAGAGGTCGACGACGCCGTCCCGGGTGCCGAAACTGGCGAGCCGCCCCTCGCCGACGGGCTCGCCGACCGCCCCCGAGGCGCGCAGCCGCGAGCCGCTGCCGTGCCGGCTCTCCAACCGCCCCTCCGCCTCCAGCAGCCCGTACGCGGAGGTGACGGTGGAGCGGCTGACCCCGAGGGCCGAGGCCAGCGCCCGCTGCGAGGGCAGCGCGGTGCCGGGGGCCACGTCACCGCGCTCGGCCAGCTCGCGCAGCGCGTCCGCGAGCAGCCGCGGCAGGGCCCCCGGGCCGTCGGCGGCCCAGCCGGTGAGCAGGCGCGACAGGCGGGTGGCGGGGATCCGGTCCATGCCGTCCATGATGCCCCGGTGGCCCCGGCCGCCATCCGGCCCGGTGACCGGGGCCGACGGCAGGCCACTTGCCCGCAAGTGGACTTTGCCGCCGTCCCGGGCCCGCCGGATGATCGGGGAACCGTCCGTTCAAAGGAGCAGGGACATGGCGACCGTCGTACTGGTCGGGACACTGGACACCAAGGGCGCGGAGTACGCGTGGCTCGCCGAGCGGCTGCGGGAGGACGGCTGCGAGGTGGTCCTGGTCGACGCCGGCGTGCTGCCGCCGCCCCCCGGCACGCCCGCCGCCGACCTCGGCCCGGAGGAGGTCGCCCGGGCCGCCGGGCACGACCTGGCGGCGCTGCGCTCCGCGGGCGACCGCGGGGCGGCCGTGACGGCGATGGCTCATGGCGTCGAGCGGCTGGTCGGCGAGCTGTACCGGTCGGGCCGGCTGCACGCCGTCCTGGCGGTGGCGGGCAGCGGCGGGTCGTCCATCGCGGCCCGCGCGATGCAGGCGCTGCCGGTCGGCGTGCCCAAGCTGCTGGTGTCCACCATGGCGGGCGGGGACGTGGCACCGTACGTGGGCAGCAGCGACGTCACCCTGATGTACAGCGTGGTGGACGTCGCGGGCATCAACTCGGTGTCCTCGCTGATCCTCGGGAACGCGGCGGCGGCCGCCGCGGGCATGGCCGTCCGGCACGAGCGGGTGCTGGCCGCCCCGCGTCCGCACGGCCGCCCGCTGGTCGGCGCCAGCATGTTCGGCGTGACCACGCCCGCGGTCGACGCCGCCCGCGAGCGCCTGGACGAACTCGGCTACGAGGTCCTGGTGTTCCACGCCACCGGGGCCGGCGGCCGGGCGCTGGAGAAGCTGGCCGCGGGCGGCTTCCTGGCCGGCGTCCTGGACCTGACCACCACCGAACTCGCGGACGAACTGGTCGGCGGCGTGCTCAGCGCCGGGCCCGACCGGCTGACCGCGGCCGGACGGGCCGGCATCCCCCAGGTGGTCGCGCCGGGCGCGCTGGACATGGTCAACTTCGGCCCCCGGGAGACCGTCCCGGAGCGCTTCGCCGAGCGCCGGCTGCTGGTCCACAACCCCACCGTGACCCTGATGCGCACCACCGCCGAGGAGATGTCCGCCGTCGGCGCCGACCTCGGGCACAAGCTCAACGCGGCGCGCGGCCCGGTGACGGTGCTCTGGCCGCTCGGCGGGGTGTCCGCCGTGGACGCGCCGGGCGGGCCGTTCCACGACCCGGCCGCCGACCGGGCCGGCCTGGCGGCGCTGCGCTCCGCGTTGGCCGGCGGCCCGGTCGAACTGCGCGAGCTGGACGCCCACCTGAACGACCCGGCCTTCGCCGTCGCGGCCGCCGACCGGCTGCACCAGCTGATCACCGCGCACGCCTGACCGTTGCCGTTACCCCCCACCGAACGACACCCACCGAACGAGGAGCCCACCCGTGAACCGCACCGAAGCCCTGGCCCGCCTGACCGCGCAGATCACCACCGGGAAGCCGGTCATCGGCGCCGGCTCCGGCACCGGCCTGTCCGCCAAGTGCGCGGAGGCCGGCGGCGTCGACCTGCTGATCATCTACAACTCGGGCCGCTACCGGATGGCCGGCCGCGGCTCGCTGGCGGGCCTGATGCCGTACGGCGACGCCAACGCCATCGTGCTGGAGATGGCGGGGGAGGTGCTCCCGGTGGTCCGCGAGGTGCCGGTGCTCGCCGGGGTGTGCGGCACCGACCCGTTCCGGATCATGGGCAACTTCCTGGACCAGCTGAAGGCCGTCGGCTTCACCGGGGTGCAGAACTTCCCCACGGTCGGACTGATCGACGGCACGTTCCGGGCGAACCTGGAGGAGACCGGGATGGGCTTCGGCCTGGAGGTCGACATGATCCGCCAGGCCCACGAGCGCGAACTGCTCACCGCCCCCTACGTGTTCGACCCGGAGCAGGCCGCCGACATGGCCCGGGCCGGCGCCGACGTGCTCGTCCCGCACGTCGGGCTCACCACCAAGGGCTCCATCGGCGCGGCCACCGCGCTCACCCTCGACCAGGCGGCGGCGGCCGTACAGGAGATGCATGACGCCGCGAAGCGGGTCAACCCGGAGATCATCGTGCTCTGCCACGGCGGCCCGATCGCCGAACCCGAGGACGCCCGCTACGTGCTGGAGCACACCACCGGGATCGCCGGGTTCTTCGGCGCCTCCTCGATGGAACGGCTGCCCACCGAACGCGCCATCACGGAGCAGGCCCGCGCGTTCAAGTCCCTGCCGCTCGGCTGAGACCGACGGGCGGTGGCCGGACGGCGGCGTACCCGGGAACGGGAGCGCCGCCGCCCCGCCCTCCCGGCGGCGGGAGATCCCGGCGGCAGGAAATCCCGGCGCCGGCGCGGTCCGCGTCCCGACCGACGACCGGTCGGTCGAGGACCTCGCCCAGGACATCCTCCGGGCCGCCGCCTGGTAGCGGCGGAACCCCGCAAAACGGTTGGCAGGCTGCCACCCGCCCCGGTGAGAATGGGCGGATGATCGCCGCCGCGCCCCAGGGCCCCGTCCAGCCGCCACCCGTCGTCACCGAGCTCGCGGCCGGACGGCCGGTACGGGCCGTCTGGGAGAACGAACTCGGCGGACTGACCTTCCAGCTCGGCCACGGCGACACCCGGCAGTTCGTGAAGTGGACGCCGGCCGGCAGCGGCAGCGGCATCGACCTCGCAGCGGAGGCGGTCCGCCTGCGCTGGGCCGCGAGGTTCGCCGTGGTGCCACCGGTCATCGGCGAGGGCGCCGACGAAACCGGATCCTGGCTCGTCACCCAGGGCCTGCCCGGCCGGTCGGCCGTGGACGACCACTGGAAGCGCGACCCCGCCACCGCCGTCCGCGCCATCGGCGCCGGCCTGCGGGCCCTCCACGACGCACTGCCCGTCGCGGACTGCCCCTTCGACTGGTCCGCCGAAACACGCCTGACGAACGCCCGGGCCAAGGCGGAAGCGGGCCGCACCGACCCGGCCGACTGGCCGGAGGAACTGCGCCACCACGGCACCGTCGAACGCGCCCTGGCCACCCTCGCCGACATCCCCCCGATCGACCACCTAGTCGTCTGCCACGGCGACGCCTGCGCCCCCAACACCCTGATCGGCGACGACGGCACCCACACCGGCCACGTCGACCTCGGCACCCTCGGCCTCGCCGACCGCTGGGCCGACCTCGCCATCGCCACCTGGAGCACCCAGTGGAACTACGGCCCGGGCTGGGAGCAGCCGCTGCTCGACGCCTACGGCATCGCCCCCGACCCGGAGCGGACCGCCTACTACCGGCTGCTGTGGGAACTGACGGACTGAGCCCCGCATCGGCCAGGAGGTAGCCGCTGCGATTCTCGAACAACCGGGGCCTGGCGAGATCCCGTACCGCATCCGCGCATGAGCGATAGGTGGTGGCCGTCCTCTCGGAGTGGCCGGACATGGTCGAGTTCCGGCTCACTGCCGTCCAGGCGGGCATCCGGCGCGTCCGGCTGCCACCGCAGCCGGACGCGCTCAACAGGTACCAACTGCTCCGGAACCCAGAGCCGAGGGGGCGCGCAGGGGTGTGCCCGGGAGCGGGTGCGGTCCTACCGCAAGGGCCACCCGTTCGCCGGGTCGTCGAGCCAGGCGGTGTGCCCCTCGGGCGTGACGGTCAAGCCGAACCGGTCCGGCCCGGGGCGGTCGTTGTCGAGCCACCAGCGGTGAGCGGCCTCGACCTCCTCCCAGAGCCGGCGCCGGCCGTGCTGCCACACCGTGTAGCGCTCGGTGTTCTCGTGGCCGTCCCAGTCGACGGCCGCCCAGGAGCCGCCGTCGGTCGTTGCCACCCAGAGGCGGGTCACCACGCCTTCGACCTCGGGGCCGTGGTGCCAGGCGTACCAGAGGTCGCCGAGGCGGTGGCCGAGGGCGAACTGGGTCTCGAAGGCGGAATCCGCGACAGCCCACGGGTCGAGGGCGGTCGTGGACTCGGTGGGCACGTGCTCGTCCAGGGCGACGTCCCGGAAGAGCCGGAGGTCGAGGCGCTGGGTACGCATCAGCATGAAGGCGCTGTCAGGGGAGTAACGGCCGTTGGCGGTCCCGTCGTCGCCGACGGTGAGGCGGAGCAGTCCGCCGTGACTCCAGTCGTCGCACCACGGGGTGAGGATGACTCCGCCAGGCCGGCTCTGGCGGATCCAAGCGTACGGAACCCGCCGTACCGAGCACGTGGCCACCACACGGTCGAATGGCGCTTGGACGCCCCAGCCGAGACCTCCGTCACCCCGGACCACGGTGGGGGCGTAGCCGGTGGCCTTGAGGTTGGAACGAGCGAGTTCGGCGAGGACGGGATCGATCTCGATCGTGGTCACGTTGGCGTCACCCAGCCGGTGGGACAGGAGAGCTGCGTTGAACCCGGTGCCCGTGCCGATTTCGAGGATTCTCATCCCCGGTTCGACGTCCAGGAGTTCGAGCATCCGGAAGACGATCGACGGGGCAGAAGCCGAGGAGGACGGAAGGGCGTCGGACGGGTCCTTCACCTCCTGCCCGTCGTTGATCTGCGTCACGACCGGCTCGTCCGCGTAGGCGGCGGCCAACCACCGGTCGGGCTCGCGTCCACGGTCGCACGGTGTGAGGGAGCCGCCGTCGGGCCCCAGCCAAATGTGGTCAGGGAGGAAACGGTGGCGCGGGGCCGCTTCGGCCGCCTTGCGCCACTCCGGGGCCACGTCGTGGCCGAGCTGGCGGGAAACAGTCTGCAGCAGGCCGGTCGTTCCGGCCTGCCGAAGACTCTTCTGGCTGGTGGTCACTTCTTGTCGTTGTCCTTGCCGTGCTTGCTGGTGGACTTTCCCGACTGGTGATCCTGGTTCTGCGGCGTCGTGTTGAAGTCCTTCTTGCCGGCGTGCTTGCCCTGACCGCCGTCGTTGGCGCCGCTGCCGCCGCCGGAGCTTCCGCCCTTGCCGAGGCCCCATCCCATGGGAATCTCCTACCTGGTCGTGGTGGTCGTCGTGGAGTCGCGGCCGGTCGGCCCGCTCACCGGCATGTCCGGCCCGGGGCCGGGAGGCGCCGGCGGCCTCGGGGGCTTGGGCTGTGGGGTGGTCATGTGTCCGCTCCTGTCGTTCGCCGCGTCCGCGTGTCATGGCCGTTCTGGGACTACCGGGTTCGATCCGGGTCGCCCTCGTCCGCACTGGCGGCCGCGCATCCAGAATCGCGTCACCGATCGCAGTCGGCGATATCCAGACGGTAATCTCACGGTGGAATGGATCGATTGACGAGGGGTTCGCCTCATGGGCACTGCGCTCGAACCGATCAGGCTGGCCGACCTCGTCTGGCAGAACGAGCAGGTGCGGTGCGCGCTGCGGGACCGCGATGTCGCCGCGCTGTTCCGCTATGTGCAGCACCACAGCGGCGCGAGTCAGGCCCGGTTGGCGGTTCAGGTGGGTATGACGCAAGGCCGGGTGAACGAGATCCTCAACGGCCGTCGGCTGGTGACGAAGCTGAACGTCTTCGAGCGGATCGCCGACGGGCTCAACCTTCCCGACGATGCGCGGCGGCTACTCGGGCTGGCACCACGGCCGGACGGCCGACGGGCGTCCGGATCAGCCTTTGATCTGGCAGCGTTCCCCGAGATCGTCCGTGTGTACGGCGACCAGGAATCGGCCTCCGCCGAGATCCAGTGTGCGGCGGGATCGGCAGCCGAACTCGACGTCCTGGCCGTGCGTGGCCTTGGTCTCCTCGCCCTGCGGGATTCCCTGTTGCGTCAGCACCTGCGCCGCGATGGCGGCCCCGCCCCCCGTCTGCGGGTGCTGCTCCTCGATCCGGAGTCGCCGGCTGCCGAGTTCCGTGCCGCCGAGATCGGAGAATCCACGGCTTCGCTGGCCGGAGGTATCCGACTGGCGGAGGCCCGGCTGCGGGAGCTGTCCGACTACGGACAGGTCGAGGTCTACCGGTACCGCACGATGCCTGTGTGGCGGATCATCCGGCTGGACCGCACCCTGTTCGTCGGAGCCTTCGACGCGGATTGGGAAGGGCACGAGTCGGCAACCTATAAGGTGCTGCCCACTCCGCACGGCCCCTTGTACCGGGGCTGGTGTCGGCAGTTCGATGCCATGGTGGACAGTGCCGAGCGTGTGATCTGAGGGAAGGCAGAGGGATGGCGATCGAAGCGGAGCTCAAGGCGATCGTGCGGGACCCGGAGGGCGTGCTCAAGCAGCTGGAGGAGCGGTACGGTTCCGGCCGGGCCGAGGTCTACCGGGACACGTACTATGACGCGCCGGACGGCAGTCTGATGGGCGCTGACCGGGAGCTGCGGATCCGTACCGTGCACAGCCAGGACGACACGCGCACCGTGCTGACGTACAAGGACGCCCGGGTGGACGAGGTGTCCGGGTCGAAGCCGGAGGCCGAGACCAGGGTCGCGGATGCCGACGCGATGCACGAGATCGTCCGAGGCCTCGGCTTCACCCCGCGAATCGCGTTCGAGAAGCGGTGCCGCAACTACAGCTTCCAGCAGGACGGGTGGCCTGTGCTGGCCACGCTCGTTCGCGTTCCGGAACTGGATGGCGCGACGTTCATCGAGGTGGAGACATCGGCTGCGACGGCGGCCGAACTCGCCCCCGCCCTCTCCCTGGTCCGTGCCGTACTCGGAGAACTCGGCATCAGCGAGGACGACTTGACCACCGAGTTGTACACCGATGCGGTTGCGGCGGCCCGGCCCGCGTAACGTCGGTCGTGGCGTGGATGAGAGGAGTCGGCAGTGACGGACGACCTGGGCTCGGTGGCGAGGTTCCTGTTCGAAGCCGGGACGCTCAAGCAGACCAAGCGCACGGGCTGGTGGATGGCCGGTGTCCGCGACCCCGAGTCGGTCGCCGAACACTCCTGGCGGACCGCGTTGATCGCCTCGGTCATCGCCAGGCTCGAAGGCGCCGATCCGGCGCAGGCCGCGTTCCTGGCGGTCTGGCACGACTCCCAGGAATCGCGCACCGGGGACGTCAACCACCTGGGCAAGAAGTACGCGCCGAGTGCGGATCCGGTGGCGGTGACGGCCGACCAAGTCGGGGGAATGCCGGACGTCCTGGCCTCGACCATCAGGGACCTCGTCGCGGAGTACGAGGCGAAGGAGTCGTTGGAGGCGGTCTGCGCCCGGGACGCGGACAAGCTGGAATGCCTGATCCAGGGCGTCGAGTACAAGGCGCAGGGCTACGCGAACGCGCAGCGGTGGATCGACAACAGCCGCGGCCGGCTCACCACGAAGACCGCGAACGACCTCGCCGATGCCGTCCTGGCGACCGACTCTCTCGACTGGCTGCGGGCCGCTCTCGGTGAGAAGCCGATGTGACGCGGTCAGCGGCGGGCTCCCTCCGGCCAGATCACCCCGACCGGGACGCCTTCATGATGCGGAGGCTCATGGCTCACGCGGCCTTCTGCCGCGCGACCTCGCGGGTGCGCTCCCGGAGTCGGCGCACCGTGCCGTTGGCGGCGTGGGCCGAGAGGGCGGTGTTCAGGGCGCGGAAGTGCTCGTCGCCGCGGACGGAGCTGAGCGTGACGTAGTCGTCCAGGAAGGTGTCCCAGGTGGCGCAGGCGGCTTCGACGTGGCCGAGTTCCATCTGCCGACGGGCGAGCAGGCCGTTGCCGTGCACGCGGCCCTGCTTCTCGTTGGCAGGACGGGCCCGGTTGGAGAGCTGGAGCTCCTTGACCGCCCCCGGGAGGTCGCCGAGTTCGTACAGCACGTGGGAGACGTGGAAGTGGTACGCGGTCTGGTCGTAGCCGCCGATGGAGTCGTTGCGGCCGTCGGCCTGGGCCAGCGCCGTCTCGGTCTCGGCGAGGCGTGCGAAGGCCTGGCGCCGGTCCTTCACCATGGCGGCGCCGTGCGCCTGTTGGCCGGCGAGGAAGGCCCGCAGGCGGGGGCCGGAGGCCGGAGCGGCCTCGGCGGCCGAGTCGGCGAGTTCGAGGGCTTTTGGACCGTAGCCGAGGTTGGAGGCCTGGAGTGCCATGCCGCGCAGGGTGCGGCAGTACGTCACGTGGTCCTGGGCCTCCCGCGCGAGCTTGAGGGCCTGGACGTAGTACTTCTGGCCGAGGCCGTGGGCGGTCTCGTACATCGCCATCCAGCCGGTGAGGTAGGTGAGATCGGCGGCGGCCGACAGCAGGTCGGCCTTCACCTGGGTCGTGCCGGACGCCTGGAGCCACGGCCCGACCGAGTTGACCAGGAACGCCGCAGCCATCGGGCGGGCATGGGCGGCACCGAGCTCGTCGAGGATTCCGGCGATCCGGTCGGTCACCGTCCGTACGGTCTGGACCTCGCCGTCGCCGACACGCACGGTTCGGCCCGCGGCGGCACGGGTGATCCGCTCGGGGCTCTCGTCGAACTCCGGCAGAGTCAGGGTCAGTGAGTAGAGACCGGCGGTCAGTACGCCACGGCGTGAGGGGTCCATGTCGGACCTGCCGATCGACCGTGCGGCGAGCTCGGGGTTGGGTGTGCGCGGTCGAGGGGTCATCGCGGTCCCGTCCTCTGTGCGACCGGTTCAACGGCTGCATCAGCATCTCCGGTTCTCCACGTCGATGTACCCGAGTTGACTCGTTGTCAGCCGTTCGGGCGACGGAAGAGGGCCAGAACGGGCCTGGCATGGCGTGGAGTTGTCGAGCTGCGACCGGATGGGATTCCCAGGAGAACCCGAGAAGCGCCGTGCCCCACGCGGGGGTGGGGCACGGCGCTCGGTCTGCGAGACCTCGGTCAGGCGAAGAAGGCGTCCAGGATCTGTTGGGCCGCCAGCCCCGCCGGGAGGGTGCCGGCGCGGACCTGGGTTTCCAACTCGGGGGTCAGGCGCCGTACTTCGGGGTTCTCGTGGAGGCGGGCGTAGAGCTGGTCGTGGACCATGGACCAGGTCCATTCGACCTGCTGGTCGCGGCGCTTCGCCGCCAGCGCGCCCGTGGCGTCCAGCACCTTGCGGTGCTGCTGCAGCCGCTCCCACAGGACGTCCAGGCCCGCGCCGTCGAGGCCGCTGCAGGTGAGCACCGGCGGCGTCCAGGCGGCGTCCGGGGTCTGCAACAGGCGTAGCGCGCCCGCGAGTTCGCGGGCCGCCGCCTTGGCGTCGCGCTCGTGCGGGCCGTCGGCCTTGTTGACGGCGATGACGTCCGCCAGCTCCAGGACGCCCTTCTTGATGCCCTGGAGCTGGTCGCCGGTCCGCGCCAGGCTGAGCAGCAGGAAGGTGTCGACCATCCCGGCCACCGTCGTCTCGGACTGGCCGACGCCGACCGTTTCGATGAGGACGACGTCGTACCCCGCCGCCTCCATCACCACCATGGACTCACGGGTGGCCTTGGCGACTCCGCCGAGGGTCCCCGAGGTCGGGGACGGCCGGACGAAGGCGGCAGGGTCGACGGCGAGGCGCTCCATCCGGGTCTTGTCACCCAGGATGGAGCCGCCCGTCCGGCTGGAGGTCGGGTCGACGGCGAGTACCGCGACCCGGTGGCCCTGGCCGGTCAGCATCGTCCCGAAGGCGTCGATGAAGGTCGACTTGCCGACGCCGGGAACGCCCGTGATGCCCACCCGGACCGCGCCGCCGGCGTGCGGCAGCAGCCGTTGGAGCAGCTGCTGCGCGAGTGAGCGGTGGTCGGGTCGGGAGGACTCGACGAGGGTGACGGCGCGCGCGATCCAGGCGCGCGAGCCGTCGAGTACGCCCGTCACATAGCTGTCGAGGTCGATCGTCCGCGGAGGCATGCGTTCAGGCAATCACAGCTCGTGGCCGAGGTCGGCCGCCAGGGACTTGAGCAGGTCGTACGCCGCGTCCGGGATGACCGTTCCCGGGGGGAAGACCGCCGCGGCGCCGGCCTCGTACAGGGCGTCGAAGTCCTGCGGCGGGATGACTCCGCCGACCACGATGGTGATGTCCTCCCGCCCCGCCGCGGCGAGTTCGGCGCGCAGCGCGGGCACCAGGGTGAGGTGTCCGGCGGCGAGCGAGGACACGCCGACGATGTGCACGTCGGCCTCGACGGCCTGGCGGGCGACCTCGGCCGGAGTCTGGAAGAGCGGGCCGACGTCCACCGTGAAGCCGAGGTCGGCGAAGGCGGTGGCGATCACCTTCTGGCCGCGGTCGTGGCCGTCCTGGCCCATCTTGGCGACCAGGATGCGCGGACGGCGGCCCTCGGCCTGCTCGAACCGCTCGACCAGGTCGCGGGTGCGCTGGAGGGAGGCCGACGGGCCCGCTTCGTCTCGGTACACACCGGAGATGGTACGGATCTGGCCGGAGTGGCGGCCGTAGACCTTCTCCAGGGCGTCGGAGATCTCGCCGACGGTGGCCTTGGCCCGGGCCGCGTTGACGGCCAGGTGCAGCAGGTTGCCGTCCAGTGAGCCGCCGCGCTGCGGGCCGGCCTCGGCGGCGGCCGTCAGCGCGCGCAGCGCGTCCTGGCACGCGGCCTCGTCGCGTTCGGCGCGCAGCCGGCGCAGCTTCTCGACCTGCCGTGCCCGCACCGAGGAGTTGTCGACCTTGAGCACGTCGATCTGCTCGTCGTTCTCCACCCGGTACTTGTTGACGCCGATCACCGGCTGGCGGCCGGAGTCGATCCGCGCCTGGGTGCGGGCGGCGGCCTCCTCGACGCGCAGCTTGGGGATGCCCGCGTCGATGGCCTTGGCCATGCCGCCGGCCGCCTCGACCTCCTGGATGTGCTCCCAGGCCCTCGACGCGAGGTCGTGGGTCAGCTTCTCGACGTAGGCGGAGCCGCCCCACGGGTCGATCACCCGGCAGGTGCCCGACTCCTGCTGGAGCAGCAGCTGGGTGTTGCGGGCGATCCGGGCGGAGAAGTCGGTGGGCAGGGCGAGGGCCTCGTCCAGGGCGTTGGTGTGCAGCGACTGGGTGTGGCCCTGGGTCGCGGCCATCGCCTCCACGCAGGTGCGGGTGACGTTGTTGAACACGTCCTGGGCGGTGAGCGACCAGCCCGAGGTCTGCGAATGGGTGCGCAGCGACAGGGACTTGGGGTTCTTGGGGTCGAACTGCTTGACCAGCTTGGCCCAGAGCAGCCGGGCCGCGCGCAGCTTGGCGACCTCCATGAAGAAGTTCATGCCGATCGCCCAGAAGAACGACAGCCGCGGCGCGAAGGCGTCCACGTCCAGGCCCACGTCCAGGCCCGCGCGCAGGTACTCCACCCCGTCGGCCAGGGTGTAGGCCAGCTCCAGGTCGGCCGTCGCACCGGCCTCCTGGATGTGGTAACCGGAGATGGAGATCGAGTTGTACCGGGGCATCTTCTGCGAGGTGTACGCGAAGATGTCCGAGATGATCCGCATCGACGGCTGCGGCGGGTAGATGTAGGTGTTGCGGACCATGAACTCCTTGAGGATGTCGTTCTGGATGGTCCCGGCGAGCTTCTCCGGTGGTACTCCCTGCTCCTCGGCCGCGACGATGTACAGCGCGAGGACGGGCAGCACGGCGCCGTTCATGGTCATCGACACGGACATCTTGTCCAGCGGGATGCCGTCGAAGAGTTGGCGCATGTCGTAGATCGAGTCGATCGCCACGCCCGCCATGCCGACGTCGCCGGTGACCCGCGGGTGGTCGCTGTCGTAGCCGCGGTGGGTCGGCAGGTCGAAGGCGACGGACAGGCCCTTCTGGCCGGCCGCGAGGTTGCGGCGGTAGAAGGCGTTGGACTCCTCGGCGGTGGAGAAGCCCGCGTACTGGCGGACGGTCCAGGGCTGGTTGACGTACATGGTCGGGTACGGCCCGCGCAGGTACGGGGCGATGCCCGGGTAGGTCTCCAGGAAGTCCAGCCCGGCGAGGTCGGCCCCGGTGTACAGCGGCTTGACGCCGATGCCCTCGGGGGTGTCCCAGAGCAGCTCGTCGACGTCCTTGCCGGTGGACTGGCGCCAGGCGGCCCGCCACTGCTCGTCGGTGACGCCAGGGCCGCCCGTGAGGCTGCCGCCGGCGCCGTCCAGCCCGATTCCGGTGAAGTCGGGGATCATCGAGCGGCTCCGATCTGGTCCAGCAGGGAGGTCAGGACGGCGACCGCGTCGCCCCCCGCGAAGATGAACTCGTCCACGCCGTCGGGTACTTCGGCGGGTCGCCCGGCGAGCAGCACCCGTTCGGCGCCGGCCGCCTTCAGGGCGCCGGCGACCGGGGCGGCGTGCTCGGCGTACAGCGCGTCGCTGGAGCAGAGGCAGGCGACGGTCGCGCCGGAGGCCCGGAAGGCCTCGGCGAAGGCCGCCGGGTCGACGGACTCGGCCGAGACCGTCGCGATGCCGCCCGCCTGGAAGAGGTTGGCGGCGAAGGTGGTGCGCGCGGTGTGCGCGGAGGCGGTGCCGATCGAGGCGAGGAAGAGGTTCGGGCGGGCGCCGTGCGCGGCGGCGTGGGCGTCCGAGCGGTCCCGCAGCGCCTCGTAGGCCTCGGCGCGGCGCACCCGCGGCAGCCCGCCGCCGGGTGCGGCCGGGGCCGGTTCGCGGACCAGCGGCTGCTCGTCCAGGTGCGGGAACTCGCTGACGCCGGTGACGGGTTCGCGCCGCTTGGCGAGCCGTACCGAGCGCTCGGCCCAGGTCGCGGCGATCCGCTCGCCGACGAGGCCGGACTCCAGGGCGGCCTGCTGTCCGCCGGCCCGCTCGATCTCCTGGAACCAGGCCCAGGCGGTCCGGGCCAGCTCCTCGCTCAGCTGCTCGACGTACCAGGAGCCGCCGGCCGGGTCGATCACCCGGGCCAGGTGGGACTCCTCCAGCAGGATCGCCTGGGTGTTGCGGGCGATCCGGCGGGCGAAGGCGTCCGGCAGGCCGAGTGCGCTGTCGAAGGGCAGCACGGTGACGGCGTCCGCGCCGCCGACCCCGGCGGCCAGGCAGGCGATCGTGGTGCGCAGCATGTTCACCCACGGGTCGCGGGCGGTCATCATCACCCGGGAGGTGACGGCGTGCTGGCGCTGCGCCGAGGCGGCCGCACCGGCCCCCGAGACCTCGGCGACCCGGGCCCAGAGGCGGCGCGCGGCACGGAACTTGGCGATGGTGAGGAACTGGTCGCCGTCGGCGGCGTAGCGGAACTCCAGCTGGCCGAGCGCGTCGTCGACCGGGAGGCCGGCGGCGGTCAGCGCGCGCAGGTAGGCGACGCCGGTGGCCAGCGAGCAGCCCAGTTCCTGGGCGGGGGAGGCGCCCGCCTCGTGGTACGGCAGGGCGTCCACCGTGAGCGCCCGCAGGCCCGGGTACCCGGCGGCGCAGCGGGCGGCCAGCGCGGTGGCCTCGGCGAGCAGTGCCCCGGTGCGGTCGGTCCGGCCGGTGCGGGCCTGGAGGCCGAGCGGGTCGGCGCCGAGGTTGCCGGCGGCGGCGCCGGGGGAGACCTCGCGCTCCTCGTACAGGTTGAACAACTGCTCGGCGGCGTCGGTGAATTCGGCGCCGGCGTCGAGCGCCACGGCGGCCAGGTCCAGGTACACGCCGGTGAGCGCCTCGGGCAGGGCGTCCACGGGGAGGCCCGCGCCGCCCAGCTCCAGCCAGAGCGAGCTCACGCCGTGCTCCAGGTCGGCCAGGACGGCCTCGTTGGCGCGCCGGCGGTCCGGGTCGGCGTGCCGCTGGCGGACGTCCCAGCCGGCCACGGCGGAGCCCTGCGGCCGGCCGCCGCGCACGAACGGCGGGAAGCCCGGGTAGCCCGGGTCGGCGTCGGTGTCCTCGGCGGTGTACAGGGGGCGTGCGCTCAGCCCGTCCTGGAGCCGGGTGGTGAGCGCCTGCTCGGCGGCGGGACCGTCCTCGGGCTGGGCACCGGACTTGCGCAGCACGCCCTGGACGAGCTGCTGCCACTGCTCTCGGTGCGCGGCCGGGAACTCGGCAGCGAGGGGGAGCCCTTCGGGCGGGACCTTCATGTGCGCAGGTTAGCGCCCGTGCGCGGGGCTGCAGGAGAGGAATCTCATGTGACCTTTCCCTCGGTTCGGCCGCTCGCGAGCACTCTCCGGGGCGGGGGGTGCCATGGCGTGCGGGGACGGCTGGCACCCGCGGCCGATAGGGGTGTCGGCAGGGGGTCGGAGGTCAGGGGGTCGGAGGCGCCGGGTGGGGTCGTCCGGGGTGTCCGCGGAGGCGGGCGGCGCGGTCATCCGAGCGCGTCGTCCGGGGGGCGTCCGGGCCGTCGTCGGTGATCCGACCGGCGGTCGTCGGGTGGTGGGAGGTGTCCGCGGTGTCCGGAGGTGTCCGAGGTCAACGCCGATGGCACGGAACGCGATCGATGTCCTGTCATGCTGTCAAAACGTCATGATCAGGGGGATTGCGGAACCCGGCCCCTCATCTATTAAGTTACTTCGAAGAAGGTGGGCGGGGCAGCACCCCCCCGTTGCTCGTCCTGCCCGCCTTCGTCGTCCCCAGGCACCGGCCGAGCCGTCCCCCCGCTCCGCCCGGACCGTCCCGAGATTCCCCCGAAGGAGAGCGACCGCCATGGGAAAGCGCCGCAAGCCCAGCCCCCCGAGCCGGGCCCGCATGGCGGTCCTCACCACGGCCATGGCGGCCGGCGGCGCGGTCCTCGCCTCCGGTACCGCCCACGCCGAGCCGACCCCGAACCTCGCCACCGTCAAGGAGCAGGTCGACCAGCTCAACGAGGACGCCGAGCAGGCGATCGAGAAGTACAACGGCTTCCAGGCGAAGCAGCAGAAGCTCCAGGGCGAGGCCAACCAGATCCAGGAGAAGGTCGTCCGGGGCCAGGAGGCGATGAACGAGCTGCGGACCCGGCTCGGCGCGGTCGCCGCCGACCAGTACCGCACCAACGGCATCGACCCGTCGGTCCAACTGATGCTCGACTCCGACCCGGCCGCCTACCTGGAGCGCGCCTCGGTGCAGAACCAGGTGTCCGACTCCCAGGCGAGTCTGCTCAAGCAGGCCCAGGACGAGCAGCGCAAGCTCGACCAGGACCGCGCCGAGGCCACCGCCACCCTGGCCGCGCTCGACTCGGTGGGCACGCAGCTGGCGGAGCAGAAGAAGGACATCCAGACCAAGCTGGCCCAGGCCCAGGGGATGCTGAACAAGCTCAGCGCCGAGGACCGCGCCAAGATCAACGCCCAGCAGAACGCGGAGAAGGCCAAGGCCGAGGCCCAGCAGGCCGCCGCCGCGGCGGCCAAGGACCGCGCCTCCCGCTCCAGCGACCGCCCGGACATGAACGCCCCGGTGCCGTCGGCCAGCGGCCGGGCCGGCGCCATCATCGCGTTCGCCCAGGCCCAGCTCGGCAAGCCCTACGGCTGGGGCAAGACCGGCCCCGCGACCTTCGACTGCTCCGGCCTCACCAGCCAGGCCTACCGCGCGGCGGGCGTCACCATCTCCCGGACGTCCGAGGAGCAGTGGAAGGACGGCCCGCACGTCGACCGTGCCAACCTCCAGCCCGGTGACCTGGTGTTCTTCTATGACGACCTGCACCACGTCGGCCTGTACATCGGCGACGGCAAGATGATCCACGCCCCGTACACGGGCAAGAACATCGAGGTCCTGCCGATCTCCGTGATGCCCTACAAGGGCGCCGTCCGCCCGGCCTGACCGCGTCCGATCGCGCGCCGCGACGGCCCGCTCCCGCTTCGGCGGGGGCGGGCCGTCGTCGTGTGCCTGAGGCGGGGCCGGGCCGGTCAGAGCGCGGCGAGCCGCCGCAGCACGTGCGCCGGGTCGGTGAGGCCGCAGGCCCGGCGCACGGCGGCGTCGTGGGCGGCGGCGAGGGCGTCCAGCCGGGTCAGCCGGGTGCGGCCCTGGCGGGAGAGGTGGGCGGTGATCCGACGGCGGTCCTGGTCGTCCTGGCGCCGGTAGACCCAGCCGGAGTCGGCCAGCGAGTCCACCAGCCGGCTCAGGCTCGCCTGCGGGATCAGCAGGGCCTGGGCCAGCTCGCCCATCGCGTGCCCCCGGTCGTCCGCGAGGACGCGCAGCAGCCGCCACTGGTCGACGGTGCAGTCCTCCTCGGCGAGGGCGGCGGCGAGGCCGCCGGAGAGCCTGCGGTGGGCCAGCGTGACCAGCTCGACCAGCAGCGGCTCCGGGGCGGCCGGGGGGCGCGCCGCGGCGCCGACGGTCTGCTCGGCGGCCGGGGCGGCGGTCCGGGTGGCGGGATCGCCGGGACGGCCGTCGACCCCCGGTGCGGCACCAGCTGCGGTCATCGGACCCTCCCGTTCCGGCCTTCCCCGATATCGGCGGTACGACGATACTCGCACCGTGAGCATCGAGGTGAGGGTGATCGATCCGCTCGATGCGCTGCACTCGGCTCGGGACGGGGCGGCGTTCCGGGTGGGCCTCGTCGTGCCGCAGTCCGGCCCGCTCGGGCTCACCGGCCCGTCCGCGCTGGACGGCGCGCTGCTCGCCGCACACGAGGTCAACGCGGGCGGCGGGGTCCTCGGCCGCCCGCTGGAGCTGGTGCTGGTGGACGGCGGCGGCGCGCCGGGCCCGGTCGCCGGGGAGGTGCGGCGCCTGCTGGACGCCGGGGCGCTGGACGCGCTCGCCGGGTGCCACACCAGTGATGTGCACCGGGCGGTCGAGACCGTTGCCGCGGGCCGTCTCGCGTACGTCTTCACCCCGCCGCACGAGGGCGGCTCCCGGCTGCCCGGCGTGCTCTGCACCGGCATCGATCCGTCCCGCCAATTCGGCCCGGCGATCCAGGAGTTGACGGACCGTCACGGGATCGGCCGGTGGGCGCTGATCGGCAACGACTACATCTGGCCGCGCTCCGTCCACCGGGCTGCCGAGGGGCTCGCGGCGCGGGCCGGCGCCCGGGTGGTGCTGGAGCGGCGGGTCCCCTTCGGGGCGGTCGAGGAGGCGCTCGACCCGCTGCTGGACGCGCTGCGTTCGGCCCGCGCGGACGCCCTGCTGCTCAGTCTGATCGGGCGCGACCTGGTGCAGTTCAACCGGGCGCTGCGGCGCAGCGGGCTGGACCGCGGGCTGGTGCGGCTCTCCGGCTCCCTGGAGGAGAACGGCCTGCTCGCGCTCGGCGGCGACGACACCGGGACGCTGTACGCGGCGATGCCCTCCTTCGCGACGCTGGCCGAGGAGCGCCGGCAGCGCCTCGCCGAGCGGCACCGGGCCCTGTGCGGTCCGTGGGCGCCGGTCCTGGACGCCTACGCGGTGGGCCTGTACGAGGGCCTGCGCCTGCTCGCCGACCTGGCGGCCCGTCGGGCCCTGGCCCCGGACGGCCTGCTGGCGGCCGCGGGCCGGCTGCTGCACGGCGGGGCCGCGGGCCGGGCGCCGATCCACCTCGCCCGGGCCGAGGGCCTCGGCTTCGCCGTCCTGCCCCGGTAGGTCAAGCCGGCTCCGGGTACTCCGTTCTCGTCAGGTGGAATGTCGGAACGAAACCCTTCCATCTGGAAATAGTTCCCTCTACAGTCTCCCCACACCCCCTCAGGGTCGTCACGGAGAGAGAGCACCATGGCCGACACACCCGCACCCCAGGGCATCGAGAGCTACGGCTACCAGCAGGAACTGCGCCGTTCGCTCGGCTTCACCGACCTGCTCGTCTACGGGCTGGTGTTCATGGTGCCGATCGCACCGTTCGGCATCTTCGGCGGCGTCTTCCAGGGCTCCGGCGGCATGGTCGCCCTGGCCTACGTCCTCGGCATGGTGGCGATGATGTTCACCGCCCTGTCGTACGCCCAGATGTCCCGGGCCTTCCCGATGGCCGGCTCGGTCTACACCTACGCGGGCCGTGGCATCGCCGCCCCGGTCGGCTTCCTGTCCGGCTGGATGATCCTGCTCGACTACGTGCTGGTGCCCGGGCTGCTGTACCTGATCGCCGGTGTCGCGATGAACTCGCTGGTGCCGTCGATCCCGGTCTGGCTCTGGCTGATCGGCTTCGTGCTGCTCAACACCGTGGTCAACTACCTGGGCATCGAGACCACCAACCGGGTCAACAAGGCGATGCTGATCGGCGAACTCGTCGTGCTGGCCCTGTTCGTGGTGGTCGGCGTGATCGCCCTGGCCAACGGCAAGGGCCGGGGCTTCGACTTCACACCGCTGTACAACGGGCACACCTTCTCGTGGAGCCTGGCCTTCGGGGCGGTCTCGATCGCGGTGCTCAGCTTCCTGGGCTTCGACGGCATCTCCACCCTCTCGGAGGAGAACCGGGACTCCGCCAAGGCCATCGGCCGGTCCATGGTCGCCGCGCTGCTGCTCGCGGGCACACTGTTCATCGTGCAGACCTGGGTCGCCTCGCTGCTGGTCGCCGACCCCGACGCGCTGATCCGGGACGGCGACCCGAACGGCACCGCCTTCTACGACGCGGCCCGCACCGCCGCCGGCGGCTGGCTCGCCACACTGACCGCCGCCTCCACCGCCGTGGCCTGGGGCTTCGCCAACTCGCTGGTCGCCCAGGCGGCCACCTCCCGGCTGCTGTACGCGATGGCCCGCGACCGCCAGCTGCCCGCCTTCCTGGCCCGGATCCACCCCACCCGCCGGGTGCCGGTCAACGCGACCCTGCTGACCGCCGGGATCTCGCTGGTGCTCGGCCTCTACACGGCCTCGCGCGAGGACGGCATCACCCTGCTGAGCACCCTGGTCAACTTCGGCGCGCTGACCACCTTCCTGGTCCTGCACGTCGCCGTGGTCGTCCACTACCTGGTCCGCAAGCGCAGCAAGGACTACTGGCGGCACCTGATCGCCCCGGCGCTCGGCTTCGCGATCCTCGCGTACGTGGTGGTCAACGCCAACATCGCCGCCCAGCGGCTCGGGTTCGTCTGGCTGCTCGTCGGCGGGATCGTGCTCGCCGGGCTGGTGGCGACCGGGCGCAGGCCCCGGCTGGCCGTCGCCGAGACCGATGCCGAGGCCGCCGCCACCGGTGCCACGGCCGGGAACGCCACCACCACGACCACCACTGCCGCGAACAGCACCGCCATGAACAGCACCCCCGCCGAGGAGAAGCAGTGAGCCTGCCCGAGACCGTCCGGCTGTCCCCGACCCCGGAGGACTACGCCTACACCTTCGGCGGCCGCGCCCCGCTGGTCACCGTCCAGCCGGGCACCGTCGTCGAGTTGACCACCGAGGACTGCTTCGGCGGCAAGGTGCGCGGCACCGGGGACCTGCCCAGCCAGGTGTGCGTCTTCCCCTACCTCAACCCGGTCACCGGCCCGATCGCGGTGGCGGGCGCCGAGCCCGGGGACGTCCTCGCGGTGCACTTCGCGGAGATCACCCCGGCCCGGGAGTACGGCGTCTCCAGCACCTTCCCGCACTTCGGCGCGCTGACCGCGACCCACGCCACCGCGATGCTGCACGCGCCGCTGGAGGAGCGGGTCTGGGTCTACGAGCTGGACGCCAAGGCGGGCGTCTGCCGGTTCCGGGCCCGCAACAGCGGGTTCACGGTGGACCTGCCGCTCGACCCGATGCACGGCACGGTCGGTGTCGCCCCGGCGGCCGGCGAGGTGCTGGCCTCGATCACCCCGGGCGCGCACGGCGGCAACCTGGACACCCCCGAGATGCGGGTCGGCACCACCGCCTACTTCCGGGTCAACGTCGAGGGCGGCCTGCTCGCCATCGGTGACGGCCACGCCCGCCAGGGCGAGGGCGAGGTGTGCGGCACGGCGGTGGAGGCGGCGATGCGCACCACCGTGATCGTCGACCTGGTCAAGGGCGGGGGACCGGCCTGGCCCCGGCTGGAGAACGACGACTTCCTGATCAGCACCGGCTCCGCCCGTCCGCTGGAGGACGCGTTCCGGATCAGCCAGCACGACCTGGTCGGCTGGACCGGCGAACTGCTCGGCCTGGACCAGCTGGACGCCTACCAGCTGGTCAGCCAGGCCGGCTTGGCCCCGGCGGCGAACGTCTGCGACACCAACTACACGATGGTCGCCAAGCTGCCGAAGACCCTGCTCGGCCGGGCCCGCGCCTACGACGGGCTGCACGACCGGCTGCGCCGGACGGCGGAGGCGTACCTGCGGCACCGCTGACGACGAGGCGCCGCCGGCAACGCGGGCCCGGCCGCGCGGGTTCAGGCGCGCGGGTCAAGGCCACGGCAAATCCCACGAACCCCCACCCCCCACCCCCACCCGGGGCCCGTCGGCACCCCCACGCCGACGGGCCCACGGGGGCGTGTTCGGGGACGGATCCGAGCGCGAGGACTACCCGGCCTCCCGGGACCTCGCGTGTTCGAGGGCGGCGAGCAGGGCCGAGGCCTCCGCCCCGCTGATCCGGTCGACGAAGTGGAGCAGCGCGCCCGCCCGGTCGGGGGTGGTCTCCAGCGCCCGGTGCATCAGCCGGGCGGTGTACTCCTCGCGGGTGCAGCTCGGCCGGTACACCCAGGCGCGGCCGACCTTGTCGCGGCGCAGCCAGCCCTTGGTGTGCAGGATGTCCGCGACCGTGGTGACGGTGGTGTACGCGACGGCCCGGTCCCGCTGGAGGTCGTCGACCACCTCGCGCACCGTGGCGGGCCGGTCCCAGGACCAGAACCGGTCCATGATCTCGGCCTCCAGGTCCCCGAACCCCCGCAGCACCGCCCTCTACTCCCTCTGCTCCCTCGCCGAACCGGACGCCGACGCCCTTGGCCCGCCGGATCGCGGCCCATGGTACGGCGAGCGCCGGGCGCCCGCCCCCGGGTGAGGGGGACGGACGCCCGGCGCGTAGCGGTCGGTGCCCGGGTGGTGCCCAAGCGGTGTCAGCCGGTGGTCGGTACGTGTGCAAGACGTGTCCGAGGCCGACGGGGCCGTCAGGACAGCCGCCGCCCGAGCGGGATGCGGGAGCGGGTGAGCAGCGCCGCGAGCAGCCCCGCGACCACCGGCAGCACCAGCACGATCAGCAGCAGCTCGCCCCAGGGCGCGGTGATCAGCGCCGGTTTGGCCCCGAACCCGCTGGCCCGGGACTTCAGCAGCCCCACCGCCGGCACGAACCCGTTGACCGCCCCGAGCAGCGCGCCCAGCAGGGCGATCAGGGTGCACTGGAGTCCCGCCATGCTCCGCCGGATCCGCGGCGGCGCGCCGACCGCGGCCAGGGTGGCCTGGTCCTGCCGGGAGTCGGCGGCTGCCAGGCCGGTGGCGATCCCGGCCGCGCCGAGCACGACCAGCGCGGCGAAGCCGGTGAGCGCCAGGCTGAGCGCGTCGCCCGTGGGCTGGTAGCCGCGCTCCACCTCCAGGGTGGCGAAGCGGTCCAGCCGGACGGCGGCCGCCGCGGCGCGCTGCTGGGCCTTGCGGTCGGGCGGCGTGGCGGGCAGCCAGACCGAGCCGGACGGCCGGGACGTGAGCCCGAGCGCGGGCAGCGCGGAGGGCAGCGCCAGGCCCTGGGCGAAGTCGGCGGCGGCCGGGTTGTCGACCAGCACCGCGTCGACCGGAACCTCCTGGACGTCCGGCTTGGGCACCTCGCCGGGCTGCAGCGGAGCGCCGCCCCCGCCGCGCAGGACCATCACGGCCTTGCCGTCGGCGCCCACCAGGGACCGGTCGAAGACCAGCAACTTACCGGCGGCCAGCGCCTGTTCGGCGGCCGGGTCGTGGACGGCGAACAGGTTGTGCAGCACGGTGACGTCACCGGCGGCGATGTGCGGCGGCGAGCCCAGGCCGCGGCGCTCCGGCGGGCCCTGGAGCTGGACGACGCTGGAGCAGTTGTCGCAGAAGCGGTACTCCACCTGGCCGAGGTCGCCGCGCGGGCCGAGCCCGGACAGCTGCTTCTCCAGCTCGGCCCGCTCCTCGGTGAGCCGGGGCCCGTCGACGTACGTCATCAACTGGACGGCGCCGTACGGGGCCTGCGGCCGGTAGTCGCGCCGGTCCTCGGCCTCGGTGCTGGTGGAGTAGACGCCGATGGCGACGGCGCCGGCCACCGCGGCCATCACCGCGGCCACCGCCGGAGCGGTGCGCGAGCGGTGCCGGGCGGCGTCGCGCAGCGCCAGCCGGGGGCCGAGCGGCAGCCGCCCGGCGGCCCGGCCGATCAGGGCGACCAGCATCGGGGTGCACAGCAGCAGGCCGATCTCGGCGGTCACCGAGCCGCCCAGCACGGTGAGCGTACGGGTGTCGTAGCCGCCCGCGCCCGGCTGGTCGCGCTTCACGGCGCCCGCGCCGTACATCGCGAGCACGGCGCCGAGGACGAGCAGTCCCAGGCCGGCGAAGGTGACCAGCCGGCTGGGGGCGCGGACGGTGTCCCGGCCGGTCAGCCCGGCGGTGACGCTGCGCCGGGCGGCCTGCAGCGCGGGCAGCGCGGCGGCGAGCAGCGCGGTGAACAGGCCGATCCCGGCGATCGCGAGGAGGTCCAGCGGCGGCACGGCGAAGTGGCCGAAGCGCACGCCGCCGAACTGCTCGATCCGCGGCCGCAGCAGGGCGACCACCGCGGTGCCGAGCACCACGCCGACCACCGCCCCGGTCGCGCCGAGGACGACGCCGCCGCCGAGCACCACCGCGCCGACGTGGGCCCGGCTCCCGCCGGCCGCGCCGAGCAGGGCGAGCTGGCGGCGGGAGCGGCGGGCGCCGACCGCGAAGGCGGGCCCGGCGAGCAGCGCGATCTCCAGCAGCGCCATGCCGCTGACGACGGCGACGACCATCTTGGTGTTGTTGGCGGCCGTCGGGTCGTGGTAGCGGTACGCGTCGCGGTAGTAGGGGACGGCCTGCTCGGGCGGCGGAGCGATCGCCACCGAGCGCGCGGTCAGGGTGTAGCCGTGGGCGTTGAACCGCTGGACGGCGGCCCAGTCGAGGGAGGCCCCGGACGGCAGTCGGACCAGCCAGCCGGACCGGGTGGCCGAGGGCTTCTCCGCGACGGGCCCGCCGGCCGCCAGCGCGGTGTTCAGCGGCTCGATCAACTCGCCGGGCCGGGCGACGAGTTCGACCCGTCCCAGCTCGCTCGGGTGCTCCACCACACCGGTGATGGTGTAGGTGGTGCGCTCCAGGCCCTGGAGGGTGGTGGTGGCGCCGGTCTTGAGCCCGGAGCGGTCCAGGAAGGCCCGGGTGACGGCGACTTCGTGCGGGGCGCTCGGGGCGCGGCCCTCGACCAGGTCGAGCCGGCCGCGCCAGATCGGGTCGCCGAGGTCGGCCTCGGTGGTGAGGGTGCGGACCAGGCCCTCGGGCGAGTCCGCGCCGGCCTCCGGCCCGGGCCGGGCCGGGGTGAGCGCGCTGCCGGGCGGCAGCAGCGCGGCGACCAGGGCGGCCGGGTCGGTGCTCGCGCCCTTCTCCTGCTCGGCCGTCGGCTTGTCGCCGGGGCGGGCCGGGACGGTGAAGGCGCCGTCCTCGGCGATCGGGGCCTGCTCGACCGGTGTGCCCGGGGCGAGCGAGGTGACCAGGGCGTCCGCGCCGCCCACCACCCGCTCGACCCGTTCGGCCGGGGTCAGCTGCCCGCTGCGGTGGACCACGTCGGCGCCGGTGACGCCGAGCACGGGCAGCGCGATCATGGCGGCGATCAGCGCGCTGCGGCCCTTGGCGCGCAGCGCGTCGCGGCGGGCGATGCGCAGGGCGACCCGCCAGGCTCCGAACCTCACTGCGCCACCTCGCCGACCGCACCGGAGGGGTGCACCGCGGCGAGGCGGGCGGAGGAGCGGCGGCCGGGGGCCTCCGAGGCGACCGCGCCGTCCCGCAGGTGGACCACCCGGTCCGCCCAACTGGCGTGGGCCGCCTCATGGGTGACCATCATCGCGGCGGCGCCGGCGTCGCAGCGGGCGCGCAGCACGGCGAGCACCGCCTCGCCGGTGGCCGAGTCGAGGGCCCCGGTGGGCTCGTCGGCGAGCACCAGCCGGCGCTCGCCGATCAGGGCGCGGGCGATGGCGACGCGCTGCTGCTGGCCGCCGGACATGTCGTCGGGGAAGCGGTCGGCGAGCTCGCCGATGCCCAGCTCCTCCAGCGCGGCCAGTGCCTCCCGGCGGGCCCGGCGGCCCGGGACGCCGTCGAGTTCGCGCGGCAGCGAGATGTTCTCGGCGGCGGTCAGGGCCGGGATCAGGTTGTAGTCCTGGAACACGTACCCGATCGAGCGCCGCCGGAGGTCGGCGAGCCGGCCGCGGCCGAGGCCGCCGAGGGCGACCCCCTCCACCAGCACCTCACCGTCGCTGGGCTGGTCCAGCCCGCCGGCCAGGGTCAGCAGGGTGGACTTCCCGGAGCCGGACGGGCCCATGACGGCGACGAACTCGCCCGGGTGGACGGCCAGGTCGATGCCGCGCAGGGCGTGCACCTCGGCGGCGCCCCGCCCGTGCACGCGGGTGACGTTGGCCAGGCGCAGGACGGGTGCGGGCCGGTTCGGATCGGTGTGGGACACACTTCCCCCTCGTGAGCTGCTCAACTGCATATGTCGGTGAACTATATATGTCGGAGGACGTGACGCAAGGCGGGCCGGTTCCCGGGCGGCGGTGATCGGGTTCGGTCAAACTTCTACAAAGCTGTCGAGGAAGAGCGGGAAACCCCTGCCCCGGTCGTTCGGAGGCGGTCTATGCTCGGGACGGCTCACGGCTCCGGAGGCGCCCGAGACCCCCGATGCGCCGACGCGCCGTCACGTTGTCCGGGGCCGACCGCACGGCCGGCCCCCGCGCCCTGCGCGCCTCCCCGCCGACCACCGTGGCGATGGCCATCATCGAGGTCGCCCGGCCTGCCGGGAGCATCGACCGCGTGCCACCGTCCGTACCCCTCCTCCCGTGAAGGAGGTGCCGTCGTGCACACCCTGACCACCGTCGACTTCCTGGTACGGCTCGCCACCGGCGTCGCCTGCGGCGCGCTGATCGGCGTCGAACGCCAGTGGCGGGCCCGGATGGCCGGCCTGCGCACCAACGCCCTGGTCGCCGCCGGCGCCACCCTGTTCGTGCTCTACAGCGAGGCCGTCGGCGACGCCGGCAGCCCCACCCGGGTCGCCTCCTACGTCGTCTCCGGCATCGGCTTCCTCGGCGGCGGCGTCATCCTGCGCGACGGCGCCGGCGTACGCGGCCTCAACACCGCCGCCACACTGTGGTGTTCGGCCGCCGTCGGAGTCCTCGCCGCCTCCGGCAAACTGCGGTTCGCCGTCCTCGGCACACTCGCCGTCCTCGTCGTCCACCTGGTCCTGCGCCCCGCCGGCCGACTCCTCGACCGGGCCCCGCAGGCCGGCAGCGACCCCGACTCCACCACCCGCGCCACCGTCCACCTGGAATGCGACCGCAAGTCCGAGACCCACATCCGGGCCCTGCTGCTCCAGGCCCTCGCCGGCTCCGGGCTCTCCCCGACCGGCCTGCGCGCCCGCCGCACCGACAACGGCGACGCCACCAGCCTGCGGGCCACCGTCGCGATCACCGGGCAGGTCGCCCCGGCGCTCGAACAGGTCGTCACCCGGCTGTCGTTGGAGCCCGGCGTACGCGACCTGCACTGGCACCTGGAGGACGAGTCGGAGGACCCCGGCAACCCGGCGCTCGCCT
Organism: Kitasatospora sp. NPDC001261; assembly: GCF_042896795.1. Lineage (NCBI taxonomy): Bacteria > Bacillati > Actinomycetota > Actinomycetes > Kitasatosporales > Streptomycetaceae > Kitasatospora > Kitasatospora sp. NPDC001261. The sequence continues at coordinate 381,805 of NZ_JBIAXP010000004.1, forward strand.
GACGGGCGGCGCGGACATACCGTCACCACCCGGACCGCGTCGCCGGACCGCGTCACCCGAACCCCCGCCCGAACCGACTGGAGGCAGGATGCCGACCCCCGATCCCGAGCACGGGCCGCTGGTGCCGATGCTGCTGGTGCTGACCGTGGTCACCGGAGTGGTGGACGCGGTCAGCTACCTCGAACTCGGCCACGTCTTCGTCGCCAACATGACCGGCAACGTGGTGTTCCTCGGCTTCGCCCTGGCCGGCGCGGCCAACCTCTCCGCCACCGCCTCGCTGGCCGCCCTCGCCGCCTTCCTGCTCGGCGCCCTGGCCGGCGGCCACCTCGCCCGCCGCCTGCCCGGCCACCGCGGGCACCTGCTGACCGCCGCCGTCGCCGTCCAGTCGGCGCTGGTCGCGGCGGCCACCCTGCTGGCGGCGGTGGCCGGCCACACCTCCGAGCCGGCCCGCTACACCCTGATCGGGCTGCTCGGCTTCGCCATGGGCGGCCAGAACGCGGTGGTCCGCGCCCTGAAGGTCCCCGACCTCACCACCACCGTGCTGACCATGACCATCACCGCCCTCGCCGCCGACCGCACCGGCCCCCGCCGGCTGGCCTCCGCCGTCTGGATGTTCGCCGGCGCCCTCCTCGGCGCCCTCCTGGTCCTCCACGCCGACATCCCGCTCGCCCTGGCCCTGGCCCTCGCGCTGCTCCTCGCCGTCGCGGCCCTCACCCACCGCGCCGCCAGGACCGTCCCCGCCCCCGCCTGGACCCACCCGCGCTGACCGGGCATCCGGTGATCCGCCGCCCGTCCGCGACCGGCGCCCGGCACGGACGGTGTCGAACCCCCGTGTTCCTCGGGGGGTTTCGGGCTGCCGGCCGGCGGCCCTCGGCCCGGACGGCGTTCCGGGCGGCCTCGACCTCCGGCGACCGGCCGGGGTGAGCGGCTCAGTCCTCGCTGCGGTGCCCGGCGCGGCCGCTCCAGAGGGGTTCGAGGCGCTCCCACTCGGTGCTCCAGGCGGCCTCCGCCCGGCGGTCGAGCGCCTGGAGGCGCAGGCGGAGGGCGAGGGCGAGCAGGGCCAGCAGGACGAGGAGGCCGCCGGTACCGGTGCAGGCGGCGGAGACGGCGAGGGCCACCCGGTCGGCCGGGGCGACGGAGACGGTGCCGGCCGCGTCGACCCAGACGGGGATGCGGCTGCCGGTGACTGCGGAGTGCGGGGCCTGGACGGTGCCGTGGCGCGGGCTGCCGTCGGGGGCGGTCCAGTCCGCGTCGACGTCCACCTGGTTGCTGTAGCCGCCGGCGAAGCGGCTGCCGGTGGCGGTGGTGCGGTCCGGGACGCCGCTGACCACGGCGTCGACCTGCTGCAGCCGCCCGCGGTCGGCGTCGGCCCGGTGCGCGGTGGCGCGGTAGAGGAGCAGCGAGCCGCCCGCGCACAGGGCGAGGGCGAGCACCACGCCGAGCACGGCGGACAGCCAGGCGCGGGCGCGGGAGCGGTCGAGGGGGCGGGCGAGCGGCTCGTGCCGGGCACCGAGTGCCCGCCGCAGCCGCCGGCCGGTGCGCCGCGGGAGCGACGCGGGCAGGGCCGGGCGGGGAGTGCTGGACACGGTGAGGGCTCCTCAGGGGCGCGGGGACGCTGGGCGGTTACGCCCCAATGTCCACCCGGCGGCCCCCCGCGCACAAGAGTCGTGCGCGTTCGGAGGACCGCCGGTACCTACCGGTCAGGGCCGGTCGGCCCAGTGGCCGGGACGTTCGGCCCTCGGCATCCGCACCCGGTCCGGGCAGGCTGGGGTGTGGCGGCGTCCTCCCGGTGCTTGGGCGCGGCCGTGGCCCGGTCGGCCGTGGGGGCGCCGGGCCGAGGTACGGGGCAGGGGGTGGTCGTGGGGCCACCCCCTGCCTGTGCCGTGTCCGGCTCCGGCCCGTTCTCCGGCCTTTCCTCGCCGATGGACTGACGATGTCCCAGGTCGGGGCCGTATTCTGCCCAGATATACACTCGGGGTATACGCCGGGTGTATGTTTCCCCCATGAGTGTTCCTTTGACCCTTCTGGGGCTGCTGGAGCGAGAGCCGAGCCACGGCTACGACCTCAAGCGCGACTACGACGCCCTCTTCGGCCGCGGCAAGCCCCTTCCGTACGGCCAGGTCTACTCGACCCTCGGCCGGCTGGCCCGCGACGGCAAGGTGGTGGCCGGCGAGGCGGAGCCCGGCGACGGGCCCGAGCGCAAGCGGTACGTCATCACCGAGACCGGGGCGACCGAGTTCGAGACCTGGCTCCAGGAGCCGGTCGCGCCCGAGCCCAACCTCCAGTCCGTGCTGTTCACCAAGGTGGTGCTGGCCCTGATGCTGGGCCGGGACGCCGAGCACTACCTGGACACCCAGCGCGCCGCCCACCTGCGCCGGATGCGCGAGCTCACCGAACTGCGCCGCACCGGAGCCCTGGTGGACGCCCTGCTCGCCGACCACGGCCTGTTCCACCTGGAGGCCGACCTGCGCTGGATCGACCTCACCGCCGCCCGCCTGGACGCGCTCGCCGCGGAGGTGAACGCGTGACCGCCGTGATCGAGGCCCGGGACATCGCCCTCGCCTTCGGGGAGACCCCCGCCCTGCGCGGGGCCAGCCTGTCCGTCCAGGCCGGCGAGGTGCTCGCCATCATGGGCCCCAGCGGCTCCGGCAAGTCGACGTTACTGCACTGCCTGGCCGGCATCCTGGTGCCCGACGCGGGGGAGGTGCTGTTCGACGGGCAGCGCCTGGACACCATGCCGGAGGCCCGGCGCAGCGCCCTGCGCCGGGACAAGTTCGGCTTCGTCTTCCAGTTCGGCCAGCTGGTGCCGGAGTTGACGGCCGAGGAGAACGTCGCGCTGCCGCTGCTGCTGAACGGCGTGCGCCGCTCCGCCGCGCTGGCCCAGGCCCGTCCCTGGTTCGCCCGGCTCGGCCTGGACGGCTTGGAGCAGCGCCGCTCCGGCGAGCTGTCGGGCGGTCAGGCGCAGCGGGTCGCGCTGGCCCGCGGCCTGGTGGCCCGGCCGCGGGTGCTGTTCGCCGACGAGCCGACCGGCGCGCTGGACTCGCTGACCGGCGAGCAGGTGATGGAGCTGATGGTCGCCTCCGCCAAGGAGCAGGGCACCACCGTCATCCTGGTCACCCACGAGGCCCGGGTCGCCGCGTACGCGGACCGCGAGGCGGTCGTCCGCGACGGCCGGGCCCGTACGCTCTCGGCCGGCGCCGGAACGGTGGCCCCGTGATCGCCTTCTCGCTCCGGCTGGCCGTCAGCGGCGGCCGGGAGGCGGTGGCCCGGCTGCTGATGATCGCGGCGGCGGTCGCGGTCGGCGTGGGGCTGCTGCTCTCGACCTTCGCCGGCGTGAGCGCGATCGACCGGGCCAACGAGCGGCAGCTCTGGATGAACACGGGCGTCAAGGGCGCGACCGCGGCCACCTCGGCGGACCCGCTCTGGTGGGGCGCCCGGATGGACTACTACCGGGGGAGGACCGTCTTCCGGGCCGATGTCGCCCCGACCGGTCCCGCCTCGCCGCTGCCGCCCGGCCTGAGCCGGCTGCCCGCGCCCGGCGAGTACTACGCCTCGCCCGCGCTGGAGAAGCTGCTGCGCGACACCCCGGCCGTCGAACTGGGCGACCGCTTCCCCGGACGGCAGGTCGGCACCCTCGGCGAGGACGGGCTGCCCTCCCCGGACACCCTGGCGCTGGTCGTCGGCCGCACCGCGGACGAGGTCAAGGCCCTGCCGAGGGCCACCACCGTCACCAGCCTCGCCACCGTCCTGCCCCACGACTGCGAGTACGACTGCTACGGCGCGGGCGTGCACGGCGACGCGATGGTCCTGGTGCTCACCGTGGTCGCCGCCGCGCTGATCTTCCCGGTGCTGGTCTTCATCGGCACCGCGACCCGGCTCTCCGCCGCCACCCGGGAGCAGCGCTACGCCGCGATCCGCCTGGTGGGGGCGACGCCCGGCCAGGTGTCGGTGATCTCGGCGGTGGAGTCCACCCTGGCCGCGGTGATCGGTACGGCCCTCGGCTTCGGCCTGTTCGCCGCGCTGAAACCGGTGGTGGCCGACGTGCCGTTCACCGGCGACCGCTTCTTCGCCGCCGACCTGAGCCTGACCCTGCCGCAGGCGGGCGGGGTGGTGCTGGGCGTGCCGGTGGCGGCCGCGCTCGCCGCCCGGTTCGCGCTGCGCCGGGTCACCGTCTCGCCGCTCGGGGTCTCCCGCAGGGTCACCCCGAAGCCGCCGAGCGCCTGGCGGCTGGCACCGCTGGTGGTCGGCCTCGTCGAACTCGGCTACTTCGTGGGCAACCGCCCGGAGACCACCGACGGGCAGTCCACGGCCTACCTGACCGGCTTCGTGCTGGTGATGCTCGGGCTGGTGGTCTCGGGGCCGTGGCTGACCATGGCCGCGGCCCGGGCGGTGGCCCGGCGCACCCGCCGTCCGGCCGCCCTGATCGCGATGCGCCGCCTGGCGGACGACCCGGGGGCGGGCTTCCGTTCGGTCGCCGGCGTGGTGCTGGCGCTGTTCGTGACCACCGCGACCCTGGCCATCATGAGCACCATCAACGCGAACCAGGGCATGCTCAACGGCGCCCCCGAGGTGCGCAAGGCGATCGTGGACGCCCCCTTCGGCAACCGGAACGACGCGGCCCTGCTGCCGTCGGTACCCGATCGCGTGCTGGCCCGGGCGCGGGCCGTCCCCGGGTTCCAGGGGATCGCCCTGGTGCACGAGGACCCGGCCGGTACGGGCCAGCGGAGCGGGCGGGGCATCGTGCCCGGCCTGGTGAGCTGCGCGGACCTCGCGCAGATCCCCGTGGTCGGCCACTGCGCTCCCGGCGCCGCCGTCGCGGCCGTCGACCCCTACCAGCTGGTCGGCCTGGTGGACGCCTCCGACCGCGAGTGGCCGGCCGCACCGGTCTCCGAGGCCGAGGCGGCCGGGCTCCCGGTGCGGATGCTCTACGCGACCACCGACGGCTCCAAGGCGGCCAAGGAACAGCTGCGGACCCTGTTCATGAAGGAGTTCCCGCACTACGAGGCGCGGCTGGCCGAGGACTGGTCCTCCGCCGGGCAGAAGAAGCTCCAGGGCTGGCGGCAGCTGGCGAACGTGGTGCTGCTGACCACCCTGCCGATCGCCGGGTGCAGCCTCGCGGTGAGCGTGGTGGCCGGACTGTCCGACCGCCGGCGGCCGTTCGCGATGCTGCGGCTGACCGGCGCACCGCTGCGGCTGCTGCGCAGGGTGGTCGGACTGGAGAGCGCGCTGCCGCTGCTGGTGGTCTCGGCGCTCGCGATCGGGACGGGCTTCGCCGCGGCGGCGATGTTCCTCAAGGCGCAGAAGGACTACGACCTGGTGTCCCCGGGCCCGGCGTACTACGGGCTGACCGGTTTCGGGCTGGCCGCCTCGCTCGGGATCATCGCCTCGACGCTGCCGCTGCTGAAGCGGATCACCGGACCGGAGGCGGCCCGCAACGGCTGAGCGCCGTCAGGCGGTCGGCTGCCCCGTCACCCGTTCCAGCGGGCGACGGGGTAGCCGTGCGTTCCGGCCAGCAGCCGCGGGGACAGCCGCGGCAGCCAGCTGCCGAGCACCAGCGCGGACGGGTAGAACATCGGCTCGGGCAGCGCGTCCACCGGGACGCGCTCCCAGCCGCCGCACGCGTGCGGCTCGGTGACCACGGCCTCGGCCAGGCTCGGCGGCGCCAGCACGGCGGCCGTCAGCCGGGGCCGGCCGAGCTCGTGGTCGAGGTGGACGGCGAGCACCCGCATCTCCTCGGCGGGCAGCACGATGCCGGTCTCCTCGGCGAGTTCGCGGGCCGCGGTCCGCTCGAAGGACTCGCCGGGGTCGACCTTGCCGCCGGGCAGGCTCCAGGTCGGCGGCTCGCCGGCCGTGGTCCGACGGCCGATCAGCACCCGGCCGTCGCCGGTGGGCACGATGACCCCGGCGCCGAGCAGCGGTGCGGTCGGCGGGACCGGCGCGGCGGGCGCGGCCGGCCCGGCGGGTCCGGTGGGCGCGGTCGGTCCGGTCGGTCCGGACGGTGCGGTGCTCAACTCGCCATCCCCTTCGGCTGGTTACCAGTTGGAGCGGTCGTAGTCCTTGAGGAAGCAGCCGTACAGGTCCTCGCCCGCCTCGCCGCGCACGATCGGGTCGTACACCCGGGCCGCGCCGTCGACCAGGTCGAGCGGGGCGTGGAAGCCCTCGTCGGCGAGGCGCATCTTGTCCGGGTGCGGCCGCTCGTCGGTGATCCAGCCGGTGTCGACGGCGGTCATCAGGATGCCGTCGGACTCGAACATCTCCTGCGCGCTGGTGCGGGTGAGCATGTTGAGCGCGGCCTTGGCCATGTTGGTGTGCGGGTGGCCGGCGCCCTTGTAGCCGCGCGAGAAGACGCCCTCCATCGCGGAGACGTTGACCACGTACTTGCGGCGGGACGCGGAGGCGGCCATCGCCGGGCGCAGCCGGCTGATCAGGATGAACGGCGCGGTGGAGTTGCAGAGCTGGACCTCCAGCAGCTCCATCGGGCCGACCTCGCTGACGGTCTGCACCCAGCTGTTGGTGTCCGCGAGGTCGGGCACCAGGCCGCCGGCGTCGATCGCGGTGCCGGCCGCGATCCGGTCGGGCGTCGCGGAGCCGGTGACCAGGGCCAGCGAGGTGACGTCCTCGGCGGTGATCCGCTGCGTGTCGCCGCCCGCCTGGTGGGGGAGGGCGGGCAGGTCGACGCTGCCGCTGCCGAAGCGGCCGATGGTGGTGGCCTGGGGCAGCTCGCCGGCCGGCAGCGGGGCGGACTCGGCGTTGACCAGCTCGCGGTAGGACTCCGGCGGGCGGCGCACGGTCTGCGCGGCGTTGTTGATCAGGATGTCCAGCGGGCCGTCGGCGGCGACCTCGTCGGCCAGGGCCATCACCTGGGCCGGGTCGCGCAGGTCGATGCCGATGATCTTGAGGCGGTGGATCCACTCGGCGCTGTCCGGCATCGCCGTGAAGCGGCGGATCGCGTCGTTGGGGAAGCGGGTGGTGATGGTGGTGTGGGCGCCGTCGCGCAGCAGCATCAGCGCGATGTACATCCCGATCTTGGCCCGGCCGCCGGTGAGCAGCGCGCGCTTGCCGGTGAGGTCGGCGCGGGCGTCCCGGCGGGAGCGGTTCTTGACCGCGCAGTCCTGGCAGAGGTTGTGGTAGAAGGCGTCGACCTCGATGTACCGCTGCTTGCAGGTGTAGCAGGAGCGCGGACGCTCCAGGATGCCGGCGATCTCGGTGGTGGTGACGGTGGTCAGGCCGAAGGCGCCGGCCGTCTCGTCGTCGATCCGGGTGGGCGCGCCGGTGGCGGTACGGGCGGTGACCTCGCGGTCGTTGGCGGTCTTGCGGGCCCGGGTCTCCTGGCGGCGGCGCTGCTTCAGGGTGCGGAATATGCCGCCGACGGCCTTGCGGACGGTGATCGCGTCCGGGTGGTCCACGTGCAGCTCGTCGAGTTCGGCCAGCACCTCCAGGCAGAGCCGCAGCCGCTCGGGGTCGAGGCCGGGACCGAAGTCGATCTCCTCCTCGGCGCCCTCGACCGGGTCCTGGCCGAGGTCCGTCCGCCCGGTGCCCGTCTGCTCGATGCCCGCCTGTCGGAGGTCCGTCTGGTCGATGTCCGTCTGACCGATGCTCACGCCTGCTGCCGCTTTCCCGATTCGCCACGCCCACACGCGTGAAGCCAAGCCCCTTACCGCGTGAATGCTACGGGAGCGATCCGGACCGGGGCGAAAAGCCGACGTCGGAGGGGGTCTTTGGATGATCCTCCATGTCTACGCGCGGAGTATTGATCACGGTTTGTACGCAGCCCCAGCAATGCCCGTCGAACTGGCTTTTGCCCCCACCCTCACGGAGAATCGAACGCTGGGTGCCGGGCGCCCGAGTGCGCTCCGGCGGCATCGCCGCAACCGCACCCGAGGTGTATCCCCCCAGCCAGAGAGCCCTCCTTCATGCGCTTCCTGAACGACCTCAAGCCCTCGTACGACCTGACGTACGACGACGTCTTCATGGTCCCCAGCCGTTCCGCCGTGGGCTCCCGGCAGGGCGTCGACCTCTCCTCGAACGACGGCACCGGCACCACCATCCCGCTGGTCGTGGCCAACATGACCGCCATCGCCGGCCGCCGGATGGCCGAGACCGTCGCCCGCCGCGGCGGCCTGGTCGCCATCCCGCAGGACATCCCCACCGAGGTCATCGCCGAGGTCGTCTCCTGGGTCAAGCAGCGCCACCTGGTGTTCGACACCCCGATCACGCTCGCCCCCGGCGCCACCGTGGCCGAGGCGCTCTCGCTGCTGCCCAAGCGCGCGCACGGCGCCCTCGTGGTGGTCGAGGACGGCAAGCCCGTCGGCGTGGTCACCGAGTCCGACTGCCAGGGCGTGGACCGCTTCACCAGCCTGGCCGACATCATGTCCCGCGAACTGCTGCTGCTGGACGAGGGCATCGACCCGCGGACCGCCTTCGAGAAGCTCACCGAGGCGCACCGCAAGCTCGCCCCCGTCGTGGACGGCGAGGGCCGACTGGTCGGCATCCTCACCCGCAAGGGCGCGCTGCGCGCCACCCTGTACACCCCGGCCGTGGACGAGGCCGGCAAGCTGCGGATCGCCGCCACCGTCGGCATCAACGGCGACGTCGCGGGCAAGGCCGCGGCGCTGATCGAGGCCGGTGCCGACGTGCTGGTGGTCGACACCGCGCACGGCCACCAGGAGTCCATGATCAGCGCGCTGCGCGCGGTGCGCGGCCTGGACCCGCGGGTCCCGATCGTGGCCGGCAACGTGGTCTCCGCCGCCGGTGTCCGCGACCTCGTCGAGGCGGGCGCCGACATCCTCAAGGTCGGCGTCGGCCCCGGCGCCATGTGCACCACCCGGATGATGACCGGCGTCGGCCGGCCGCAGTTCTCCGCCGTCCTGGAGTGCGCCGCCGAGGCCCGCCGGCTCGGCAAGCACGTCTGGGCCGACGGCGGCGTGCGTCACCCGCGCGACGTCGCGATGGCGCTGGCCGCCGGCGCCTCCAACGTGATGATCGGCTCCTGGTTCGCCGGGACCTACGAGTCCCCGGGCGACCTCCAGACCGCCGCCGACGGGCGCCAGTACAAGGAGAGCTTCGGCATGGCCTCGGCCCGCGCCGTCAGCAACCGCACCGCCCAGGACTCCTCGTACGACCGGGCCCGCAAGGCGCTGTTCGAGGAGGGCATCTCGCACTCCCGGATGTTCCTCGACCCGACCCGCCCCGGCGTCGAGGACCTGATCGACTCGATCATCGCGGGCGTCCGCAGCTCCTGCACCTACGCGGGCGCCGGCAGCCTGGAGGAGTTCCAGGAGAAGGCGATCGTGGGCATCCAGAGCGCGGCCGGCTACGCCGAGGGCAAGCCGCTGCACTCCAGCTGGGCCTGACCGGCTCCGGCGCCCGCTGCGCCTGTTGTGCCTGCCGGGCCCGCCGCGTCGGGGCCCGCACCGTCGGCCGTCCGGTTCCTCGCCTCGGGGAGCCGGGCGGCCGCGGCCGTCGCGGGGGGCGTCGCGGGGGCCGTTACGGGGGTGCGGTGCCCGGGGGCCTGGCCGCTGATCCGGCCGCCGGCCGCTCCGGTGTCGCGCCCGTCCTCCGGTCCGCCGCCTTGCCTCCCGCCCTGCCTCCCGCCCGGCCCGAGCGGGAGCAGCAGGACGCGGCCGAGCAGCCCGACCGAACCGTCCAGCGCCGTGGCGAGGGCCCGGGCGGCGCCCGGCAGGTGCCGCAGCTCCCAGAGCGCCTCGACGGTGCCCCAGGCGCCCTCGCGGGCGGCCCCGACCGACCAGGCGCCGAGCAGGTGGGTGAGCGGCTCGGCGCGCTCCAGCAGGTCGGGGCCGGGCATCAGCTGCTCCCGGACGGCCGTCTCCACCTCGGCCAGCACCCGGTCGATCCGGTGGTAGTCCGGCTCGACGTCGGACGGCTGGCAGCCCCGGCGGCGGCAGGTGTCCACGACGGCCAGCGGCAGGTCGTGCTGGATGTGGGCGGCCATCCCGGCCAGCGCGAACTGCAGCGGGTGCACCCCCGGGTGGGCGCGCAGCGCGAACAGCGGCCGCCAGCAGGCGGGCGGCTCCTGCCCGGCCGCGTCGGCGGCCACGGCCCGCAGGTACCGCCCGGCGAACACCACGTCCAGCTCGGCCACCGCCGACGGGTCGGCGAAGCGCCCGCCGTCCAGCCGGTCGCGGACCGCCTCCGTCACGGTGAGGTAGAGCCGGTTGAACACCCCCACCCCGTCGGCCGGGGGCAGCCCCGCCCCGATCTCCCGCAGCCGGCCGACCACCTGCTCGACCGTCCGCGCCTCCGCGACCACTGCCGTCGTACGATCCACCGCCGTGTCGGGCATGCGCCACCCTCCGATGCCGATCGTGCACTGATCGCATCATCGTGACAGCGCTGCCCGTGCCCCGACGGATGCGGCACGCCTCCGTCGGGCCGGTGTCGCACGGTCAGGCCGGTGTCGCACGACCGGGCCGGTCCCGTCGTGACATGGCGTCGACTTGGCCAAAGCCTTGCCGGTACTTTTCCGATCCCCCACCTCCTGTCATGATCCGTGACCGTGATTAACCGTCGTACCCTGATCGCCGCGTTCGCCGCGGCCCCGGCCCTCAGCACCCTCGGCGCCGCCGTGGGCAGCACCCCCGCGAGCGCCGCCGCCGACCTGTACCCCTCCAACACGGCCCTCTACGCCAACCCGACCGTGGTCGAGGGCGTGGACTACGGCCGCCGCTACCGCCGGCACCTGGTCGACGACCAGAGCCCGCAGGGCCGTACGCCGTTCGTCCGGACCACCGTCATCGCCCCGCACGGCGGCGGCATCGAGGGCGGCACCTCCGAACTGTGCCTGGCCATCGCCGGCTACCACCCGGCCGACCTCGCCCCGGCCCCGGCCGCCGGGCCGACGCACGACTTCTGGATGTTCGAGGGCCTGCGCTCCTCCAACAACAGCGAGCTGCACGTCACCTCGACCCACTGCGACGACGGAGTGGCCCGCGCGATGTGCGCCGGCAGCCGCAACGTGCTGTCGCTGCACGGCTGCACCGCCGCCCAGGCCGGACTGGAGGCCGGCGCCCAGGCCGTGCTGGTCGGCGGCCTGAACCCCACCTTCCGCCAGTACCTGATGGAGGAGTTCGCGGCCGCGGGCATCCGGGCCGTGACCGCCTCCGGCGAGGAGGAGATCGCGGGCATCTCCCCGGAGAACATCTGCAACCGCAGCCTGCTCGGCATGGGCGCCCAGCTGGAGATGACCACCGAGCTGCGGGCCGCGATGTTCGCCCCGGGCAAGAACACCCGCACCGAGCGGGCGGCCAACACCCTGCCGCTGTTCTGGGCCTACGCGACCGCGGTCCGGACCGCGATCCAGCGGCTGGAGGCGACCCAGCCCATCCTCTGACGGACCGGGGCCGCCGGCCGCGCGCGCCGCGGCCGGCGTCAGCCCAGCCCGTACTCCAGGACGTACGTGTGGGTGCCGGACCCGTCGACGGTCAGGTGGAACTCGCCGGTGATCCCGGCCAGCTCGCCCGTGCCCGTGCCCGGCACCACGCGTATCGTCGTGCCGGTGGTGTCCCAGGCCGCGTGCTGGAGCACGAACGAGCCCTTGCGCCCGTCCAGTTCACCCGTCACGTGCTCCACCGCGACGTACGAAGCCGGGCTGCCGGAAGGGCCTGCGACGGAGAGCATCCGCACCTCGCTGGCTCCGCTCAGCCCGCCCGTGAAGGTCTTGGCGATCCGGACCCGCCCGAACGCCGCGCCCTCCCGCTCCTCCGTCTCCACCGGCTCGAACGCCGTGACCTCGAAAGACCCGCTCGCCCTGCTCCCGCTCCCCATGGCACCGTCCCCTCGTCGATCCGCGACCACCCTGCGGCCGGCTCCCCGCCGACCGTGAACCGAGCCTTGCACACACCACTGACAATCGCGGCCGGAAAGCTCACCGGAGCTGCTCTCCGGGCAGTTCTCCGGACCGCTTTCCGGACGGCTCTCCGGAGCCATCGGCGCGGCCCGGTCACGGCTCCCAGCGGATCGCCAGCACCGCCGCGTCGTCGGCCAGGCCGGCGTCGCCGACCCAGCCGCCGACATCCGTCAGCACGGCGTCCAGCAGGTCCGCCGGGGTGCCGCCGTGCAGTCCGGGCAGCCGCTCCGCGATCGGGTAGAACCGGCCCGCGGCGTCCCGGGCCTCCGACACGCCGTCGGTGTGCAGGAGCAGCAGGTCGCCCGGCTCCGGGTCGAACCGCCGGTCCGGGTAGCTGTCGTCGGTGAGCCCGAGCAGCCCCAGCGGCGGCGCCGGGAACGGGGGCTCCAGCTCGCTCACCCGGCCCGCCCGGCGCAGCAGCGGGGGCGGGTGGCCGCAGTTCACCAGCCGCACCGGCCCCCGGTCCGGCGCCACGTCGAGCAGCAGCGCGGTGGCGAACCGCCCCTCCTCCGACGGCCGGGCGGCCAGCGCCGCGTCCAGCCGTTCGGCGAGCCGCCCGGGGTCCGGCTCGGTCCGCGCGGCCTCCCGGAACACCCCGAGGACGTCCGCCGCCGTCTCCACCGCCGGGAGGCCGTGCCCCTGGACGTCCCCGAGCAGGATGCGCAGCCCGAAGCGGGTCTCCACCACGGCGTACAGGTCCCCGCCGATCCGGGCCTCGGCGGCCGCCGCCACGTACCGCACCGCCAGGCGCAGCGGCCCGATCCGCTCCGGCGGCGGGCGCAGCAGGGCCCGCTGGGCCGCCTCGGCCACCGTCCGGACCTGGAACAGCTCCCGCTCGCGGGCCGCCACCAGGACGACGCTGGCCGCGCTGGCCAGGGTCGAGGCCAGGACGGTGACCGGCACGCTGATCCGGACCGAGAGCGGCAGCTGCGCGTTGGCCGACTCCAGCAGGCCGACGGCGACCACCGCGGCCGCGCCGACCAGCAGCGGCACCCGGGCCCGCCGGGTGGTCGCACCGGCCAGCACCGGGGCCACCGCGAGCAGCGGCGCCAGGGTGGTCCCGGGCCCGATGGCCAGCGCGGCCACCACGGCGGCGACCAGCAGCAGGAGCGAGCCGTAGAGCAGCAGCCGGGTCCGCCTCGGCAGGTGCAGCGGCGGCACCCCGTCCGGGCCGTCGGCGGTCACGCGTCCTCCAGTGGTGCCGGCCGGTCGGTCCGGCGGATCGGTCGGTTGCTCGGTTCGGCCGGTGGGGCGGCTGGTCGGCCCGGTCGGCGGACGGTCGGAGGCCCCCGGCGTCACGAGGGCCTCCGGTCCACTTTCCCTGCCCGGCCCCGGGTCAGCACCTCGGCCGAGGGGCGCGCGCCGGCGCGCACTAGGCTGGGCCGGGAGATGAGACGCAAGAGCCGCCGCCCGGCCTCCCCCCTCCCGCAGCGCCACGGTGTGGACCCGGTCCACCTCCGGCTGCCGCTCGAAGGCCCCTGGCCGACCGTGCGGGACCACCTGGTGGACCGGCTGCCCGCCGTCCCGGCCGAGCGGGTCGACGCCGCGCTGCGGGACGGCGAGATCGTCGGTGAGCAGGGCCCGATCGCCCCGGCGGAGCCGTTTCGCCCCGGCGCCCACCTGTGGTTCTACCGGGACCTCCCCGAGGAGGTGCGCGTCCCGTTCGAGCTGGTCGTGCTGCACCGCGACGAGCACCTGGTGGTGGTCGACAAGCCGCACTTCCTGGCCACCACCCCGCGCGGCCGGCACGTCACCGAGACGGCGCTGTCCCGGCTGCGGCACGCCCTCGACCTGCCGGCGCTCAGCCCCGCGCACCGCCTGGACCGGCTCACCGCGGGCCTGGCCATGTTCGTCGTCCGCCCGGAGGACCGCGGCGCCTACCAGACGCTGTTCCGGGACCGCCTGGTGCGCAAGGAGTACCAGGCCGTCGCCGGGTACGACCCGGAGCTGAGCCTGCCGCGCACCGTGCGCAGCCACATCGTCAAGGAGCGCGGGGTGATCGCCGCCCAGGAGATCGACGCGCCGCCGAACAGCGAGAGCCGGATCGACCTGCTGGAGCGCCGCGACGGCCTCGCCCGCTACCGGCTGCGGCCGCTGAGCGGGCGCACCCACCAGCTGCGGCTGCACATGTGCGGCCTCGGGCTGCCGATCCTCGGCGACCCGGTCTACCCGGTCGTGCTGCCCGAGCCCGCCGCCGACGACTTCCGCCGCCCGCTGCAACTGCTCGCCTCGACGATCGAGTTCACCGATCCGCTGACCGGCCGGGAGCGCCGCTTCGAGACCCGCCGCACACTGACCGCCTGGACCGACCCGCAGGGCTGGGCCGACGACGCCGGTCCCGGGCCCCAGGACCTCCGAACGATCTAGCTAGGGCCAACGTCCGAGCCGGTTCCCGTTCCGGTGGCCGATCCGCCGACCGGCCCGGCGGCGGGATGGTGTGCGGCATGAACGCAGGCACCAACGCAGACAACAACGCGGGCATGAGCGCGGGCATGAGCGCAGGCACGACGAGCGCAGGCACCGGCGGGGCGGCGGGCCGCGCCGCCGTACCGCGGAACGCTCCCGTCGCCCTGGTCACCGGAGCCTCCCGCGGCCTCGGCCTGGCCCTCGCGCGCGCCCTCGCCGCCGACGGCTGGCAGCTGGTGATCACCGCCCGGGGAGCGGCCGAACTCGCCGCCGCCGCGGCCGAGCTGGCCGCCGTCACCAGGGTCGTCGCCCTGCCCGGCTCCGTCGTCGACGACGACCACCGCGCCCACCTGGCCGGGGCCGCGGAGGAGCTCGGCGGCGCGAGCCTGCTGGTCAACAACGCCGGAACGCTCAACGGCGCCCCCGGCCCCGGCGGGCAACCGCTGCCCCGGCTGGCCGACTTCCCGCTGCCGGGCCTGCTGGCGACCTTCGAGGTCAACACGTTCGCCCCGATCGCCCTCACTCAGCTCGTGCTGCCCCAGCTGCGCGCCCACGCCGGCGCCGTCCTCAACGTCAGTTCCGAGGCCGCCGTGGTGCCCTACCGCGGCTGGGGCGGTTACGGTGCCAGTAAGGCCGCGTTGGACCTCGCCGGCGACGTACTCGCCCGGGAGGAGCCGGAGTTGCGGGTCTGGTCGGTGGACCCGGGCAGCATGCGCACCCGAATGCTCCAGGAGGCCGGCCCCGGCGAGGACGTCTCCGGCGCGCCACTGCCCGAGCGGGTGGCGCCGGCCCTGCTCGGCCTGCTCCGCGACCGCAGGCCCTCCGGCCGCTACCGCGCCGAGGACCTGGCCGGCCGCTGACGACACCCCCCGCTCTCGGTGTCCCGCCCCAACTCGCCGCCCGCACACCGGCCGAGAGGCGCGGTGCGAAAGCCGCCGGTCGTTCAGGCGGACGGTGTTGCCCCCGGGGGCAACTCCAGCTCGAACCAGACCACCTTGCCGTCCTTGGTCCGGCGGCTGCCCCAGCGGTGCGCGAGCTCGTTGACCAGGTGGATGCCCCGGCCGCCCTCGTCCTCGCTGCGGGCGCGGCGGATCCGCGGCACCTCGGACTCCTGGTCGGCGACCTCGACGGTGAGCACCCGGTTGCAGTACAGCCGCAGTTGGGTGGGCGATCCGGCGTGCACCAGCGCGTTGGTGATCAGCTCGCTGGTGAGCAGCTCGGCCCAGTCGATGAGCGCGTCGAGCCCCCAGGAGGCCAGCGTCTCGCGGGTGAAGCGGCGCGAGTGGGCGACCATGGCGTGGTCGCCGGTGAGCCGCAGGGTGGCGATCCGGTCCGCGCCCTTCGGGCGGACCTGCGCCATGATGACGGCGATGTCGTCCTCGCCGGTGGTCTCGGTGAGCCGCTTCAGGACGGCGTCGCAGGTCTGTTCCAGCGAGCCGCGCCGGTCGGCGACCGTCCGGCACAGCAACTGCAGTCCCTCGTCGAGGTCCTGGCCCCGGCGCTCGACCAGCCCGTCCGTGTAGAGGGTCAGGATGCCCTCCTCGGGGAGGGTGAACTCGGCGCTCTCGAAGGCGACTCCGCCCACCCCCAGTGGGGCGCCGGTGGGCAGCTCGACCAGGTGCGCCCGCCCCTCGGTGTCGGCGACCACGGGCGGCAGGTGCCCGGCGCTGGCCGCGGTGCACTGGCGGTCCACCGGGTCGTAGACCACGCAGACGCAGGTGGCGAACTGGCCCTCGCCGATGCCCGCGGTCGCCTCGTCCAGCCGGTGCAGCACCCGCTCGGGATCCAGGTCCAGGGTTATCAACGTCCGTGCGGCCGTGCGGAGTTGACCCATGGTGGCGGCGGCCCGGATGCCGTGGCCCATCACGTCGCCGACGATCAGCGCGACCCGCCCGGAGGACAGCGGCACCACGTCGAACCAGTCGCCGCCGACCTCGCTGACCACGCTGCTCGGCAGGTAGCGGTAGGCGAGGTCCAGCCCGAGCGTGCGGTGCACCTCCTGTGGCAGCAGGCTGCGTTGGAGGGTGAGCGCGGTGTCCCGTTCGCGGCGGTAGAGCCGTCCGTTGTCGATCGCCAGCGCGGTGCGGGCGGCCAGCTCCTCGGCCAGCGAACGGTCCGCCGACCCGAACGGCACCGGGTTGCGGGAGCGGACGAACTCCGCGCCGCCCAGTACCTGTCCGCGCGCCACCAGCGGCACCATCAGGTACGAGTGCACCCCGGCGTCCAGGCTCGGCTGCACCCGGTCGGGCGAGGCGACGATCCGGCTCAGCTCCTCCTCGGTCACCTCGGAGACCAGGATCGAGCGCCGGGTGCGCAGGCTCTGCGCGTACAGCCCGGCCGACTGCGAGGTCTCGCCCACCTGGTCGGCCGCCCCGAGCATGCCGCCGTCCGGGCCGGTGTCGCCGACCGCCACCGCCCGCATCAGCACCGGGCCCTCCGCCGGGACCGCCCCGGGCTCCTCGCCGCTGAGCACCGCCTCGCGCAGGTCCACGGTCACGAAGTCGGCGAAGCGCGGGATCACCACCTCCACCAACTCCCGGGCGGTGCGGTGCAGATCGAGCGTGGTGCCGATCCGGTTGCTGGCCTCGTTCAGCAGCGACAGCCGCTGCTGGGCGGCCCACGCCTCGTCCAGCGCCCGCTGCCGGGCGGCGGCCGCGTCGCGCTCGCGGGTGAACAGCAGCGCGTTGTCGATCGAGACGGCCGCCCGCACCGCCAACTCCCCGGCCAGCGCCACGTCGTCGTCATCGTACGGGCGCTCGACCCGGGTGCGGTAGAAGCCCGCCACGCCGACCGGGGTGCCGCGCGCGATCAGCGGGACCACCATGAACGACAGCACGTTCTGCTCCCGTACGGCGGCCCGCCGCACCGGGTCGTCCGCGAACCAGGCCATGCCCTCCTCGTCCATCCTGGGCACCAGCACCGGCTTGCGGTGCGCCAGGCACCAGGCGTACGGCGAACCGGGCACGAAACGGTGCAGGTTGCCGGTGCGGGCGATCGGCGCCAGCGTCGAGCCGGGCACCGAGTGGAAGGCCATCCGCCGCAGCAGCGCCGAACCGTCCACCGGGGCGGTCGCCTCGCGCTCGCCGCGGACCAGCTCCTCCAGCACCTCCACCACCACCGTGTCGGCCAGCCTCGGTGCCGCCACCTCGGCCAACTCCTGCGCGGTCTGGGCGAGATCGAGCGTGGTGCCGATCCGGGCGGAGGCCACGTTGACCAGCGCCAGACGCTCCTGCGCGGCCCTCGCCTCGCGCAGCGCCTGCTGCCGGGCCAGCACGGTCTGGTGCTGGCGCAGGTACAGCCGGGCGTTGTCGATCGCGACGGCCGCGCGCGAGGACAGCTCGTCGCCGAGCGTGATGTCGGCCGCCGCGAAGGACTCCCGCGCGCCGCGCCGCGAGTACACCACCATGCCGAGCGTCGTACCGCGCGCCACCAGCGGGGTGATCCGCACCGAGCGCGGGCGGTCGCCCAGGTAGGCCTGGCGGCGGCTCTCGTGGACGGGCTCGCTCAGCATCGGCAGCTCCCAGGAGGGCACCACCACCGTGCGCCCGCCGGCCAGCGCCCGGGCGTACGGGGAGTCCGGCCGCAGCTCGTACACCGCGTCGACCGGCAGCGAATCGGCCGGGTAGACGGCGTCGGCGGAGGCGATCGCCAGGCGGCGCACCAGCAGCGGGACGTCCGGCGCGGGCGGCTCCACGGTCCGGCCGGCCACCAGCTCCTCCAGCCCGAACACCGCGCTGATGTCGGCGACCCTCGGCACCATCGCGTCGACCAGCTCCCGGGCGGTCTGCCGCAGGTCCAGCGTGGTGCCGATCGAGGCGGTCGCGTCGACCAGCAGGGACAGCCGCTCCTGGGCGCGGGCCGCCCGGGCGTCGGCGTGGAACCGCTCGGTGATGTCGATGACCGTGGCGCACACCCCGAGCACCCGGCCGCCGCGGTCCCTCAACCGGAAGTACGAGGCCGACCAGGCGTGGTCGTGGCTCGGGTCGCCCGGGGTACGGCCGTGCGCCAGGTCGTCCACCACCGGCTCGCCGCTCTCCAGCACCCGGCGCATCACCGCCTCGGACTCCGGGGCGTTGATCCCCGGCAGCACCTCGGTGAGCCGACGGCCCAGCGGCTCCTCGACGCTCAGGCCGTTCGCGTCCGCCAGCGCCGCGTTCAACCGGACGAAGCGCAGGCCGGTGTCGAACACCGCCATGCCGACCGGGGACTGCGTGAAGAACCCGTCGAGGAGCGCCAGATCGGCCTGGAGCCGGCGCAGCGTCGTCACCTCGGAGGCCACCGCCAGCACCATCGGGGCGCCGCCCGGGCCGCGGATCGGATACGTACGGAACTCCAGGTTCACCAGGTGCCCGTCCCGGTGCCGCACCGGGAACACCCCGGACCACGACCGGCCCGCCAGGATCTGCCGGAACAGCTGGAGCACCTCCGGCCGGTGCTCCTCGGAGGTCAGCAGCGTCGCCGCCCGCGCCCCCACCGCCTCCTGCGCAGGGTGCCCGAGCAACGCCTCCGCGTCACCGCTCCAGTGCAGGATCCGCCCGTCGGCGTCGATCAGCGCCGTGGCGATCGGCACCATCAGCAGGGCGTCCTGCCGAGGCTGCCCCGCGCGCTGCGCGTATTCGTCCACCATGGCCAGAGAACCGTCCCAGAAACCGTCCGGAGATCGTTCCCACCAGCCCTGCCATCTTCGCACGCACCCCCACCCACCGCAGCCGCCCCAGCCCCCACACCCTGCCCTCAAGCGCTGCCCACGGAGGCAGGGCCTCCACCACCACCTCTCGAACCGACAGCTCCCGCACGAGAAGTCGGCCCAGTCGACTTCTCGCGTCCCTACCCTCAGGCGCCGCCCACGGCGGCGCGGCCTTCACCACCTCTCGAGCCGGCAGCTCCCGTGCCATCCGTCGGCCTCGGAGCGACTGCCCCGAGCCCCTCACCCCGGTTGTGCGCAGGAAGTCGACCGGGCCGACTTCCTGCACCCCGCACCCTCTGGCGTTCTCCATACCGGTGCGGCCTCCCGCTGCCGCGACGAATCGACGGGTCCCGTGCAGGAAGTCGATCCCGCCGACTTTCCGTGCTTCGAGTCCGAGTGCGGTTCCTGCCGGCGAGGCTTCCAGCACGCCCCCCAAGCGGTGCCCGCGCAGGAAGTCGGTCTGGTCGACTGGGAGTATCAGAATTTCGGTGGACACCCTGCTCAAGGGAGTCGCTGATGAGCTCGCTGACGGATCACTGGATTGGGTCGGCTTCGGATGGGAGGGTTTCGTCGGAGGCGGGGGTGGCCGATGCCTTGGACATGGGTCCGAGGAAGAACACCGGCGGGTCGGATGTGGTGGCGTCGGTCGCCGAGCTGGCGACCGAGCAGGCCAGGGCCGGCGGGATGCAGCTGCTGGGCGAGGGCGGACTGCTGCAGCAGCTGACCCGGCACCTGCTCCAGGAGGCGCTGGAAGCCGAGATGGACGAGCACCTGGCCGCCACCGCGGGGACGGGCCGCGGTGCCCGCAAGGGCGGCAACGCCCGCAACGGCTACCGCTCGAAGACGGTGATGACCGAGGCCGGCCCGGTCACCGTCGAGGTCCCGCGAGACCGGGCCGGGACTTTTGAGCCCAAGGTGGTGCCCAGGCACTCGCGTCGCACCGAGGGACTGGACAACCTGGTCGTCTCGCTCACCGCGAAGGGCCTGACCTCGGGCGAGATCGTCGCTCACCTGGCCGAGGTCTACGGCATGACCACCAGCAAGGAGACCGTCTCCACGATCACCGACCGGGTCCTGGAGGGCATGGCCGACTGGCGAAGCCGTCCGTTGGACGAGGTCTACCCGGTCCTGTTCGTCGACGCCGTGAACATCAAGGTCCGCGACGGGCAGGTCGCCAACCGGCCCGTCTACGTGGTCCTGGGCGTCACCGCCGACGGCTACCGCGACATCCTGGGCCTGTGGACCACCGGCGGCGGCGAGGGCGCGAAGTACTGGCAGTCCGTCCTGACCGAGATCAGGAACAGAGGTGTCAAGGACTGCCTGATCCTGGTCTGCGACGGCCTGACCGGACTGCCCGACGCCGTCGCCCAGGTCTGGCCGCAGACCGTGGTCCAGACCTGCATCGTCCACCTCCTGCGGAACACTTTCCGCTACACCGCCAAGCGGGACTGGGCAGCGGTGGCCCGAGACCTCAAACCCGTCTACACCGCACCAGGCGAGGCCGCGGCCCTGGACCGCTTCGCCGAGTTCACGGCCGCTTGGGAGGCGAACTACCCGGCGGTGGTGCGACTGTGGGAGAGGGCCTGGCCCGAGATGGTCCCCTTCCTCGGCTTCGACACCGAGATCCGGAAGATCATCTGCACCACCAACGCCATCGAGAGCCTCAACTCCCGCTACCGCCGGGCCGCCAGCGCCTGCGGCCACTTCCCGAACGAGCAGGCCGCCCTGAAACGCCTCTACCTGGCGACCCTGGCCCTCGACCCCACCGGACGAGGCCGCCAACGCTGGAGCAACCGCTGGCTCGGCGCGCTCAACGCCTTCGACATCGCCTTCGACGGACGCCTGTCAGCCGGACGGGTGTGAGCCAACCGGCCCACACCCGACAACAAGATCAACACCTAGACCAAACGGGTGCCGTACACCGGAATCCTGATAGTCCCGGTCGACTTCCTACGTCCTGTTCCGGTGACGCTGCTCGTCAGGGAGCCCCTTGCCAAGGGCTCGCTTTGCCTGTGTCGAGCCGCAGCGGCGCGAGCAGCCGCCGGTGTCATCCGTCGGTCTCGGAGCGACTGCCCGGGAGCCGTTGACCCCGGTTGTGCGCAGGAAGTCGACCGGGCTGACTTCCCACGCTCCCTTCCCAGGTGTTGTCCATGGCGGTGCGGCCCCCGCTGCCGCGACGAACCGGCGAGTAGCGCATGGGAAGTCGATCCAGCGACTCTGCTGGCGAAGTCGGTTGGGTTGGGCGTGGGACGGTAAGTGTCTGCGGGTCGGGGCGGGTTGGCTGTCTGTGGGGGTGGGTCGTGTTGCGTCCTGGTGGTGTGTCGGGGATTCCGGCGGAGACCGTGGCGCTGGCTCGCCGG
>NZ_JBIAXP010000005.1:0-275564 GCF_042896795.1 Kitasatospora sp. NPDC001261
TCGATGCAGTTGCGCCCAAGAACGCCGCCCCAGCGCAGTAAGGCAGTCACGAGGCGTCACCGCCCTGGCTTGACAACATCATTGGGAATCTCCCTTCCTCGCCGCGCCGCGCGGGGTCCCGCCGGGCGGCCCTTCGTGGTCTGTCACCCGTGCAGGGCCCGGGCGATCTCCCGCAGGTCCTGTGCCGCGAGGACCGAGCGGATCGGCACGCGCACCCCGAGCTCCTCGCGCAGCGCGCCGATCAGCCGCCCCGCCAGCAGTGAATTGCCGCCCAGGTCGAAGAAGTTGGCCTCCGGCTCGACCCGCGGCAGGTCGAGCAGCCGGGCGATCGTGCGGTACAGCCGCTCCTCCCGGGAACCGGGGTCCGCGCCGCCGTCGGATCCGGTCGCACGGTCCAGGGCAGGACGGTCCGAGGCAGGACGGTCCGAGGCAGGACGGTCCGGCGCGGTGCGGTCCAGGGCGGCGCGGTCGATCTTCCCGTTCGGGGTGGTGGGGAAGGCGTCGAGCACCTCGATCCGGGCCGGCACCATGAACTCCGGCAGCACGTCGGCGAGTCGGGCGCGCAGCGCCGCGGGGTCGAGGGCGGCGCCGGGGCTCGGGGTGACGTAGCCGACCAGGCGCGCGTCGGCCTGTCCGCCCCGCACCAGCACCGCGGCCAGGTCCACGTCGGGCTGCCGGGTGAGCCGGTCCTCGATCTCGCCCAACTCGACCCGGAAGCCCCGTAGTTTGACCTGTCCGTCGGCCCGGCCGGCGAAGTGGAACCGGCCGTCGGCGGCGCGCCGGCCGCGGTCGCCCGAGCGGTACATCCGGGCGCCGGGGGGACCGAACGGGTCGGGCAGGAAGCGGGTCGCGGTCAGCCCGGGGCGGCCGACGTAGCCGCGGGCCAGCCCGGAGCCGCCCAGGTAGAGCTCGCCCTCCGCGCCGTCGGCCACCGGCCGCAGCCGCTCGTCCAGCACGTACACCCGCGCCCCGGTCCAGGGGACGCCGATGTCGACCCCGTCCGCCGCGTCGATCGGCCCGGCGAGGGTGCAGCCGACGGTCACCTCGGTGGGGCCGTAGCCGTTGAACATCCGGCGCCCGGGCGCCCAGGCGCCCAGCAGTGCGGGGGTGCAGGCGTCGCCGGTGGAGGTCACCGTGCCGCCCTGGAGCACGTTCTGACTGTCCGTCACGCTCAGCGCGGCGGGCGGCAGGGTGGCGTGGTCGATCGCGTGCCTGGCCAGTGTCCCGTGCAGGGCGTCGCCCGGCAGCAGGTCCTCGTCGTCGGCGACCACCAGGGCGGCGCCGTGCAGCAGGGCCAGCGAGAGGTCCCAGAACCCGGCGTCGAAGCTGACCGAGGCCCAGGAGAGCACCCGCTCGCCGGGGGCCGGGCGTAGGTGCTCCGCCTGGGTGGCGACCAGGTCGGCGACGCCCTCCTGGGGGACGGCGACGCCCTTCGGCGTGCCGGTGGAGCCGGAGGTGTAGATCACGTACAGCAGGTGGTGCGGCGACAGCGGAGCCAGGCGCTCGTCCTGCCGGACGTTCCCGTCGCCGTACCGGGCACAGGCCGCCGCGCACTCCGCGGAGTCGAGCACGACCTCGTCCAGTTCCACGCCCTCGGGCCGGGCGGCCGCGGTGCGCAGCAGCAGCCGCGGTGCCGCGTCCCGCACCATGAAGGCCTTGCGGGACGCGGGGTAGCGGGGATCGAGCGGCAGGTAGGCGCCGCCCGCCTTGAGCACGGCCAGCTGGGCCACCACCAGCTCGGGCGAGCGCGGCACGGCCAGCGCCACCAGGTGGTCCGGGCCGACGCCGCGGTCGATCAGCAGCCGGGCCAGCCGGTTGGCCCGGGCGTTGAGCCGGCCGTAGTCGAGCGCGGTGTCCCGGTACAGCACGGCCGTCGCCCCGGGGCGGAGCGCCGCCTGCTCCTCGAACAGTTCGGCGACCGTACGGGCTCGCGCGGCCGCGGGTGCGGCCACCGTACGGACGGGCGCGGTCACGGCGCCTCGCCCAGCCGCGGGCGGACCTCGGTGGCGAACAGCTTCAGGCTGCGCGACATGCTCTCCAGCGACTGCTGGCCGTAGTCGAGCTGGAACAGCACCACGTCCGTCCCCAACTCGGCCTCGATGCGCCGCAGTTGCTCGACCGCGCTGCGCGGGGAGCCGATCACCGCCAGGCCCGCCGCCTCGCTGGGGCCGGCCTGGTGCTTGTCGACCATGGCCTCGCGGTAGCCCTGGTAGGAGGTCGAGCTGCGCTCGCGCCAGGACTCCGCGGCCGCGCCGAAGGTGTCCCAGTGCCGGCGCAGCGCGGCGTTGCCCTCCGCCACGGCCTCCTCGTCGGAATCGGCCAGGTACAGCGCGACGCTGATCGCGACCTGGGGCCGGCGGCCGGCGTTCTTCGGCGCCGCGGCGAAGCGCTGCCGGTACAGGTCGATCATCTCCCTTACCTGGCCGACCTGTTCGCGGCTGGGGGCGGAGGCGATCAGCAGGTTGTAGCCGGAGTCGCCGATCCACTCGAAGCTGGAGCGGGTGATCAGCGCGGCGGCCCACACCGGGGGGTGGGGGTCCTGGGTGGGCAGCGGGAGGGAGTCGGCGTCCCGGTAGCGGAAGAAGGGGGTGTCCTCGCTCACCCGGGACTCGGTCCACAGCCGCACCACCGCGTCCACCACCGCCCGGAACCGGTCCTTGCTGCTGTCCAGGTCGATGCCGAAGGCGTCGAACTCGTACGGCAGGAAGGCGCGGGCGAAGCCGACGTCCAGCCGGCCGCCGCTGAGCGCGTCGAGCTGCGCGGTGCGGGCCGCGAGCTGGATCGGGTGGTGGAAGGAGGCCTGGATGCCGCCGGTCATCAGCCGCACCCGGCTGGTGCGCGCGGCGACGGCGGAGAGGAAGGCGAGCGGGTCGGGGCAGTAGCCGCCGT
Source organism: Kitasatospora sp. NPDC001261 (assembly GCF_042896795.1). Classification (NCBI taxonomy): domain Bacteria; kingdom Bacillati; phylum Actinomycetota; class Actinomycetes; order Kitasatosporales; family Streptomycetaceae; genus Kitasatospora; species Kitasatospora sp. NPDC001261. The sequence continues at coordinate 2,890 of NZ_JBIAXP010000005.1, forward strand.
AGGCGTGCAGGTAGTGCTCGGTCATCTTGACGTACTCGAGGCCGAGGTCGTCGGCCAGTTCGGACACCGCCAGCAGGTTGCCGTAGTACTCCTCGGCGCTGCGCACCAGCGGCGGGGTGTCGGGCAGCAGGGATATTCCGTAGGTCGTCATCTCTGGGCCTCCGTGGTCGGGTCCGGTGGTGCGTCGGGCAGGGCGCCGCGGCCGCCGAGGGACCAGTACGCGCGCAGTCCGTGGACCAGCGGCCGCGGCCGTCCGTCGTCCGCCGCGGCGGCCCGGTAGACCTCGCCGAAGAGCACCACGTGGTCGGCGACGGTCACCGAGCCGGTGATCCGGCAGTCGGCGACGGAGTGCGCGGCCCGGTCGAGGTGCGGGCCGGCCCAGTCCGGGCGGGCGGTCCACCCGACGTGCTCGAAGCGGTCGGGCCCCCGGGCGGCGAAGAGTTCGGCGACGGCGCGGGCCCGGTCGTCGAGCAGGTTCACCGCGAAGCCGCCGCTCCGTTCGAGGACGGCGAGGGTACGGCTGGAGCGCTGCATGCACACCAGCAGGGTGGGCGGGTCGGCCGACACGCTGGAGATCGCCGTGCAGGTCGTGCCGTACGGCCGGCCGGCCTCGTCTGCGGCGGTGATGACGGCGACGCCGGCGGGGAAGCCCGCCATCAGGGTTCTGAACGCGGTCGCGGAGACCGGTCCGGCCGTCGTGCGGCCGCCGGCCCCCGTCATGGGCGTGGGGGGCATGGGGAGGAACCTCCTGGCGTCCCGTCGGGAACCGACGGTCGCGCTGTCCTCGGTCACGGTGTACGTCCTGGTCACGGCGTACGTCCTGGTGCGCGGCCTGGTCCTCGGCCGCCGCACACCGACTCTGGCACGGGCCCCGGCCGGGCCGTTCGGCGGAAAAAGATTTGCGAAAGAGGCGCTCCGCCCGCGCTGGTCGGGGCGGCCGGGCGGGGGCCGGAGTCGGGGCCGGGGCGGCCCGCACCACGTCGGGCGCCAGGGCGGCGGCGATCAGCCCGGTGTCCCCGGTGGCGGCCGCGAGCCGGAAGGCCGCCACCGCCTCGCGGTGGCGCTCCGGCTCCACCGGGTGCCGCTCCAGCGGGGACCGCACCTTCTGCCGGGCCCGGCTGGCCAGCTTCTTGGCGGTGGTCCGGCTGCGGTCGAGGAGCGCGCCGATCTCGTCGAAGGGCACCCCGAAGACGTCGTGCAGCACGAACGCGACCCGCTCGGCCGGGCTCAGCGCGTGCAGGACCACCCGCAGCGCGAGGCCCACCGACTCGGCCGCCAGCGCCTCCTGTTCCGGGTCCGCCTCCGCGCCGGGGCCGCAGGTGTGCGTCAACTCCTCGCCCCCACAGCGCTGTTGGCCCCCCGACCGGCTGCGCAGCGCGTCCAGGCAGACCCGGGAGGCGACGGTGCGGATCCAGCCGGGCAGGTTGCGCACCGCCGTGGTGTCGGCGCGGTCCAGCCTCAGCCAGGTCTCCTGCACCGCGTCCTCGGCCTCCTCCCGGGAGCCGAGGATGCGGTACGCGAGCCCCAGCAGCGCCGTTCGGCTCTCCTCGAAGAATTCCGCCAGCAGTTGGCGCTGATCCATCGGTCACCTTCCGGGTTCACGGTCCGTCGTACTGATGACCCGCGCACCGCGGGGCTTGTGACTCACGACCGTTCGAAGGAGAGTTTCCGATGACGGAGGCCGTCGCCGAGATCCCCGCCTACACCGCGGGAACCTGGAGCATCGACAAGGCCGACCCGCACATCACCCTGGACGTCCAGGCCTCGCTCGACGCCTGAGCCCGGCCCGGCGGGACGCCCTCTGCCCGTGTGAGGTACGGGCAGAGGGCACCGGCCGCACGCCGGGGTGGCGGCGTGCCGGCTGTACGGCGTACGGGCTTCGCGGTGTGCCGCCCGCGCGGGGTGTCAGCCGCGGTCGGCGCCGCCGGTCACAGGCCGTCCGCCTCCAGGATGTAGCCGCGGCCCCACACCGTCCGGATGCAGAGGCCGACCTCGGAGATCCGCCTCCGCAGCCGCATGATCTGCAGGTCCAGGGCGTTCCTGGAGATCGCTCCGGTGGCCCGGACCACCTGCTGCTCCAGCTCGGCCCGGTACACCACCTCGCCGTAGTGGGCGACGAGTTCCTCCATGATCCCCACCTGGGTGGTGGAGATGGCGACCGAGTTGCCGCCGAAGCAGAGCACCCCGGTGGAATCGACGGTCGGGACCCTGCGCCCGTACACGCGTTGGGACAGCGCCTGGATGCGCGCCTCGACGTCCCCGCGCGGGGCCGGCGACCTGATCCAGTCCTCCCCGGGGTCGACGCACACGGGAGCGTCATTGCCGGCCTCCACGACGAGCAGGCAGGGAATTCCCGCCTTTCGGCAGTGATTCCGTTTGTCCGCCTCGATGGGCCATCGTATTAACGTGACACCTTTACTCAAGGGTGTCTCCCTCGTCAGAGAAAAAGGCAGTCTCGGCTTTCCTTGCTTTCTCGTACGAACCGCCCCGAAGGCAGTGGGAATCGACGCCCGGCGCGGCTCACGGCCGGGCCCGCGGCCTCCCGCCGGGGCGGGGCTCCGCAAGGCCCGGTTGCACACGTTCACCGACTGGTAAGCACACGTTTGCTGCTGGGCACTCGGCCCTCGGCAGCGCCGTGCCCGCCCCCCTGGAATCCGGGAGCGGGCGCGACGTACCGGTGGTTCGGACCACCTCCTACCTTGCCCGAGCTCTATCCGCGCACCCGCGTGACATGGGTCACGGACGGGGGCGCAGACCCTTTCCGGCCACCGTCACCTCGTCGGCGGACGAACCGCCCGCCGGTCGGGGTCCGGCCGGCTCCGGAGTACTCGACTCCGGGGTGGTCGGCTCCGGGGCCGTCGGCAGCTGTCCGGCGCGCTGCCGGAACCCGGCCCAGGCCAGCACCGCCGCCACCGCCGTGGCCGCGGCGGCGATCCCGATCGACAGCTGGTAGCCGTGCAGGAAGGAGTCGACGGCCGGCTGCCGGAACGGCTCGCCGAGCGCCTCCACCACCGTGTGCAGCCGGCCGCCGCCGACCTCCCGCGACCGCTCCAGCACCTCGGCCCGCTGGGCCCCGTCCAGCCCGGCCGTCTTCTCCTGCCAGGCGGAGACCGCCGAGTTGACGCCGACGGCGCCCAGCACCGCGAGGCACACCGAACTGCCGATCTGCCGCGAGGCGTTCAGCACGCCCGAGGCGGCGCCGGAGGCCCCCGGGGGCACGTCCCGCATGGCCACGTGGGTCACGGCGGGCACGAAGGTGCCGAACCCGCCGCCGTACAGCACGTACCCGAGCGCGCTGACCGCGAAGGGCGTGGTCCCGGCCCGGCTGAGCAGGAACACCCCGACCGCGGCCAGCAGGATCCCCGAGACGGCCACCGTCACCGAGCGGAACCGCGAGTCCAGGCGGCCGCCGAACTGCGCCATGGTGAGGAACGGGATGTTCATGAACAGCCACGACAGCCCGGTGCGCAGCACCGACCAGCCCGCCACGTCCTGGAAGTACAGCGTCACCCAGAACAGCGCGCCGCTCATGCCGCCGTAGCACAGCAGGTAGATCCCCGAGGCGCTCGCGAAGCTGCGCGCGCGCAGCAGGGCGGGCGGCATCATCGGGTGCGGGGCACGGCGCTCCCACCCGAGGAAGGCCAGCAGCAGGACCACCCCGGCCGCCAGCGGGAACGCCACCACGGCCGAGCCCCACGGGTGGTCGGCGGACTCGACGAAGCCGAGCGTGAGGCAGACCAGCCCGAGCGCGCTGAGCACGATCCCCGGCACGTCGAGCCGGCGGGCCTGCGGGTTGCGCGACTCCCGCACCGCCAGGAAGGTGCAGGCGATGCCCAGGGCGGCGAACGGCAGGTTGATCCAGAAGACCGACTGCCAGCCGAAGAAGGTCAGCAGGATGCCCCCGCCGACCGGGCCCGCGCCGAAGCCGGTGCCGCCGATCGCCGCCCAGGCGCCGATCGCGGAGGCCCGCTGCTCCTTCGGGTAGGTCTCCGTGATGATGGACAGCCCCAGCGCGAGCATCGCGGCCCCGCCCAGGCCCTGCACCGCCCGGAAGGCGATCAGCGAGAGCGCGTTCCAGGCCACGGCGCAGGCGACGACGCCGATCGAGAAGACGACCATCCCGGTCAGGAAGATCCGCTTGCGGCCGTACCGGTCGCCGAGCGCCCCGCTGGCCGGGATGACCGCGGCCAGGCTCAGCGAGTACGCGCTGATCACCCACTCCAGCTCGGCGGCGCCCATGTGCAGTTCGCTCTGCATCGACGGGAGGGCCACGTTCACGATGGTCAGGTCGAGCGAGGTCATGAACGTGGCCATGCACATCGCGAACAGGGTCAGCCGCCGGCGTCGCGACTCCGTGAGGGAGAGGGTCATGGCCTCTCGCCCCTCCGGAGTCGTGTGATATGTGTGATACCCAGTGTGATCATCCCGCGCTCCAAGTAAGGTCCACGAACGACGGGGGCGGCTCGCCGCCCCCGTAGTGATGACCCCTCCCGACCGAGGAATGTGACCGTGCCCGACCACGATCGGCTGGCAGAGCAGTTCGAGCGGCACCGGCCGCACATGCGGGCCGTGGCGTACCGCATGCTCGGCTCGCACGCGGAGTCCGAGGACGCCGTCCAGGAGACCTGGATCAGACTCAGCCGCAGCGACGCCGACGAGGTGGCGAACCTCGCCGGCTGGCTCACCACGGTGATCGGCCGGATCTGTCTGAACATCCTCCGCTCCCGCGCCGCCCGGCCCGAGGACCCGGTCGGGGTGCACCTGCCGGACGTCGTCGTCGGGCAGGAGCCGTCCAACGGCCCGGAGGACGAGGCGCTGCTGAGCGACTCGGTCAGCCTCGCCCTGCTGATCGTGCTGGACACCCTCGCCCCGGCCGAGCGGGTCTCCTTCGTCCTGCACGACATGTTCCACCTGCCCTTCGACGAGATCGCGGCCGTCGTCGGGAAGACCCCGGCGGCGGCCCGCAAGCTCGCCAGCCGGGGGCGCCGCCGGGTGCAGGAGGAGCGCGAGGCGGACTCCGGCGGCGACTTCGCGACCCGCCGCACGCTGGTGAACGCCTTCTTCGCGGCGGCCCGGGACGGCGACCTGGACGGGCTGGTGGCCGTCCTCGACCCGGACGTCGAGCTGCGCGCGGACGGCGGGCCCGCCCTCGCCGCCGCCACCGCCTCGATCCGCGGCGCCCGGCCGGTGGCGGGGCGCGCCTCGCTGTTCCGCCAGGGCGGGGTCGCGGTCATCCCGGTGCTGGTCAACGGCGTCCCCGGCGCCCTGGTCACCCGGGACGGCGCGCCGACCTCGGTCATGGGCTTCTCGGTGCGCGGCGGGCGGATCACCCGGATCCAGATCCTGCTGGACCCGGAGCGGGTCGGCGCGGTCGACTTCGCCGCCTTCACCGCGTAGCGGGGGCGGTCCGGGAAGGGTCCGGGAACGCCGGTGGGGCGCCTCCCTCGGGGGGCGCCCCGGCTCGCTGCGCGCGCTACCGCTCCACCTCCGGCCCGACGCCGACGGTGATCGCCCGCGAGGGGCAGAGGTGGGCGGCCTGCCGTACCCGGTCCCCGAGTTCGTCCGCCACCTCCGCCCCGAGCAGCCGGACGGTGCCGTCCTCGTCCCGCTGGGCGAAGACCTCGTCCGCGGTGATCACGCACATCCCCGAGCCGATACAGCGCTGTCGGTCGACCGTCACCCGCATGGTTGTCCCTCTTCTCCGTTCGTTTCCGGTTCCCGGGCCCCGCCCGGGATGCTCAGCGCGGGAGCAGCCGCACCGGCAGGGAGCTGTAGCCGTTGAGGAAGGCGGACCGGATCCGGGTGGCCGGCCCGGTCACCTCCACGCCGCGCACCGTCCCGGCCAACACGCCCAGCAGCGCCCGCAGTTCGACCCGGCCGAGGAAGGCGCCCAGGCAGAAGTGGGCGCCGTGGCCCAGCGCGACGTGCTTGTTCGGGGAGCGGGAGAGGTCGAAGGAGCGCGGCTCGGCGAACGCCCGCTCGTCGTTGTTGGCCGAGATGTTCCACAGCGACACGATGTCCCCCGCCCGCACCTCCTGACCACCGATCAGCTGGTCGCGGGTGGCGGTGCGGGCGAAGTGGAACGCGGGGGTGGCCCAGCGCAGGGCCTCCTCCACGGCGGAGTCGAGGTCCACCCGGCCGTCCCGGAGCGCCCGCCACTGCGCGGGGTTCTCGGCCAGCGCCTTGACCGTGCTGACGGCGGAGACCCGGGAGGACTCGTCGCCGCCGATGATCAGGCTGTAGCAGTTGAGCGCGATGTCGTCCAGGCTCAGCGGCTCGCCGTCGACCAGGCCGGTGGCGAGCGTGCTGATCACGTCCTCGCCCGGGGACTCGCGCCGCTGCTGCGCCAAGTCCATGAAGTACAGCACCAGTTCGTTGCGGGACTCGAGCGAGTCGAGCTCGTCCGCCCCGGTCAGCGCGCCCTTGCTCCAGTGCAGCAGGTCCGGCCGGTCCGCCTCCGGGACGGACAGCAGGTCGCAGATGGTGTTCATCGGCACGTGCTCGGCGACGTCGGTCGCGAAGTCCACGGTGCCGGCGTCGAGCGCGGCGCCGACCAGTCCGGCGGTGCGCCGCTCGACCTTGCGGGCCACGGTGTCGAGGACCTTCGGCGACAGCGCCCGCCACAGCAGCGCGCGCAGCCCGCGGTGGCGGGGGCGGTCGGTGACGGCGAGCATCCGGCCGCCGGCCGAGTCGTCGCCGCGCAGGAGCACGTCGAGCACGGTGCCGCGGCCCGAGGCGAGCGCGCCGGCGGCGCCGTAGCAGGCGACCACGTCGGCGTACCCGGCCACCACCCAGAAGCCCGGCCGGTCGGCCGCGGCGGCGTGCCAGTACACCGGCTCGTTCGCCCGGACCCCGGCGAAGAACTCGAAGGGATCGTGCGCCAGGAAGGTGCGTGAGTCGGTCAGGTCGAGCGAGGCGGTCACGGTTCGGCTCATCGTCCACAAACCCCACGGAAGACGGGAAACGCACTGCGTGCAGTGCTCGGCACGGGCCCGGTGACCGGATCCTCACAGAGGCCCGAACCGGCCCGCGCCAGTTGTGTCGGATCTCTTTCAGTTGTGTCAGAACTCTTTCGTGGCCGGTCCGGTCAGGGAGGAAGAGCCGAAAGATTGCGGACACCTGCCGAAGCACCCGTACTCCGAAGCGGAGGAGTTCCGTCATGCTTCGTACCCGCCGCGACCACTGCCTACGGACACTGGTCCGAGCGCCCGCGGCCACGGCACGGCTGGTCTGCCTCCCGCACTCCGGCGGCAGCGCGGCCGGCTACGGCCCGTGGTCCACCGCCCTCCCCCCGACCGTCGAGCTGCTGGCGGTGCAGTACCCGGGGCACGGCGACCGCTTCGGCGAACCGCCGTCCACCGACGTGCGCGCGCTGAGCGCGGAGCTGGCCTCCGAACTCCTGCGCCTGCCGCCGCTGCCCACCGTGCTGTTCGGGCACAGCCTCGGGGCCCTCGTCGGCTACGAGACCGCCGTCACCCTCGGCACCCTGGGGCGCCCGCCGGCCGGCCTGCTGGCCTCCAGCTGCCCGCCGCCCGGCCGGGGCGGACGGATCCGGGCCGGCGGACTGTCCGACGAGGTCCTGTGGTCCCTGATCCGCTCCCTGGGCGGCATCGACCCGGACCTCCCCGAGGAGCCGGAGGTCGCGGAGGCCGTCCTGCCCGTCCTGCGCGCGGACCTCACCGCGCACGAGCAGTACCGGGTGGAGCCGCGGACCGCGCCGCTGGCCTGTCCGGTCCGCTGCCACCACGGCACCCTGGACCCGCTGGTCGACCGCGCCCTGGTCGCCGAGTGGGCGGCCGTCACCACCGGGCCGTTCAGCCTCCTCGAACGCGAGGGCCACCACTTCCACCTGTTCCAGCACCCCGAGGGCGTCCTCGCCGACCTCACCGCCTTCCTCGACGCGGTGACCGTCGACGCGGTGACCGTCGACGCGGTGACCGTCGACGCGGCGGCCACCGGCGCGACGGCCGCCCCGGCACCGCGCCTCCCCGCCCCGAGCACCGCCGTCCCGAGCACCGACGTCCCGAGCACCGCCGACCCGGGCGACTCCACCCCGGGCGACTCCACCCCGCGCCCGGCGCGGGCCCTCTGATGCGGAGCTGACCATGACCGAAGCCGTCACCGAGACGATCACCGACCTGACCTACTCCACCTACCTCCAGATGGACACCCTGCTCTCGCTCCAGCAGACCCGCTTCCCCGAGTCCACCGACCGGAGCGTCGCCCTGGCCGAGCACTTCTTCATCGTCGCCCACCAGTCCTGCGAGCTGTGGCTCAAACAGATCGTGGCCGACCTGCGACTGGCCCGGGACCTCCTGAACGCCCCCGGCGACCCGGCCGGCGGAGCCGAGGACGGGGTCGAACTCCTCCAGCGGGCCGCCGAGTTGCTCCGCGTCCTGCACGAGCAGGTGATCGTCCTGGAACGCCTCCCGCTGCGGCACTTCGTCCGGTTCCGGCCCTACCTCGGCACCGCCAGCGGCGCCCAGTCGCAGCAGTTCCGGGTGCTCGGCCGGCTGCTGGAGGACGGCACCGAGACGAGCGAGCTGTACCGGGCCTTCCTGGCCGACGCCGACCGGCAGGGCCTGAGCGCCGCCGACGTCTGCCGCCTCGGCGTCGCCTGCGGCGGCCCGCACCGGGTCGCCGAGGCGCTGCTCGACGTGGGCAACGGCTACTGGCGCTGGAAGGTGGCCCACCTGGGCCTGGTGACCAAGATGGTCGGCGGGCAGCAGGGCACCGGCGGCACCTCCGGGGAGGACTACCTGCTGCGCCGGATCACCCTCCCGTTCCGCGACCTGCGGCAGCTGCGCGGCAACCCGCACACCGAGGTGCTCGCCACCAGCCCGGTGTAGGGCCCCTGCCTCCCCGTCGTCCGAAGCCCGAAGCCCGAAGTCCGTAGGAGCGACCGAGCCATGCTGCACGTCGACGTGGCATCCATGACCGCCCGCCAGCGCCAGCGCCTGCTGCTGTGGAGCGTGGTCCCCCGGCCGATCGCCATGGTGAGCACGGTCTCCCCCGGCGGGGCCGTCAACCTGGCGCCCTTCTCGTACTACACGGCCGTGGGCTACTCCCCGATGGCGCTGCTCTTCTGCGCCAGCCGGCGGGCCGACGGCACCGAGAAGGACTCCTGCCGCAACGCCCGCCTCCCCGCCGAGGGCGGCACCGGGGAGTTCACCGTCAACGTCCTGATCGAGAAGCACGCCGAGGCCGCCACCACCACGGCGAAGCCGCTCCCGTACGGCGAGTCGGAGTACGAGCTGGCCGGGCTGCGCGCCCTGCCCGGGCACGCCGTCCGCTCGCCGCGCATCGACGGCTCGCCGCTCGCCTTCGAGTGCCGCACCTCCTCGGTGGTGCCGGTCGGCGACCACTCCGTGGTCATCGGCGAGGTCGTCCACGTCGTCGCGGAGGAGGGACTGGTCGACGAGGCCGGCTTCCACCTCGACCTGGACCGGCTGGGGTCGGTCGGCCGGATGGGCGCCGCCGAGTACGTCCGCACCCTGGACCGCTACGCCGTCGGCGGCTGACACCCGTCCGGCGGGACCTCGGCCCCCGGCCGTCACCTCCTCCGCGCCCGAACCGTTGCAGCAACGGGACGCCCGGCAGTGCCGGACGCGGCCCCGGAACGGTCGGGCGAGGTGTGAGGACACGGCTGGTGGACGTCTACGAGGCTGTCGAGACCCGTCGGGCGGTGCGGGGGTTCACCGACCAACCGGTGCCGAGGGAGGTGCTCGAACGGGTGCTCGCGGCCGCGTCCCGCGCCCCCTCCGGCGCCAACCTCCAGCCCTGGCACACCTACCTGGTCACCGGGGAGCGGCTGGAACGGCTCAAGCGGCTCGCCGTCGCCCGCGCCTCCTCCGGCGACCAGGGCGACGACCCCGAGTTCGAGATGTACCCGCCCGAACTCAAGTCCCCCTACCAGGAACGGCGCCGGGAGGCCGCCGAACAGCGCTACCGCGCCTTCGGCATCCCCCGCGAGGACCGGGACGCCCGGCAGCGGGCCGTCGTCCGGAACTGGGACTGCTTCGGCGCGCCCACCGCGCTGTTCAGCTACATCGACCGGTCGATGGGCCCGGCCCAGTGGGCCGACCTCGGGATGTACCTGCAGACCGTCATGCTGCTGCTGCGCGCCGAAGGGCTGCACAGCTGCCCGCAGATGGCCTGGTCCGTCTACCACCGCACCGTCGCGGACGTCCTGTCGCCGCCCGCCTCCCTCGTGCTCTTCTGCGGCCTCTCCGTGGGCCACCCCGACCCGGCCGCCCCCCGCTACCGGGTGGGCCGGGCTCCGCTCGACCAGACGGTCACCATCCTCGACTGACCGCTCCCGACACCGCCTTGCCCCTTCACCGTCCGACGGCTCCACGTCCGACGGCTCCACCGACGTACCGCGGAGGCGACCTCCCGTGCCCGAGAGCCCGGCCCCGACGCTCATACCCGGCCGCGCCCCCGTCCCCGTCTACCGGGGCATGGACCGCGCGGCCCTCGACCGCCAGTACACCCCCAGCCACCGCGTCCCCGACCTCCGGGCCTACCTGGACCGCTACGCACGGGACAGCGCGAACGCCCGCCGCCGCCACCCCGTCCTCACCGGCCTCCCGTACGGCCCGCACCCGGCCGAGACCCTCGACTACTTCCCCGCCCCCGACGGCCTCGACGGCCCCGCCGGCCCTGACGGCCCGCCCCCGCTCCTGGTCTTCGTCCACGGCGGCAACTGGCAGGAACTGTCCAAGGACGACTCCGCCTTCCCCGCCCCGCCACTGCTCCGGGCCGGCGCCGCCGTCGCGGTCGTCGGCTACGGCCTGGCCCCCGCCACCCGGCTGGACGACATGGTCGCCATGGTCCGGCGCGCCGTCCACTGGCTCCACCGCCACGCCGACGCCCTCGGCTTCGCCCCCGACCGCCTCCACCTGGCCGGCCACTCCGCCGGCGCCCACCTCGCCGCCATGGCCCTCCTCCCCCGCGTCCCCGGCACCCCCCACCACGGGCCCGACGTCTCCGCCGCGATCGCCGGCGCCACCCTGCTGAGCGGCATGTACGACCTGGAACCGGTCCGCCTCTGCTACGTCAACGACGCGCTCGCCCTCGACCCGGCCGCCGCCCACCGCAACAGCCCGCTGCACCACCTCCCGCCGCGCCTGCCCCCGGTCGTCCTCGCCCGCGGCGCCGACGAGACCGCCGAGTACGCCCGCCAACACGCCCTGATGGCCGCCGCCCTACGCCCCCGCACCGCCCTCACCGACCTCGTCGCCCCCGCCCACAACCACTTCTCCCTCCCCTACGCACTCGCCGCCCCCGGCTCCCCCCTCGGCACCGCCGTCCTGACCGCACTCGCCCGCGGCGGGCCCCGGAGCGTTCCGGCCGGCCGTTCCAGTCGGGAGTGAAACCGCAGGCCGGAGGGGGTGGAACCGGTGTCCTTCGCGGTGGACCTCGACGACGACCGGCCGTTCCGCACCGTGGGCGTGCACGACGCGCCGAACTACTTCCCCAACGGCACCTCCTGGGCCCCGGCCCACGCCGGGCAGTAGCCGGGGAGGGCCGGGCGGAGGGACCGGGGCGACTCCGGGTACGGGCGGCGGAGCGGACCGCCCGGCCCCGCCCGCCTCGTGCACCCCGGTGCCCGATGCCGCACCTTCAGGCCAGTCGGCCCGCCGAACGCAGGGCGGCCAGCGCGGTGTTGACCGCCTTCGCGGAGTGGTCCTCGCCGGTCAACCGCTGGTGGTAGCCCAGCCCGCCCGGGTTCTCCAGGTTGACCTCGATCACATACGGGTAGGCGAGGTCCAGCCCGGCCCAGAAGATGCCGTGGTCCATCAGCCGCTTGCCCAGCTTCCGGACGAACTCGTCCTCCTCCGGCGTCAGCCGCAGCGGTTCGTAGCGGGCGCCGACCGTGGCGTTGGCCCGGTTGTCGTTCTCCCGGGGGAAGCGCAGGAAGCCGGACACCGGGGTGTCGCCGGCCACGATGACCCGCTTCTCGTTGCTGCGCACGTTCGGGATGTAGGACTGGAGCACCGCGTGCCGCTTCGTCATTCCGATCACGTCACGGCCGTAACTGACCTGACGGGACTGGGCGTTGCCGGTGGCCGAGGAGAGCAGCGCGGTGCGGTTGCGGTCTCGTTCGTTGACCACGAAGACATCCGCCCCGCACCCCTGGTTGGTCGGCTTGACCACCCAGGAGCGCTCCGGGTCCGCCTCGACCAGCCCGTTGAACACCTCCAGGTCGTTGGAGACGTAGGTGACGGGCAGGTGCTCGCGCGGCACCAGCACGCCCAGGTTGCTCTTCGCGTTGAGGTAGAACAGCGCGGTGGCGTCGTTGACGAACGGCACCCGCTGGTTGAGCTGCCAGAGCAGTTGGACGCAGTCGGTGAGCGCCTCCGGGTGCGTTCCGGCCAGCACCCAGACCAGATCGTACTCCTCGGCCGAGGAGTACGACCGGCGGTGCGCCGGGAAGTCGCCGTCGGCGGCGAACTCCTCACTCAGCCGCACCTGGTCGCACACCACCACCGAATCGTGCACGCCGAGCGAGTCGATGTCCCCCACGTGGACCTCGTGGCCCTCCCGGTACAGCGCGGTCGGGATGATCGACTGGTTGTCGAACATCTTGAACCGGTGCACTTCGGAGATCAGGACCAGGATCTTGTACGGCATCAGCACTCCTCCAGGTTCGCCATCAGCCAGGCCTCGGCCCGCAACAACCGTTCCTCGACCTGCTCCGCGTCGGCACCGGCGACGATCACGAAGCACAGGTGCGAGGCGCTGTAGAGGGTGACCGCCCCGGGCTCCAGTTCCTCGTTCACCTGGTAGTGCCGCACCCACGGGAACGGCGGCCGCCCCGGCGCACGTACCGGCCGCCCCTGCGGCAGGACGGACACCGAGCCGTGCACCTCGGTCGGCGGCGCGGCCGGCGGCGGCTGGACGGGCAGCCCGGCGGACTGGCGCAGCACCGAGGTGTGCAGGTCCACCCCGTAGGTGGCCCGGGTGAGCCACGGAATGCGGTCGCCGCCGACCCGCGAGGCGATCTCGCACATCACCAGCTCGTCGTCCGGTGTGTGGAACACCTCCAGGTGGTAGGCGCTGACCGGCGGGACGTCGAAGGCGGACAGCGTCCGGTCGAGGAACTCCTCCAGCCGCCGGGCCATCCCGCTCTCCGGGTGCAGCTGGACCGAGCCGTTGTTCTGCCCGGTGAAGACCCCGAGGCAGCTGCGCAGGTAGCGGGAGGAGGCGACGAAGCGGTAGCCGTCGCCGAGCACCGCGTCGACGTGGTACATCGGGCCGTCGACGAACTCCTCGGCCATCAGGTCCTCGCGCCAGCGCCGCCGGGCGAAGGCGAGCAGTTCCTCGTCCCCGTGCAGCACCGCGATGTCCCGCGAGCCGCCCTGGCTGACCGGTTTGACGACCACGGGGTAGCCGACCGCCTCGATGAAGCCGGTGAGGTCGACGACCGTGTCGAGCCGGGCCCAGCGGGCGGTCGGCACGGCCCGGCCGGCGACCTCCTTCATCACCGCCTTGTCGCGGAACGACCGGGCGCTGTCCGGGGTCTGGCCGCCCAGGCCGAAGTCCGCGCGCATCCGGGCGGCCCGTTCCAGGTCGTACTCGTTGTCGGTGATGATGTGGGTGAACGGCCGTTGCCGGTGCAGCCGGCGGATCGCCAGCTCCGCGTAGGGGACGGCGTCGGAGTCCGGGACGTACTCGTAACGGGCCAGCCGCTCGGTGTTCTTGAGCTCGTTCTGGCTGAACACCTGCAGCTTGTCGGCGAGTTCGGGGAACATCCCGGGGTAGTCGTGGCCCTGGCCGTAGTTGAGCACGGCGACGTTGGTCATGATGGTCGGCCTCACAGTGGACGTACGGTGCGGGAGGGGTGTCGGTCGGTGCGCCGGTGGGGGGCGGCGCGGGCGGCGCGCGGGGCCACCGGAGCGAACACCGGTGCGGCGACTGCGCCGACGACATCGAGGACCTGATCGCCGACCAGAGGGAGACGGCCCACCGGGCGGCGGCCGGAGCCTGAGGAGGGCGCGGACCGGCCGGGTCGAGCGCCCGGCCCTCCCGCCGTTCAGCGGTGGACACGGTTCGCCAGGAGGGTGCCGGCCGAGGCGAGGACCAGCCCGGCCAGGGTCAGCACGCCGAGCGGCTGGTCGAGCAGCACCGCGGCGAAGGCGGCGGTACACATCGGGACCAGGTAGAACAGGCTGCTGACCTGGCTCGTGCCGTGCCGCCGCAGCAGGTGGTAGAGCAGGCCCACGCCGACGATCGAGTTGATCAGCGCCGTCCACAGCAGAACCGGCCAGTACGAGGCGGTGAACTCCACGGACCAGCCCTCGACCAGCAGCGCGGGAACCAGCGCCGCCGCCGCGGCGGCCAGCAGCTGCACCGCGTTGCCGCCCACCGGCTCCATCCGCGCGCAGTGGCGCTTCTGGTGGACGGTGCCGTACGAGATGCCGAGCAGGCCCAGCAGCAGGAAGCCGAGGCCCAGCAGGTAGCCGCCGGACAGGTCGATCCGGTCGGCGACGGCCAGCGCGACGCCGCCCAGCCCGAGCACCAGGCCCAGGCACTGGCCGCGGGTGACCCGCTCACCGAGCAGCGGCACCGCCAGCAGCGATGTGGTCAGCGGGTAGAGCGCGATGACCAGCGCGGCGAGCCCGGAGGACACCCCGAGCTTCATGCCCATGTAGATGCTGGAGAACTGCACGCCCTGGACGAGCACACCCGCCACCGCCAGGTGCAGCAGCAGGCGCCCGCGGGGCAGGCGCTCCCGGCGGATTCCGGCGATCGCCAGCAGTACCAGCCCGGCGATCGCGAACCGCAAGGTCGCGAAGGTGTACGGCGCGGCGTGCCGCAGGCCGAGCTTGCCGGAGATGAATCCGGAGCTCCAGACCACCACGAGCGCCACACGCGGGGCCGCGCCGATTCCCCGGCCCCGCCACTCGTCGGTCCCCACGGGCGGGCCTGCGTCCGGGACGGCTTCGCGCGCGGCGCCCTCGAGCGGCGGGGTCGGCATCGTCATCTCCGAGCTCCTCTGGATCTCCTCGATTGTTCGATATAGAGCACCGTAGAGCAGAATATCGCTCACGTCGAGACGGGCAGACCCCGCGGCGACATCCCGGGACCGAAACGCCGACTGCCCCACGGACCGCTGTCCGTGGGGCAGTTGGCGAGCAGGCGGCGACGCCCGGAAGTCAGTAGAGGCTGGAGAAGAGGACTCCCACCAGCTGGGCCGGCTCGTCCGTCTCGTTGCGGAAGCTGTGCGGATGGCCGGCCGAGAACTGGATGCTGTCGCCGGCTCCCAGCACGTGGTCCACCCCGTTGTAACGGACCACCAGCTCACCCCGGGTGACGGTGATCAGATCGGACCCCTCGTGCTGGAGCTCCTCGCCGAGACCGCTGTGCGGCGCGAAGTCACCGGTGACCACCTGGTAGCCGAGCTCCGGGGAGCGCACCACCCGGTAGACCACCCCCGGGGCCCGCTGGAGCTCCTCCTGCCCCTCCCGGGGGAACAGCGCGGGGGTCGCCCGCCCCCGGGAGAAGCCCAGGAACGAACCGACGTCGTGGCCGAACACCCGGGCGAGCCGGCCGAGCCGCTCCAGCGCGATGTCGGTCTCCCCGCGCTCCAGCGAAGCCAGGAAGGAGACCGACAGCCCGCACCCGGCGGCCACCTGCCGCAGCGACATACCGCGCTGGGTGCGCAGCCGCTGCAGCACATCGCCGGGGCGCGGGAAGCCCAGCTCCGGATCGCGGGGTCCGGGAGCGCCGGTGGAGGGTGCCGAATCAGCCATGATCGCATCCTAGGCGCTGCGGACCCGCCCACCAATGCCCGTGCGCGCCGCTCCCGGCCCTCGTCCGACGCGGCCCCGGAACCCGCCTCCCACGCCTCCCGCGCCTCCCCCGCCGTCCGCGGCTTCGGCGCCCGGGCGGCCGCGTGCCGCACCGTCTCCTGCTGAGGCCGGGCTTCCGCTCCCGACCCCTGGTTTGTGTCAGCATCCTTGACATAACCTCGGGCGCATGACCGACCGCGTAGTCCCCGAGCCGCAACGGCGGCGGCGGCGACCCACCAAGCAGGGTGTGGTGCTGTCCGCTGAGCTGATCGTCGACACCGCGATCCGGCTGATCGGCCGGCACGGCGCCGAGGCGCTCACGGTGCGGCGGCTGGGCGCCGCGCTCGGGGCCGATCCGAGCGCGGTCTACCGCTACTTCCACAGCACCGACGACCTGCTGCTCGCCGTCGCCGACGAGCTGATCGGCCGCGCCCAGCACGACTGGCGGCCCACCGGCGACTGGCGCGCCGACCTGCGTGCCATCGGCCTGCGCATCCACGCCAGCTACCTGGCCCACCCGCAGGCCGCCATCCTCGCCGCCCACCGCACCACCGGCCGCGCCCACGAGATCGCCGCCGTCGAGGCGATCCTCGGCGTCCTGCGCACGGCGGGCTTCCCGGACCCGGAGGCCGTCCGGATCTACCACGCCTTCGTCGACCAGAGCCTCGGCTTCGCCGCCCTGGACGCCGCCACACTCGCCCTGCCGTCCGCCGCCCAGAACGCCGACCTCGAGGTCTGGCAGGCCTCCTACGCCCGGCTCGACGCCGCCGAGCACCCCCACATCGCGGCCACCGCCCACCTGCTCACCGCCGACATGCGCCGCAGCGGCTACCCGTACGCCCTGGACCTGCTGCTGGACGCCGCCGAGGCCCGGCTGCGGGCGACCGGGGGCTGAACCCCCGTCCGCCGAACCCCTGCCGGGGAACGCGAGGGCCGCCGGTGGTGGGCCCCGTGCGCCCACCACCGGCGGCCTTCGTCCGGCCCCCTGCCGCGGTCAGTCCGCCGCGTGCACCAGCTCCCCGCCGACGTAGGTGCGCTCCACCCGGGCCTGCGCGATCTCCTCCGGCGGCCCGGTGAGGATGTCCCGGTCGAGCACCACCAGGTCCGCGAGCCGCCCAACGGCCAGCACCCCGACGTCGTCGTGCCCGTTGAGGTACGCGCTGCCGGCCGTGTACGCGGCGATGGCCGAGCCCAGGTCGAGCCGCTGCTCGGGCAGGAAGACCCGCCCGTCGGTGGCCTCCGGCTCCATCCGGTTGACCGCCACGTGCAGCCCCGCCAGTGGGTCCGGGCTGCTCACCGGCCAGTCGCTGCCCGCCGCGAGGGTGGCGCCGGCCCGCTGGAGGGAGCCGAACGGGTACTGCCAGGCGGCCCGCTCCGGCCCGAGGAACGGGATGGTCAGCTCGTCCATCTGCGGCTCGTGCGCGGCCCAGAGCGGCTGGATGTTGGCGACGGCGCCGAGCCGGGCGAAGCGCGGGAGGTCGTCCGGGTGGACCACCTGGAGGTGGGCGAGGTGGTGCCGGGCGCCGCGCCGCCCGTTGGCGGTGCGGGCGGCTTCGATCGCGTCCAGCGCCTCGCGCACGGCCCGGTCGCCGAGCGCGTGGAAGTGCACCTGGAAGTCGAGCGCGTCCAGTGCGGTGACGTACCCGCGCAGGGCCTCCGGGTCGACGAAGCTGAGGCCGGAGTTGGCGGTGGCGCAGCCGCAGCCGTCCAGGTACGGGCTGGTCATCGCGGCGGTGAAGTTCTCCGCGATGCCGTCCTGCATGATCTTCACCGAGCCGGCCCGGAACCGTCCGTGGGCCAGTTCCGCGCGCCGCCGCACGAGGTCGGGGATCTGGTCGGCGCCGCGGTCCCGGTCCCACCAGAGCGCGCCGGTCACCCGGGCGGTCAGCGCGCCGGAGCGGGCGGCGGCCAGGTAGGCGTCGGACGGGTCCGGCTGGCCGTTGAACTCGCCGAGCAGCGCGTCCTGCCAGCCGGTGATGCCGAGCGAGTGCAGCAGCCGCTGGGCGCGGAGCAGTCCGGCCAGCCGGTCGGCGGCGGTGGCGGGCGGCAGCAGCCGGGCGACCAGGGCGGTGGCGCCCTCCTGGAGGGTGCCGCCGGGGGTGCCGTCGGCCTCGCGCTCGATCCGCCCGTCGGCCGGGTCGGGGGTGTCGGCGGTGAGCCCGGCGAGTTCCAGCGCCCGGGTGTTGGCCCAGGCGCCGTGGTGGTCCCGGTTGGTGAGGTACACCGGCCGGTCGGGGACGACGGAGTCGAGCAGCTGCCGGGTGGGCAGGCCGCCTTCGAAGCTCTCCATCGACCACCCGCTGCCGGTGATCCACTCCTGGTCCGGGTGGGCCTCGGCGTACGCCCGGATCCGCTCCAGGTAGTCGGCGACGCCGACCGTCCCGGTGAGGTCGCAGGAGGCCAGCTCGGCGCCGCCGAACACGGCGTGGATGTGCGCGTCCTGGAAGCCGGGCAGCAGCAGCTTGCCGGTGAGGTCGACGACCTCGGTCCTCGGCCCGATCAGCTCCCGGACCTCGTCGTGCCCGACGGCGGCGATCCGCTCGCCGACGACCGCCAGCCCGCTCGCCCGGGTGCGGGCCGCGTCGCCGGTGTGGACGGGGCCGTGGGTGAAGACCAGATCGGCCTGGGTCATGGGTGGTGCTCCGTTCTCGCGTGGTCGTGCCTGGTCGTGCGTCGTACGGGCGGCTACCCGGCCGCCGCGTCCTCCCGCAGGAAGTACGGCGAGCGCCGCCGCCAGCGGGCCCAGGCCGCCGCCGGCAGCCCGCTGACGATCATCATGATCACCACGGACAGCTCGAACCAACCGTTGTCGGCGGCGAGTTCGAAGTGGTCCGTGGAGTCGTAGAAGGTCCAGGCGAGGTAGCCGCCGACGGCGAGCAGCGCCGCCGCGCCCAGCAACGGCCCGACCACCGCGCGCAGCCCCTCCAGCGGGGCGGTGCGCAGCAGGTGGCGGAACCGGACGGCGGCCGCGACGGCGGTCAGCGCGTAGTAGAGGGCGACGACGATGCCGATCGCGTTGACCGCGGCCGAGATCAGGTCGTTGACGGTCGGGATGGCGATGGAGGCCAGCGCCAGGGCGACGGCGACGCCGGTGATCAGCAGGGTGCCGACGGCGGGCGTGGCGTGCCGGGGGTGCAGGCGGGTCCAGACCGGGCCGAGCACCCGGTCGCGCCCCATCGCGTACATCCCGCGCGCGGTCGGGATCACCGAGGACTGCAGCGAGGCCACCGCGGAGAACATCAGCGCGATCAACGGCAGTGCGGCCAGCGGCTGTTCGGCCAGCTTCGTGCCGAAGTAGGTCAGCCCGTGGGCGCCGTTGTCGGCCAGCTCGTCGATCGGCAGGACCCGCTGGAAGGCGGTGCCGGCGAGCAGGAACAGCGCCAGCATCACCACCAGGGCCAGCAGGCCGCCCCGGGAGGCGTCCCGCGGGTCGCGCACCTCCTCGCCGACGCTGAACACTGACTCGAAGCCCCAGTAGCAGAACACCGCCAGCACCATGCCCTGGGCGACGGCGTCGAAGGAGGGGATGTCGAAGGGGTTGAACCACTGGAGCGAGAACGGCTGGTCGCCGGCGAACAGCCCGTAGCCGCAGAAGCCGAGCAGGACGGCGTACTCGAAGACCAGCAGCGCCTTCTGCAGCCGGGCCGCCAGGTCCAGTCCGCGCACCGCGACCAGCGCGGCGCCCACCAGCACCACCAGGCCGATCAGGGTGCACTGGACGGTGGAGTCGGCGTCGAGCCGCAGCCCGGCCACGCTGCGGACGTGGGCCTGGTCGAGCAGCTGGACGATCGAGGAGCCGGTGACGGTCGTGGTGTACGCCATGAAGACGACGGTCCCCACGGTGTTCACCCACCCGGTGAGGAAGCCCAGCCACGGGCTGAGGGTGCGCCCGACCCACCGGTAGCTGCTGCCCGCGTCCGGCTCGACGGCGTTCAGCCGCCCGTACCCGCCGGCGATGGCGAGCACCGGCAGGAAGGCCAGCAGCATGATCGCCGGAAGGTGCAGGCCGACCACCCCGGCCATCAGGCCCAGGCCGATCCCGATGCTGCTGGTGGCGGCCGTGCTGGAGGCGGCGATCGCCGCCCCGTCCAGCAGACCGAGCGACTTGTGCATCGCGACGTGCGTTCCTGCCGCGTCCGCTCTCGGACCGCCGCCCGTGTCCTTCACCGTCGATGCCAACGGATCACCGCCTTGGTCGTGGGGTGCGCGTGTGGGGGAAGCTCCCGTACCGGTCGTGGGGGGTGACGCGGGCCGGAAGTGCGAGCCATGAAACCGGCGGCGCCGCCACACGTCAATGCCGTTGTCATAAGGCCGCGCGCACCGCCGAAAGCGCCACCGGGCGGGTCCGGCGGTGGTCATGCTCCGCTCGACGCGTTGTCGGTGTCCGGAGCCAGAATGGGATCATGCCCTCCCTGGAGACCACTCCGAAGATCCGCGCCCGGATGAGCAAGCAGCGCAGTCACGACACCGGTATCGAGGTCACCCTCCGCAGGACCCTGCACGCCGCGGGGCTCCGCTACCGCGTCCACCGCAAACCGCTCAAGGGCGTACGCCGTGAGGCCGATGTCCTCTTCGGCCCCGCGCGCGTCGCGGTCTTCGTCGACGGCTGCTTCTGGCATGGTTGCCCCGAGCACGCGACATGGCCGAAGAACAACGCCGACTTCTGGCGCGAGAAGATCGAGAAGAACCGCGCTCGGGATGTCGACACGGACGCCCGCCTCGCCGACGCCGGCTGGCTGTCCGTCCGCGTCTGGGAACACGAGAACGCCGCCGAGGCCGCCGAGCGGATCGTCGCCTTGGTGCGCGAGCGGCGGGCGAGCCATGGACCGCAGCCCGCATCCGAACCGACCGAGTACGTCAGACCCTCCATCGCCGGCTAGACTCTGGCCACATGACCAGCTCGGACGCAGCCCGTTCCATCCCCGCGAAGCCGCACATTCTCGACCTTTTCGCCGGTCCGGGCGGTCTTGACGTGGCCGCAAAGATGCTCGGCGTCGAATCGCTCGGGATCGAGTGGGACAAAGATGCCTGTGACACGCGTTACGCGGCCGGGCTCAGGACGTGGCACGCGGACGTCAGCACGGTCCGACGCAAGCGGTTCGAGGAACTCGACGCAGACCTGAATGTGCTGGCGGGCGGTCCGCCCTGCCAAACGTACTCCGTGGCCGGGAACGGCGCGGGGCGCAAGGCCCTGGAGAAGGTCGAGAAACTCATCCACCAACTGGTGGACGGGGCCGGCGAGGACGAGATCGACGAGCAGTTGGAGAGGATGGGTGGCGATCCCCGAACCGCCCTGGTCTTGGAGCCGCTCCGATACGCGATCAAGGCCCTCGACAGCGAGAAGCGGGACCGGCGACCGTTCGACGTGATCGTTCTGGAGCAGGTTCCCGCGGTCAAGGCGCTCTGGGAGGTCTACAAGGTCGCTCTGGACAAAGGCCTGCCTCGGGAGAACGGGACGCGAGTCCGGTACAATGTCGCCGAGGTCAAGACCTTGCACACCGAGGCATACGGCGTTCCCCAGACCCGTCGCCGCACGATCCTGATCGCCCGGCTCGCCGAGTACGACGCTCCACGGCTCCCGGCGCCCACCCACCACATCTTCAACCTACGCAAGCCCGAACAGGGCAGCCCCCAGGACATCCGAACCGCACTGCCGGTGGACGGGGTCGCGGCGCCGCTACTGCCCTGGGTCCCGATGGAGGACGTCCTCACCGACCGACAGCCTCCCTTCGAGATCGTGTCGAACTACGGCAGCGGCGGCGACCCCAAGAAGCGTGGCATCCGTACGTACCGGCAGCCGTCGTTCACCGTCACCGGGAAGGTGTCCCGTAACGCCGTCCGACGACACCCGAACGGCGAACCGCTCACCCCGGATCGCCTGACCATCGACGAGGCCGGTGTCCTCCAGTCCTTCCCGCCCAACTACCCCTGGGACGGTGGCGACCGGTCCCAGCAGGTGGGCAACGCGGTGCCTCCACTGTTCGGCATGCACGTGCTGGCAGCGGCGCTGAACATCCCACTTCCCTCGGAGAAGGTCCTACGGAAGCGCTGGGCCCGGCTCGACACGGAGTCGCCAAAGTACAAGAAGCTCCGCCTGGAAGGCTGCGATACCGAGAAGGGCTGCGGCACCAACTGCCCGAGGCCCGAAGATCAGGCATCCGCATCGACCTCCGCCGCTGCCACGTCCCGCCCCCGGACCGGTGCGTCCGCGAAGAGGTCGGCGAAGTAGTCCACCAACACGCTCACGGACAGCTCCGGCGCGGGTTCCTCAGCGGGGCCCGCCGGGAGCGCGTTCCGTGACACCTGGCGGGCGGTCTCGGCCTCGTCGATCCAGTCCAGCAACGGGCGAGGGTCGCGATCGGGGTGGTCGGGTGCGATCACGTCGTACATCAGGGTCGCCGCGGAGGCGTTGACGGCCCCGGCCAGGGCGTTCGCCTCGCGCCCACCGGTGACCGTTCCCTTCGCGACCAGCCGCGCGATCGCCTGCGCGGTCGGCCGGTGATTGATCACGGACATCCGTAGCGCCGTGTTCAGGATGTCCTGGTTGCCGCAGGCCGCGACCACGGGGGCGTAGTCCGCCCCGTCGCGGAAGAGTTCGGCCGCCCACCACAGCCGGGAGAAGGCCTGCTTGTGGTACGTCCCGCGAAAGCGGTCGGACGCCACCTTGGCCGGCTTGCCGTCCTTGGGTTCCGCCAGGTGCCGCCAGACCACGTAGTCCGGGGCGACGCCGAGGGCGAGGTAGTTCCAGAAGCCGGGGTCGGCCGCCTCGCGGCGGGTGAGTCGGAGCACGGCGTGGAGGCGGGGAGCCAGCCAGGCGTCGGCCTGGGTGACCTTGAGCCCGCCGGCCCGGCAGTAGGCCATGGCGTCATCGACCAGGTCGCGGACGGGTTGCAGTTCGCCGCGTCGGTCGGCGTGCGGGAGCGGTTCGGTGACCTGGTTGAGCTTGATGCTCGGCACGCTCTCACGACCGGTGAGCAGGCCCTCGGTGACGAACTCCGTCGCCTCGGCGCCGGGCAGCAGGGCGAGCCGCCCCGGGAGGTGGTCGGGCCGGTCGGTCATGCGTCGTCCCCCTGCGTGAGGCGTTCCAGGTCGTGGATGGTGGCGGAGAGCGTCCGGGGGACGCCTGCCCGCCGGGAGGCGGCGTAGTGGATCCGGGATTGGAGTTCCCCCCAACCGGCGGCGGTCGCCCCGGTGCGAGCCCTGTGGACCGCCCGCAGGGCGGCCTCCGGCTCACGGTCGGCGTACACGTCCGGGAGCATCTCCCGGAGCACCTCGCCCTGCCAGCCGTGCGGGAAGACCGGGGTGCCGTCCTCCTCGACCTCCAGGTCGCCGACGGCGGAGTGGAAGACCGCCGTCCAGACCTCGGAGCACATCTGGGCGAGCAGGAGCTCCCGGACGGTCTTCTCCGGGCCGCTTCCGCCGTCGGCGCCGATCAGGTCGCCGAGCCCGTCGAAGTCGGAGTTGACGCGCACGAGCGGGATGCGGCCGGTGGTGTCGACCAGCCACGGCGAGTCCTTGAACTGCTGGAGCCGACTCGCTCCGGACCCGAACTTGAGCATCTTGACGTCGAGTTCACGGGCGAGCGACGGAACGGCCTCGATCACGTCGACGAACCACTCCACGTCGGAGGTGGCGATCACCCGGCCGGGCACGCCGTCCACGGTGGCCACCACGTGCACAGTGAGCGAGGAACGATCGAGGAGGTCGCACCGGTACAGGTAGAGCTCGGCCGTCCGCGCGCGACCGTCCTCGGAGACCGGGGAGAACTCCGTCGTCGTACGGGTGTTGGTGGCACGCTCGGCGAGAACCGCGACGACCTTGACGTTCTGCCAGGGCCCGGACGGGTCCACGGCCTTCGCCGGGAGTTCGACGGACAGGCGGAGCCGGGCCTGGGTCCAGTCGGGGCGGTCCTCGTCCGGCCCGAGGGCGACGACGCGTTCGATGGTGGAGAGGTACTTGCTCTCCAGATCCTCCCAGGGCTCGCCCTCGGCCTTGAGCTGGGCGCTGTCGACGCGCCAGGACACGGTTCCGGTGAATCGTCGGTAGGGGTAGACCTTCACGCCTGCTCCTCCTTTCCGCTGCGGAGTTCGACGACGAGTCCGGTGAGTTGGGCCCGGACCGGGTGGCGGGAGACGTCGGTGACGCCTCGGAAAACGGCCTTGCGGCTGCCCGGTGACAGGTGCAGGGATCCGTCGACCACCTCGCAGCCGGTGACGGCGACGAGCTCCTTCCACGGCGCGGCCGGCCGCGGGCCGGAGCGCACGTCGAACTTGGCGACCGGCGTGACCGGACGGCCCGAATCCGCTCCGGACGGGATCCGGAGGTCCACGGTGACCGACCAGGCCCCCGTCTCGTCGATCACCGCATCCACGTTGTCCAGTTCGGGCAGGGCCGCGGCGGCCGCCTGACGCGGCCGCTTCTTCGTCGCGCCGCCGACCTTGAGCCGACCGGCGATCTTGGCTTCTCCCCCGTTGCGGCGCTTGGCCTTGGGAATGGCGACGAGGTCACGCACGGCGGCGTTCACCTCGGTGGTCAGGTTGTTGATGCGCCGGTAGGCGGAGGGGGAGTAGGAGAGCCGCAGCTCCTCCGTCTGCCCCCACTTGTTGTGCTCCGGCGGCTCGGAGGCCCGGAGGAACTCCTCGGCAGCCTCGGCGCCGAGCGCGTCCGGGCCCGCCGCGCGGCCGGTGAGGAGGACGGCCTGAAAAGGGTTGGTGCCGATCGGCATATTGGGAACGGCACTGTCCTTGACCGTCATACGGTTGCCCCGCATGGAGACCACGCGGTTGGAGCGACCGTCGGCGTCCTCGGCGTCGGTGACCAGGACCACGGCCTCGTGCGGCACGAAACCATGTGCCGGGCCGCCGCCGTGGAGCGGAACCTTGAGCGTCACGGTGGCCCGGGCGACCTGACCGCGTCCGGTGAGACGGTCGACGGTGGCGCCCTCCAGGAAGGCCCGCAGCGCACGGGTCCGGGCGGGCTGGGCCGCGGCCGGGTCCACGTGCTCCTCTCGAATGAGTTCTTCGCCGTTGCGATAGGTACGGACGGACGCCTCCAGGTGCGGCCTGTGCTCACCGCCGCCGGTCATCGCGGCCCAGAAGTTGCGACCGAGCGCGTCGACCAGTCGGGCGTGCATGCGGTGGATGGAGTCGTCGTCCTCGGTGGTCTCCTCCTCGTCCACGGCACCGTTGACGGCCGAAAGGCTGGCCACGTCGTGGGCGCCGACGATGAGGAACGACGTGCCGGGGGCCCCGCTCTCACGGGTGAGATGGAGATTCTCCACGGTCTCTTCGTCCGCCCACCAGGAACGGACCACTTCCGCGGCCCCGTTGACCGGGTCGGCACGTCCGAACCAGGCCGGGCCGGCGCACGCCCGACCGTCGACCTCGCGCCAGGGCAGGTCGAGTCGGCCGATGAGCCGTCGCTCGGTGCGCCCCTCGTGTGGTTCGGAGAGGGTCGAGTTGATCAGCACCAGGCCGAGTCGGCTGGTCGCCCACAGTGTGGCCTTGCCCAGACCGTAGGAACCACCTGCGCCGAGATCCCGTTTGTGGCTGTCGAGTTGACGACGGACCACGGCGGCGAAGAGCCCGTCCGCGTAGTCATCACCGGTCAGGCCGGTGGCGTTGTAGTCGTCGACCCGGAGCAGCACCAGGCGGTCGTTCTGGTACATGTCGCGCAGCCCGGCCGCGATCGTGCGCGACACCTTGCTCTGCTTCCCGCCGTCGGCGGTGAGCGCCTCGTAGTGCGGAGACAGGCGATCCCATCGGATGGCCTCGCGGAACCGGGCGAGAGTCTCCCCGGTGAGCTCGTGCAGGGTGTAGCGTACGCGGACCGGCTCGGCCGGATCGAGGCGGGCGTCGAGACTGTTCTGGGTGGCTTCGCGGGCGAGTACCGATACATCCGCCTCGAAGGCGAAGGCGGCGGCGTTGCCGTACTCCCGGCCGCCGTCGGGGTGGGCCGGCCGGTGGTACCAGTCGACGGGCAGGCCGAGTTGGGCGTCGGCGCTGCGGGTGTGGATGGTCTCCAGGTCGGTGTTGAGCACTTCGGCGATGCGCCGGACGGTGTCGTCCCGGGGCACGGAGCGTCCCACGATCCAAGCCGAGACGGCGGCCCGGGTCACTTCCAGGTCGATCGCCAGATCGGTCTGGCTCTTCCCTGCATTCCTGAGCTGGCGCGCCAGCCAGGGGCCGAACTCCTCAGCCGCCTTCACGTCCCACCTGCTTCCGCATGGCCTGTTTCACGAGGTGAGAGCCACGATAGCACGCACGGTTGACAGGGTCACCATCTTGTCAACAAACCCTTGACAGGCGCCGGCTTCAATGCGGGAAGGCATTGGACGCAATCGAGAAAAAGGAATCGAGAGCCCTCGCCCTCTTGTCCGAATTAACCCGATGGCCCCTTATGACCACAGTTGCAGGACGCCGGAGCCGCGGGTAAGGTCGTTGCCAATTCCACGGCAGGAGCCGCGGAAGGAAGCCCTGGCACGGGGTGTGGTACATCTTTTTCCTGGGGGGGAATACTCTACGGCTGCCTCCGGAATTCCTTCGCGGATTCCGTGGATCCTCGCGCGGCCCGTTCTCCTCCTGCACCAGTTCGCACCATCCCGTCGTGCAATCCCACGAATGCGAAAGCGCAGGTACCGCGGTGTCCCCGAAGCACTCCCCGAACCACCACATGCGTTCCATCGTCTCCACCTGCGACGCGCTCGCCGACGACCCGCAGGCCCTGGGCGTGTACCTCTACCTGCACGACCTGACCCCCGACATGGTCGCCATCTACCGGAACGCCATCCGTGACACCGAGGCCCAGGCTCGCCGCCCGCGCCGGAACCCCGGCCAGTGTCAGCGCATCACCGGCCGCACTCGCAGCTACATCGTCACGGTCACCGTTCACCGCACCCACTGACGGAACGTCCGACAGTCCTCGCGCCCACCTTTCCTCCGCACCCGAAGTGGAACCATTCGTGGCCGACCCGCAGTCCCCCGTGATCCGCACCGTCGTCGAGCAGTCCCTCCGTGTCCTGGAGACCTATGCCGTCGACCCGGGCCTGATCCCCGAACACGCCAACGGCGAACGCCGCATCACCCAGGGCGGGTACGGCGACCGGCAGCTCTTCGAACTCGTCCAGAACGCGGCCGACGAGCTGCGCGACGAGCCCGGCGGCCGGATCCACGTCGTCCTCACCGGCACCCATCTGTACTGCGCCAACCAGGGCGACCCGGTGACGCCCGACGGCGCGGAGACCATCCTGCGCATGAGCACGTCCCGCAAGCGCGGCGGGCAGATCGGCCGGTTCGGTGTGGGGGTGAAGTCGGTCCTGGTGGTGACCGACGCGCCCGAATTCTTCAGCCGCGAGGGCAGCTTCGGCTTCGACCGGGCCTGGTCGTTCGAGCTGATCCGCAACGTGCCCGGGGTGCGCGAGCGGTTCGGCGCGGAGTTCGAGGCACCCGTACTGCGCATGGCCCGCGAGCTGGACATGGCGGCCGAGCGCCTCAAGGACCAGGTGCTGGACGAACTGCTGGCGTGGGCCACCACGGTGGTCCGTCTCCCGCTGCTGCCCGGCGCCGCCGATCGGCTGGGCAAGGACATGCACGGCCACCAGGGCACCGCCGGTCACGACACCCGCGAGGAATTCCCGTCCGGCTTCCACCTGTTCTCCCCGCACGTGGGCCAGGTGGTCCTGGAGGACCGCCGGCCCCGCCCGATCGCGCGCCGGGCCCTCCAGGCCGAGCGGGTCGGCAACCTGCACACGATCCAGGAGGAACGGGTCGGCAAGCCGCCGGCGACCTCGCAGTGGCGGGTCTTCACCCGCACCCACGAACCGACCGAGGTCGCCCGACGCGACGCGGGCGAGCTGCACGACCGGCTGACCGTCGACCTGGCCTGGGCGGTCCCGGCCTACAACACGGACGAGCGGACCGGCCTGCTCGGCTACGCCGACGCCAAGGGGCGGGGCCGGTTCTGGTCGTTCTTCCCGACCAAGTACGAGATGACCCTCAGCGGCATCCTGAACGGGGCGTGGAAGACCAACGAGGACCGGCAGAACCTGCTGGACTCCTCGCCGTTCAACGTCGAGATGATCCGGACCGCCGCCGGCCTGGTGGTCGACTCGCTGCCCGAACTCGCGCCGGCGGAGGACCCCGGCGCGTACCTCCCGCTGCTGCCGGGCCGTTCCAAGGGCGTGGAGACGATCAGTTGGGCCGACCGGCTGCTCACCGAGCAGATCTGGGCCACCACCGCGGTGCGGCCGTCGCTGCCCGACCAGGACGGTGTCCTGCGCGTCCCCGGCAGCCTGAACATCCACCCGGACCTGGGGAAGGACGGCACCGCGGTCAACCGCTGGCTTCGGTCCTGGCACGCGTACCCCGGGCGCCCTCGCGACTGGGTGCACCCCTCGGCCGAGGCCACCGACCTGCGCACGGGCAAGGTCCAGCACATCCTGGCCGCCGCCCGCCGGCAGCGGGCCTCGATCGTCGAGTGGCTCGAGGCGCTGGTCTCCGACGGCACGGCCGAGGCTTCGGCGACGGCCGTCCGGATCGTCGCCGACATGATCGCTTCGAACGCCGGCTGCGCCGCGGAGGCCCGCACGGCCAGGATCGTGCTCACCGAGGAGAACGGCCTGGTCGCCCCTCGGGGAAGCGTGGTGTACCGCCGCACCGAGGAGGACGGCCTGCGGGAGTCGCTGGTCTACGTGGACCGCGCCCTGTCCGACGACCCGTCGCTGCACTCCGCCCTCACCGCCCTCGGCATCCAGGAAGCCGACGTCCGGGGGCGCTTCGTGAGCGTCCTCGACCAGGGCTTCGGCTCGTACGGCCCGCAGGAGTGGAACCGGTTCTGGGAGCTCTTCCACCGGGCGGGTGCCTCCGTGGTGGGCCATGAGGTGACCACTCGGGTGGACGCGCCCCTGGAGACGCTGATGGTGCGGACGGCGGACGGCCGCTTCCACACCATGCGCGACTGCATGCTGCCCGGTGTCGTCGTCACCGCGGAGAGCGACCCCGAGATCGCGGTGGACATGCGCTTCCACTCCGACGACGCGGGATTCTTCCGCGAGTTGGGCCTGCGGGACCGCCCGACCGGCAAGCACAGGCCCGAGGAGGAGCCCTGGTTCGAGGAGTACCGGGCCGCCGCGCACGCGGCGTACTGCCGCACGCTCGACGACCGGGCGAGTCGGC
This sequence comes from Kitasatospora sp. NPDC001261, assembly GCF_042896795.1. NCBI lineage: Bacteria > Bacillati > Actinomycetota > Actinomycetes > Kitasatosporales > Streptomycetaceae > Kitasatospora > Kitasatospora sp. NPDC001261. The sequence continues at coordinate 31,859 of NZ_JBIAXP010000005.1, forward strand.
CGACCCTGGCCAGGATCAGGATCGACGGTTCGCCCGTCGGTGGGCCCCTGCACCTGCTGCCCCGGCTCTCGGAGCCGGCCCGCGCGGCCTTCGTCCGGGCGCTGCCGGAGGACGCGCTGGTCGAGCACTGGACCCTGCAGATCGGGGCCCAGGTCGACTCCCGTCGATCGGTGCAGTCCCCCATCCGGTGGATGATCTCCCGGCACGGTCTGATCGAGACGTCCCAGGGCCTCAGGCCCCTCAAGGAAGCCGTGGGACCGCAGCTCGGCGGCTACCGTGATGTGCTCCCGGTGGCGTCGATCAGCGAGGAGAAGTCCCGGAAGCTCGGGCTCGCGGACAGCGTCGAGAAGGTCCGTACGAAGCAGTGGGAGCAGCTCCTGGAGAAGCTCCAGGAGAGCGAGGACGACACCTTCGTCGGTTCCACCTACGCCCTGCTGACCCGGTTGGAGATCCCCTTCCCCGAGGACTCGCTGACCCGCTGCCGGATCGGCGACGCCTGGGACACCCGGGCGGACGGCGAGATCGCCGTCGCCGCGGACCCGGAGGAGTACCGCTCCTTGCAGGCCGAGCGGGTGCCCGCGCTGCTGATGCCGGACCAGGAGTCCGCCGACCTCATGGTCGAGCAGTGGGGCATGCTGCGCCACGACGACGTCGTCAGCCGGGAGACCCGGCACGAGTCGAGCGTGGAGCCGGTTCCGCTGGACGAGGAGTTCCCGACGCTGCGGCAGAAGATGGGCGGCTCGGTCGGCACCTACTCGCTGCTGCGCTGCTCCACGCTGGAGGAGGTCGTCCGTACCCCGCACGGTGCCCGGGCGAAGTCCCTGGCGAGCGCCCGCCAGGGCAACGTGATCAAGGTCGTGGACTCGCTGGACCGGCTGGGCACGCTCCGGGCCGTGGACCGCGAGTTGGGTCTGCGGATGGGAGAGGCCGGCTGCCGGGCGCTCCTGGAGGCGCAGGTCCGTCAGGAGCAGGACGAGAAGGTGCGTTCCTCGCTCAAGGCGATCCGCGAGGCCGAGGACGTGACGGCCAAGCTGGAACTGCTGATCGGTGCAGAGGCCCTGCGCGACCGGCTCCCCTCAGGACTCATGGACGCCGAGCGCCAGGATCCGGACGGGCCGGAGCCCACCGGTCGCCGGATCGCGCAGATGGCGTTCAACGCGCACGGCGACAGCGTGCTCAAGACCCATGCGCGCGACATCCAGGAACGCTTCCCGAGCGCCCCGTCCTCCTACACCGGGGGCCCGGCGGCGGTCTCCTTCGTCGCCGATCTCGGCCTGCCCGCGCCCTTTGCCGGATACCGGGCCCCGGCCCTCGAACAGAGCCTGACCGTGGACGGCCCCCGGGACTTCCCCCGCCTGCACGAGTACCAGGAACGTCTCGCCCTCAACATCTTCGAGATGCTGGACCGACTCGCCCCGCAGCGCGCCATGCTCTCCCTGCCCACCGGCGCCGGCAAGACGCGGGTCACCGCCGAAGCCGTCATCCGTTGGGTCAAGCAGGCCGGTGAGCTGAACGGTCCGATCCTGTGGATCGCCCAGACCGAGGAACTGTGCGAACAGGCCGTACAGAGCTGGCAGTTCGTCTGGAGCAAGGCCGGCGCGCAGGAGCGGCTGACGATCAACCGGCTGTGGACCTCGAACGAGGCCGCCCCGGTCACCGACGGGCCGCAGCTCGTGGTGGCCACCGACGCCAAGCTGCGGGTGTGCCTCGACACCGACCGCTACGCCTGGCTGCGGGCCGCCGCCCTGGTGGTGGTGGACGAGGCGCACGTGGCCACCAGCCCGAGCTACACCGAGATCCTGAGCCTGCTCGGCCTGACCCAGCACCGGACGGATCGGCACCTCCTCGGTCTCACCGCCACCCCGTTCCGCGGCCACAACGAGGAGGAGACCCGCCGGCTGGTCAACAGGTTCGGCACCCGTCGGCTGGACGAGGGCGTCTTCCCCTCCGACGACGCCTACGGCCACCTCCAGGAGATCGGTGTACTGGCACACGTCGAGCACAAGGAGCTGACCGGCGGCACCATCGAGCTGTCGCGCCAGGAGCGGGAGAGCGCCGAGCAGTTCAGTCTGCTGTCCAAGGCCGCCGAGCAGCGTCTGGCCGACGACCACGACCGCAGCCGCCGCATCGTCGACGAGGTCGCGGACATGGACGCGAACTGGCCGGTGCTGGTCTTCGCCACCTCCGTGGAGCACGCCAAGTACCTGGCGGCCATGCTGATGGACCGCGGGATCTCGGCTTCCTCGGTGGACGCCACCACCTCCGACAGCGACCGTCGTTCCAGGATCCGGGACTTCCGTGACGGCCGAGTACGCGTGCTCACCAACTACGGGGTGCTCACCCAGGGCTTCGACGCCCCCGCCACCCGCGCGGTCGTCGTCGCCCGGCCCGTCTACAGCCCCAACGTGTACCAGCAGATGATCGGCCGCGGTCTGCGCGGCCCCCGCAACGGCGGCAAGGACACCTGCCTCATCCTCAACGTCCGCGACAACATCCGGAACTTCGACACCGCCCTCGCCTTCACGCAGTTCGAGCACCTGTGGAGCAACCGATGACCACCCACCCCGAGGACGGCCCCGTCCTCACCGCCGAACAGCAGGCCGTCGTGGACCGGCCGTGGGACACCCGGCTGCTGGTCACCGCGGGAGCGGGGACGGGCAAGACCCACACCCTGGTGCGCCGCATGGACGCGCTCGTCGGACACACCGACCCGGACGAGGCGCTGGAGGCGTCCGAGCTGCTGGTCCTCAGCTTCTCCCGCGCCGCCGTCCGGGAACTGCGGGACCGGATCGCCCGACACGGGGAACACGCGCGACGGGTACGGGTACAGACCTTCGACTCCTGGGCCTACTCCCTGCTGCTCCAGGCGCACCCGGACGGGGAGTGGTCGGCGCTCTCGTTCGACGAACGGATCCGGGCGGCCACCGACGCGATCGAGAAGGGCGCGCTGGAGTCCCTGGAGGCAGGCCCGCCCACGCACGTGATCATCGACGAGGTGCAGGACCTGGTGGGCGCCCGCCGGGAGATGGTGGAGTCGTTGCTCGACCGGCTCCAGGACTCCTGCGGGTTCACCCTGGTCGGCGACTCCGCCCAGGCGATCTACGACTTCCAGATCGAGGACCCGGAGGAGTACGCCGATCGCGCCGACCTCTTCCTCCGCTGGGTGCGGATCTCCTATGCCGACGACCTGGAGGAGCTGCGACTGACCCGCAACTTCCGGGCCGTCACCCCCGAGGCGCGCACCGCGCTCCCGCTCGGCCCCGCCGTCCAGGCCGTCGGCAGCGCCCCCGAAGGCGCGGACGCGGCCGCCGAACGCCTCCACGAGGAGCTGCGCGAGCTGCTGCTCGATCTGCCCGACCTGGGCTCGTTCACCGACTCGTTCACGCTGGACACGCTGCGGTCGTTCCCCGGCACCTGCGCGATCCTGTGCCGCGACAACCGGCAGGCTCTGGTCGTCTCGGAGCTGCTGCACACCCAGGGCGTCCCGCACGCCCTGCGCCGCCCGCTCCGGGACCGGCCGGTGCCGTACTGGGTCGCCGAGGTGCTGCGTCGGACCGCGGCCGCCACCCTGGCCGAGGAGCGACTGCGCGACCTGCTCGCCGCGATCCCCCTGCCCGAGGAGACCGACCTCGACCGGGTGTGGCGCTCCCTGCGCCCGGCGGCACGCGGCGCCGGGCGGGGCACCCTCGACGTGGTGCGGTTGCGCCGTCTGGTGGCGGAGCGCCGGTTCCCGGACGAGTTGGCCGATCCGGAACCGGCCCGGCTCGTGGTGTCCACGGTGCACCGCTCCAAGGGCCTGGAGTTCGACCGGGTGATCGTGCTCAACCCGCCGACCGTCGCCGAACTGCGTCGCCGCACCGAGGCACCGGACGTTCCCGCCGAGGCCCGCGCGCTCTACGTGGCGATGACCCGGGCGCGGGAGGACCTGTACCGGGTCGCCCCGCCTGACACGGTGACGGTGCTCAGGCACAAGCCGACCGGCCGGCTGTACCGGGGAGTCCCGAACCAGCGTCTGCAGTGGCGGCGCGACGGCATCGAAGTGCGGGCCGGAGACGTGGACGCCCTGGAACCGGCCGACGCCGTCGGTGACGCCCCCGGCGCCCAGGCTTACCTGCTGGAGCGGGTACGGCCGGGGGACGCGGTGTCGTTCCGGCTGCGTGACGCCCTCCCCATGGGCGCCGAGCAGAGCCCTCGGTACGCCCTGCTGCACGAAGGGCGGGAGATCGGCGACGCCTCCGAGGTCTTCCGGAGTCAGTTGCACTCCGTCCTCAAGGTCGGCTCCACGTGGGAGATCCGCTGGCCCGAGGAGATCTCCGGTCTGCGCATCGACTGCCTGGAGTCGGTCGCGGGCAGTCCGGCCGCCGGGGCCAACGCGGGCCTCGGCGACCACGGGGTGTGGATCGCCCCTCGCATCAGCGGAATCGGACGGTTCCGGCACACCACCGGAACCCAGGAGGAGCAGGAATGACCATCCACGCAGGGCGGCACGCCGAGCACTACCGGGTCCGTGAGGACCTGGTGTCCCGGCTCCGCCGGGAGCTGCTGGGCCCCGACATCGGGGACTCCGCCGAGGACCGGGCCGAGGTCCTGGACCAGGACGCCCCGATCACCCGCTATCCCATCGGCGTGCTCTACCCGCGCCCGGCGGACGCCGCGGCGAGCCGTCGTCTCGAGGAGGACGACGAGGAACAGAGCGGCCTCGACGAGGAGCCCCTGCCCAGGTCGGCCGGCCTCGACGAGTCCGGCCCGTCCGTCGACCACCACGACTCCGGCGGTCGACGGCCGTCCAGTGTCGGTCTGACCTTCGCGGTCGACCCCACCGTGTGCCGGGAGATCGTGGTCTCGGCCCGTGCCGCCGTGTACGAGCCGGAGGACGCCGAAGGGCGCAAGGTCTCGGCGCGTCGCAGCGAGGCCCGCACCACCTCCGACCAGCGGGAGCACTGGCGTCGGGTGGAACTCGACCTGGCGGACGTCACGATCGACCTCGCCCTCCCGGACCGTCGTGGCGACTACTACCCGATCGACCGACCGGTCCGGCTGGACGTGCACGTCCGCCGCCCGTCGAAGGAGACCGGCACGGTCACCGTCACGGTCACCCTGGTGAACGAGCAGAGGGTCGGCGAGCGGGAGCTCCAGGACGCCTTCGCCCTGTTCCAGGCCGGGCTGACGGTCCGTGCCGCCGACGGGTCCAGTGCGTTCGTGGAACGTCCGACCGCGCTGTCCGCCGTGGACCCCGAGCTGGAGAGCAGCAGGCTGCTGCACCGGCACGCCCCCACCTTCGCCACCGGCCACGGCTGCGCGGCGGTATGGGACTGGACCCCGCCCCCGATCGGCCTCACCGACGTGGTGCAGGCGGGAGTGAGCGAGGTGCGCACCGAGTTCGTGCCCACGCACGAGGTGCTGCTCACCGACTCCAACCCGACGATCGACGCGAGTGCCCTCACCATGCTCGGCCTGGCCGAGGCCGGGGACGCCGAGGTGATCGCCGCGCTGGACGGGCTGGCCGACGGCTACGAACGGTGGATCGAGCGGAAGCGGGACGAAGCCGCCGAACTCGCCGGTACCTCGTACGAGACGGCCGCCGCCGAGCAGGTCCGCGCCTGCCGCGAGGCCCTGGAACGGATCCGGGGGGGCATCGCGCTGCTGCGCGACAAACCCGACCTGATGTGGGCGTTCCGCCTGGCCAACCGGGCGATGGCGACCCAGCGGGCCCGGGCCGCCTGGGTCAAGAGCGGCCGGATCGGCGAACCCGACCCGACGACGGCACGCTGGCGTCCGTTCCAGATCGCCTTCGTACTGCTGTGCCTGGCCGGGGTGGACGACCCGGAGCACCCCGACCGGGGCGTGTCCGACCTGCTGTGGTTCCCCACCGGTGGTGGCAAGACCGAGGCGTACCTGGGCCTGATCGCCCTGACCACCTTCCTGCGCCGCAAGCGGCTCGGACCGGCCGGCGGCGGGGTCACCGTCCTGATGCGCTACACGCTGCGCCTGCTGACCCTCCAGCAGTTCGAGCGCGCCGCCATCCTGATCTGCGCCATGGAGCGGATGCGGCTGGAGAACCCCGGGGAACTGGGCCACGAGGAGATCTCCATCGGCATGTGGGTGGGGCGCTCCGCCACGCCGAACACCCTGGAGGTGGCCTCCCGGCAGCTCGCCGCCGCCCGCTCCGGCCGGGTGCTCCAGACGGAGAATCCCGTCCAGTTGCACGCCTGTCCGTGGTGCGGGACCGCCCTGGACGCCCACCGCTACGCAGTGGACGAGGAGGCCAAGCGGATGGACGTGCGCTGCCCCGGCACGGACTGCGCGTTCTCCGACGGGCTGCCCGTGCACCTGATCGACCAGGCGGTGTACGCGGCCCGGCCCACCCTGGTGATCGCCACCGTCGACAAGTTCGCCTCGATGCCCTGGCGGGAACAGACCGCCGCCCTCTTCAACCGGGACCGTCAGGACTCCACCCCTCCGCCGGAGTTGATCGTGCAGGACGAGCTGCACCTGATCTCCGGACCGCTGGGCACCCTGACCGGCCTGTACGAGACCGCCGTCGACGTGCTCGCCGAGCGGCCCAAGGTGATCGCCTCCACCGCGACCATCCGCCGGGCCGCCGACCAGGGCAGGGCCCTGTTCTCCCGCGAGGTACGGCAGTTCCCGCCCGCTGGACTGGACGCCCGCGATTCGTGGTTCGCCGTGGAGACCCCGGCGAACGAGAAGGCGTCGCGCCGCTACGTGGGCCTGCTCACCCCCGGCACGAGCCAGTCCACCCTGCTGATCCGCACCTACGCCACGCTGCTCCACCAGGCACTGCGGACCGACGCGCGCCAGGAGGTGCGCGACGCCTACTGGACACTGGTCGGCTACTTCAACAGCCTCCGCCTGCTGTCCGCCGCCGAACTCCAGGTCCACGACGACGTCGTGGCCTATCTGGAGCACCTGGCCGAACGCGACGGGAGCGAGCCGCGGTCCGTCGGGAACTACTCCGAGCTGACCAGCCGGGTGGACGCCAGCGAGATCCCGGCCCGGCTGAAGCAGATCGAGCGCAGGCTGACGGACGGTGACACGGCGGACGTGGTGGACGTGCTGCTGGCCACCAACATGATCGCCGTCGGCGTGGACGTGGACCGACTCGGTCTGATGGCCGTCATGGGCCAGCCGCAGACCACCGCCGAGTACATCCAGGCCACCAGCCGGGTCGGCCGCGCCCACCCGGGCCTGGTCGCGGTGATGCTCAACTCGAGCCGTTCCCGGGACCGTTCGCACTACGAGAACTTCCAGCACTTCCACTCCGCGCTCTACCGCGAGGTCGAGTCCACCTCGGTGACGCCGTTCTCGGCCCGGGCCCGTGACCGTGGCCTGCACGCGGTGATCGTCGCACTGGCCCGCATCCTGATCCCGGCGGCCCGCAGGGACGAGGACGCGGGGCGGATCGACCTCTTCCACGAGGAACTGCGGGAGCGGATCCGCCCGCTGATCCTCGACCGGGTCGCGAACGTCTCCCCGGAGGAGGTCGACCACGTCGACGCGGCCTTCGAGGAGTTCGTCGGATGGTGGTACGAGGAGGCCGAAGCGAACGGCAACCTGTGCTACGAACCGAAGCGCGGGCGTTCCAACCCCTCGCTGCTCAAGCCCTACGACGACGCCCTGGAGGACGTCGAGGCGTGGGAGACCCTGTGGTCCCTGCGCGACGTCGACGCCGAGTCCGCCCTGTTCATGGAGGCATCCCGATGACCCCGCCCCCGTCCCGTCGACGGCGCACCGCCGGCTCCACGACTCCGGCCCACAACCTGCCCCGGCGCGGCGCGGTCCGTCGGGCCCAGGCCATCACCACCTACGGCGTGGGTTCGTTGGTCGCCGTGGAACAGGAGTCCTTCATCGTCTCGGGCATCGACGGCGCGGCGGACCAGTGGCCGCGCGACGAGGCCCCGGTGATCCGCGAACCCCGTCTCGCCCGGGTGCTGGGAGTGACGCACTTCCGTCTGCCGCCCGCTTCCGGTGACGGCAGTCGCGACGGCATCCGGGTGCGCCGCTTCCCCCTCTGGCACCACTGCCCCGAGTGCCACGCGCTGGACCACGTACGGAAGTTCAACTCTCCGCCCGGACGGAACGAGTGCGGCGAGTGCGGCGAGCCGCTGGTGCCCTCCCGGTTCGTGGTCGCCTGCGAGGACGGGCACATCTCCGACTTCCCGTACTGGCGGTGGCTGCATCGGGGCCGGCGCGCCGAGAGCGGCTTCTGCGGCGGTCGGATGAGCCTGACGTCCTCCGGACGCACCGCCTCGCTCCGTTCCGTCGTGATCTCCTGTTCCTGCGGCGTGCCCGAGGTGTCCATGGAGGGCTCCTTCCGGGCCAGCGCCCTCAAGGAGCTGGGGTTCGACTGTCCGGGCGATCGCCCCTGGCTGAAGGGGGCCGACAGGATCCCCTGCTCCCGGAGGCCCCGGACGCTCCAACGCGGCTCCTCCTCCGTCTGGCAGCCGGTGCTGCGCTCGGCCCTGTCCATCCCCCCGTGGAGCGACACCCGGGTGCACGCCCTGGACGAGCACTGGGACGATCTCCGCGCGTGTTCCGACCTCGCCCAGATCGAGATCCACCTGAAGTACATCTTCAAGGGGTCCACGTCCCCGGTGAGTTCCCAGCAGGTCCTGGACCTGATCTCCGCGATGGAGGCCGAGGACCCCTCCGCCGAGGACACCCCCGATCGGGACCAGGAGCAGCGCTACCGGGCCCTGCGCGACCTGGAGTACCGGCGTCTGTGTGCCGGCAACCCGGAGGAATCCGGGCACCACACCGAGCAGTTCGTCTGCGAGCCGCCGATCGGCGACGAGAAGCCCCTGACCGAGCTGGGCCTGGTCACCCCGATGCTGGTGAAGAAACTGCGCGAGGTCCGCGCCCTGAAGTCCTTCACCCGGGTCATCGATCCCGAGACCTCCGCCGAGGGCCACGAGGCGCAGTTGTCGCTCGCTCCCACCGACTGGTTGCCCGCCATGGAGGTCCACGGCGAGGGGGTGTTCCTCCGGTTCGACGAGGAGCAGGTGGACGCCTGGGCCGAACAGCCCGCCGTCGTCGACCGGGTGGCCCGTATGCGGCACCACCACCAGCGGGTCCTCACCGAACGGGCCTCCGATCCGGCCCGGGTCCCGGTCTCCCCCACCACGCCGCGCATGGCCCTGCTGCACACCTTCGCGCACGTGATGATCAACGAATGGAGTCTGGACTCGGGCTACCCGGCCGCGTCGCTGCGCGAACGGATCTACTCGGGCGACGAGATGGCCGGGGTGCTGATCTACACGGCCACCAGTGACTCGGCCGGCAGCCTCGGCGGCCTGGTCGCCCAAGGCGAGATCGACCGCCTGGCCCAGGCCGTGAGCTCGGCCGTCCACCGTGCCGAGTGGTGCTCCGCCGACCCGCTGTGCATCGAGACCGAGGTCTCCGGCGCGGGTGGCACCAATCTGGCCGCCTGTCACGCCTGCGTGATGCTCCCGGAGACCAGTTGCGAGCACAACAACGGCCTGCTCGACCGGGCCCTGCTCGTCGGCACCCCGGAGGACCCGTCGATCGGGTTCCTCGCGCACCTGCTCACCCACTGAGCACCGGGCGCCGAGGGCGGGACGGCACGGCCGGTGTCGTCCCGCCCCGGTGTCGTCCCGCCCCGGTGTCACGAGCGCCGCACGGCTCCCTTCACCGTCCGTCGCACGGTACCGGCGCCGGGTTGCCCAGCGCGGCCCGGATCGCGAGACCGAAGGCCCGGGCCACCGGGGGCGGTGACGCGTGGCCCACCTGCCGGTAGCGGTCCGTCTTGCCGCCGGCGAAGGTCCAGTCCTCGGGGAAGCCCTGCAGCCGCGCCGCCTGCTCGACCGTCAGCTTCACCATGTCCGTGCCGTCCGGTGACGGGTCCCAGAGGTCCTCGGGCCCGGGGACCTCATTGGCGACGGTGCCGCCGTTGACCCGCATGCGGGCCCAGGACCGCTTCGATCCGGTCGGCCCCAGATCCGGCCCACCGCGATTCCAGGAACCCCCGACCAGGGTCGGGGCGACCTCGTCGGCCTGTGCGGCCCAGGCCGCGGCGTGCGGCCATCCGCGGGCGGCCATCGAGACGCCCAACGCCTCCCCCACCGTCAGCGGTGGCTCGGTGTCCCGCGCCGGGGGCACGAAGTCACGCATGGAGCCCTCCTTCAGCGCCACCAGGATCCCCTGCTTGCGGTCCTGAGGCACGCCGTGCCACTTCGCGTTGACGACGAACCACTCGTACTCGTACCCGAGGTGTCGGAGTTCGGTCTCGACCTCCGAACGGATGGACTCGTACGCGGGCTTGGAGGCCAACTCGGAGAGGTTCTCGATGAGCAGGGCACGGGGCTGCACGCCGTGCAGGAGCATGACGGTCGCATCGAGCAGCCGGAGCTCCTCCGCGCTGTCCTCACGCCTCACCGCGGCGCTCGCCTTCACCCGGGGCAGACCGGCGGCCAGGAGGTCCACGTCGTAGCACTCCTGGTGCTCCTCCGGAACGAAGTCGAGGAGGTCCGTCCGGAGGACGTGCCAGTCCGGGCGGTTCGACCGCAGCGTCTCGCAGGCCACCGGACGGTTGTCGAGCAGCAACACCGGATCGAACCCGGCTTGTTCGAGACCGAGCGCGAGGCCCCCCGCACCGGCACACACGGCGAGGCAGGTCAAACGGTCGGGACGGGACGCTTCCATGATCACCATTCGTACTCGTCGGAGAACTCGGCAGCGGCCGGGGCCCTGGGTACCGACGGCCGCGTCTCTCCCTGGCGGGAGACGACGGTCAGGATACGCACGGCACGTTGTCCGAGCCCACTGCCCTACCGTGCTCACGCGCCGGGCGCGCGGGCCCGTCAGAGTTCGTCGAGGGGTTCGTCCAGGACGCCCTGGCGGGCGATGATGTAGCCGAGGTGGCCGCGGCTGCGGCTGCCGAGGAGTTCGCTGGCCTTCTGGATGTGGCTGGACACGGTGCGGGTGCTCATGCCGAGGCGGGAGGCGATGGCCTCGTCGGTGTAGCCGTTGACCATCAGGCGCAGCACGTTCTGCCGGGTGCGGGCGGTCAGCAGCCGGGGGCGGTGGTGGCCCTGCTGGTAGGTGACGGGCTCGGCGCGCTCCCACATCAGCTCGAAGATCTTGAGCAGGTACTCGACCAGCGGCGGGAGTTCGATGAGCATCGCGGCGGCCTGGCGGTCGGCGCCGGCCGGGATGAAGGCGGTGGAGCGGTCGCAGATGATCACCCGGTCGAAGACCTCGTTCAGGGTGCGCACCTGGGCGCCCTGGGCGGTGACCTGCTCGATGTAGGCCAGCGTCGGGCCGTGCGAGCGCACGGTGTGCTGGTAGAGGGTGCGTTGGCGCACGCCGCGGCCGGCCAGGGCGAGGTCGCGCGGGAGCGCGTCGCCCAGTTGCTCGGGGCCGCGGCCGCCGCCCGGCTGGGCGGTGAGCAGTTCCTCGCTGCAGGCGGCGACGGCCTTCTCCAGCGCGGGGTTGATCTCCTCGCCCGCCAGCAGCCGGATCGGCAACTTGGCGCGCCGCATGACGTCGCGGTAGGTGTGCTCGGCGGCGTGGAAGGAGGTGTGCAGCGCGGCGAGCCGCTCCTGGTGGGCCAGTACGGCGAGTTCGAGCGGCCGCGCCAGTCCGGTGGCGGCGATGTCGGGCGGGACGGGGACGAGCCGGTCACCGGAGCCGGGCAGCGGGCGCAGCAGACCCATCGCGAGCAGGCATTCGGGGGCTTCGCCGACCGCCTCCCCCTCGGCCAGCGCCGTGCGGTAGAACTCGATGCCCCGGTCGCAGAGCTGGGGTGTTCCCCTTTCCGCGCAGTTGTCCTGACTTGGGCACATCTGGGCATCCTTCCGGCTTCGGCATTGCGGTTTCACGAATGCCCGTACCGGCTACCGCCAGGCATCCGAACCGGCAAGATGGAAGTGACTGCCGTTCGGAAGCCGCCCCCCGGGCTCCGACAGCCGTGAGTGTACGCCCAAAGGGCGCGGAAATCATCGGCTGACGGTAGTCGGGCGTGCACGCAAACGGGGAGCCGGGGTCACGGTCGTGACCGTACCCGGCAGCGGTGACCGGGGGATTGCCGGCGCATCGCACCTGGCGTTCCGACGGGACGTCCGGAGCGGGCGGTCGGTGCACGGAACGGCCTACAGACGGAAGGCACCCCCAGTTGCGAGCTGATTCCGACCCGGCGGCACCGCCCGCCGCCCTCGCCGGCCTGGTGGACCAGCGCCTGGTGCGGCAGTTGGCGGAGGCCGCCGCCGCGCAGGTCGGCTCCGGCGCGGTCCGGCTGCTGGGCGACGGCGGGATTCTCCAGGCCTTCGCCAAGCAGCTGATCGAGGGCGCCCTGGAGCTCGAACTCCAGGAGCACCTGCGCGGCTCCGGCAGCGGCAACGGCAGCGGCACCGGCACCGGCAACGGCTCCGGTCCCGGCGGCAACGGCCGCAACGGCGCCCGGGCCAGACGGCTGCTCACCGAGATCGGCCCGGTCGAGGTGCGGGTGCCCCGGGACCGCGAGGGCAGCTTCACCCCCAAGGCCGTCCTCCCCCGCGCCCGGCGGCTGCCCGGGCTCGACCGGCTGGTGATCTCGCTGACCGCGCGCGGCCTCAGTTCGGGCGAGCTGGTGGCGCACCTGGCCGAGGTGTACGGCGTGGAGCTGAGCCGGGAGACCGTCTCGGCCATCACCGACCAGGTGCTGGACGAGCTCGCCGAGCGGCGCGGGCGGCGGCTCGACCCGGTCTACCCGGTGGTCTTCGTCGACTCGGTGCGCAGCGGCCGCTCGGGCGGGCCGCTGGTGCACCTGGCGCTCGGGGTCTCCACCGAGGGCCGGCGCGAGGTGCTGGGCCTGTGGCCGGCCGCGGACGGTGAGCAGTGGCCGCAGGTGCTGGCGGGGCTCGCCGAGCGCGGGGTGCGGGAGGTCTGGGTGCTGGTGGGCGGCACCGGCGCGGTGCTGGCGGAGGCGGCGGCCGAGCAGTGGCCGCGCACGGTGGTGCACGGTTCGGTGGCGCACCTGCTGCACGCGGCGCTGCGGCACGCGCCCGGCGAGGACTGGGGCGCGCTCTCACGGGCGCTGCGCGAGACCTGTACGGCGCCGACCGAGGCGGCGGCGCTGGAGCGGCTGGCCCAGGCCGAGCGGGAGTGGGGGCCGAGCCACCGCGAGGTGTTCCGGGTGTGGCGGTCGGCCTGGCCGCTGCTGGCCCCCGGTTTCCGCTTCGGCCCGGAGGCGCGGCGGCTGCTGACCGGCGGGGGCGCGCTGGAGCGGCTGCACGCCCGGCTGCGCCGGATCGAGCAGTCCGCGGGGCGGGTGCAGGACGAACGGGCGGCGCTCAAGCGCGCCTACCTGGCGACGCTCGCCCTGGAGTCGCCCACCGGGACGGGCCGGCCGTGGGTCGAGGACTGGCCCGCCGTCCGGGAGGAGTTGCGCCGGGGCTCGCTGCGGCGGGCCGGAGTACCCGCTTCCGCCCCGCGATGTCCTCCGCGATGTCCCACGCGCCCACGGAGTTCCCACCACTGATCTGACAGACCCAGGTACGACTTGGATCATGTCTGTCTGTTTTTGGCACGATCTGACCGGGCTTCCGGTTCCCGCATTGCGTGTTCACGATCACAGTGAGAGCTTCCAAGCACGTTTGGGGCTTCGGCAGGATGCATTTCAGAGCGAAGAGGGCAGACCGCCCTCCTCAGGAAGAGGAATTCGCGATGCCAAGCCTTGCCGTCCGCGTCCACAAGATGCTCGGGATGCTCGCCGTCCTGCTGGCCGCCGTGGTCGGCCTCCAGCTCCACGCCCAGCCGCACCTGTCCACGGTCTCCGTCACCGCCCACGACGCCCCCAGCGAGGACTCCGGCTGGGGTCCGTGAGCCGCGGCTCCGTTTGATCACATCCGGTCACGTCCGACCACCCTGCTCCTCCCCTTCTCGCACTGCTCTGCACGGCTACGAACCAGATCTGCACAGCTACGAAACAGAGAGGAACCGACGATGGCGAACCCGTTCGAGGATGCCGAGGCCAGCTACCTCGTCCTGACGAACGACGAGGGCCAGCACTCGCTGTGGCCGGCCTTCAGCCCGGTGCCCGCCGGTTGGCAGCAGGTGTTCGGTGCCGCCGGACGACAGGACTGCCTCGACTACGTCGAGCAGAACTGGCAGGACCTGCGGCCGAAGAGCCTCATCGCGCACCTGTCCGAGCACTGACCCCGGCCACCGCCCACCGACCGTCGGACCGCTGAGCACCGCGCGGCCGCCGGACGGGGATCCGCGCCGAACGGCCGCTCACCCGGTCGCACCACCTCGGCGGCGCAGCACCCGGCACAGCACCATCCGGCAGGGCACCACCCGGCAAAGCACCGCCTGACAGCGCACCACCTCGGCAACGCACCCGGGGCAGACCGCCGCTCACCCGGCACCGCCCCGCACCCGAGCCGCCCCTCACCAGGCCGCTCGCCCGGTCGTCGGCGCACCGCACCGCCGGAACCCGCCGACACCGCCTCACCACACCACCGCAGCACCCCGTCACCGCCGCGCGGCCGCACCGTCACGCCGCCGGCGCGGTCCCGTGTCCGACGTCTACGCGCGTGCATCGAACAGCACCGGCGCGCCACCACCCTCCGCACCGCCGCACCGCACCCGTGTGCCGCACGGACGTCACACGAAGCACACCGCAGCACCGCAAGACGACCGCAACATCGCTCCGCCGACCCCCGGGCCGACCGCCCCGGGGTCAACCCAGCTCGCCGCTCCCGCCACCGCGGGAGCCAGCCGCACGAGGGAGAGAGTCACATGTCCGGGGTCCAGCAGACGCACAGATCCGAGCAGCGGCCGGAAGCGGCCGAGGTCCTGTGCCGACTGTTCGCGGAGGTGCTCGGCCGGGAGTCGGTCGACCCCGCGGCGGGCTTCTACGACCTGGGCGGCGACCGGCCCGCCGCCGAGCGGCTGCTGGCCCGCGTGCACGAGGAGTTCGGCGTCCGCCTGGAACCGTCCGTCCTGGCGGACGCCCCCACCCCCGCCGCGCTGGCCGCCCGGCTGGCCCGCCCCGACACCCGCCCGACCCTCACCGAGCTGGTCGACGCCCAGGTCGCCCGCACCCCGGACGCCCCCGCCCTGTACGCCGAGGGCACCACCCTCACGTACGCCGAGCTGGACGCCCGCGCCAACCGGCTGGCCCGGGTGCTGGCCGCCCGCGGCCTGGGCACCGAGGACGTCGTCGCGCTGGCCCTGCCGAAGTCCCCCGAGGCGATCGCCGCGATCCTCGCCGTCGCCAAGACCGGCGCCGCCTGGCTGCCCGCCGACCCGGCCTACCCGGCCGAGCGGCTGCGCCACATGCTGACCGACTCCCGCGCCGCCCTGGTGCTCACCACCGCCGGGGCCGCCGGCCAGCTGCCGGAGACCGGCGCCCCCCGGCTGCTGATCGACTCCGCCGAGCACCTCGCCGACCTGGCCGCGCGCTCCGGGGACCGGTTCACCGCCGCCGAGCGGGTGCGGCCGGTGAGCGCGCCGAACACCGCGTACGTCATCTACACCTCCGGCTCCACCGGCGTGCCCAAGGGCGTGGCCGTCACCCACACCGGGCTGCCCAGCATGGTCGGCACCCAGGTCGCCGCCACCGGGGTCGGCCCCGGCAGCCGGGTGCTCCAGGCCTCCTCGCTCAGCTTCGACGTCTCGGTCTCGGACCTGTCCGTGGCCCTCACCACCGGCGCCGCCCTGGTACTGCCGCGCGAGCAGAGCCAGCTGGTCGGCGAGCCGCTGGCCGCCCTGATCGACCGGTTCGGCGTCACCCACGCCGACGTCGCCACCGCGATGATCTCCACCCTGCCCGACCTGCCGATGCCCTCGCTGCGCACCCTGATCGGCGGCGGCGAGGCGGTCTCCCGCGAGCTGGCCGCCCGCTGCGGCCGCGGCCGGCTGATGCTCAACAGCTACGGGCCGACCGAGGCCACCGTCATCGTCAGCATGAGCGAGCCGCTCACCGGCGAGGAGCTGCCCCCGATCGGCCGCCCCTGCCAGGACGTGCGCATCCACGTGCTGGACGAGCAGCTGCGCCAGGTCGAGCCGGGCACCGTCGGCGAGCTGTACCTGGCCGGCCCGCACCTGGCCCGCGGCTACCTGAACCGCCCGGGCCTGACCGCCGAGCGCTTCGTGGCCGACCCGTACGGCGAGCCCGGCGACCGGATGTACCGCACCGGGGACCTCGGCAGCTACCGCCCGGACGGCCAGCTGGACTTCCTCGGCCGGGCCGACGACCAGGTGAAGATCCGCGGCTTCCGGGTGGAGCTCGGCGAGATCGAGCAGACCCTCTCCGCCCACCCCGAGGTGCGCCAGGCCGTGGTGCTGGTCCGCGAGGACCGCCCGGGCGAGCGCCGGCTGGTCGGCTACACCGTCGGCGCCGCCGACCCGGCCGAGCTGCGGGCGTACTGCGCCGAGCGGCTGCCCGACCACATGGTGCCCGTCGTCGTGGTGCTCGACCGGCTGCCGCTCACGCCCAACGGCAAGGTGGACAAGCGCGCCCTGCCCGCGCCGGTGTTCGGCGCCGGCGAGGAGGACGGCCGCGCCCCCGCCGGCGAGCTGGAGCACACCCTGGTCCGGCTGTTCGGCGAGGTGCTGGGCCTGCCCCGGGTGGGCGTCACGGACTCCTTCTTCGAGCTCGGCGGCGACTCCATCGTGGCCATCCAGCTGGTCTCCCGGGCCCGGCACGCGGGCCTCCAGCTCACCCCGCGCGAGGTGTTCCTCGCCCCGACCGTCGAGAAGCTGGCGCTGATCGCCCGTCCGCTGGAGGGGCCGGTCGTCGTCGAGCCCGCCGGGTCCGGCCTCGGCGAGGTGCCGCCGACGCCCATCGTGCACTGGCTGGCCGCCCAGCACGGCGCGGTGGAGAGCTTCTACCAGTCCACCCTGCTCACCCTGCCCGCCGGCACCACGCGGGAGCACCTGACCACCGCCGTCCAGGCCCTGCTCGACCACCACGACCTGTTCCGCGCCCGCACCTCCCCGCTCGCCGAGCGCCCCTGGACGCTGCACGTGCCCGAGCCCGGCGCCGTCCCCGCCGACGCCGTGCTGCGCCGGGTCGAGGGCCGGGCCGACGCGGACGCGCTGCGCGCCGAGACCGAGGCCGCCCGCGGGCGCCTGTCGCCCGAGGACGGCCGGATGGTCCAGGCCGTGCGCTTCGACGCCGGCCCGGAGCAGCCCTCGCAGCTGCTGCTGGTGATCCACCACCTGGTGGTGGACGGCGTCACCTGGCGCATCGTCGAGGAGGACCTGCTCGGCGCGCTCGCCGCGCTCCGCGAGGACCGCGCCGTCGAGCTCGCCCCGGTGCCCACCTCCTTCCGCCGCTGGGCCCAGCGCCTCACCGCCGAGGCCAACACCGACCGCCGGGCCGCCGAACTCCCGCTCTGGCAGGCCGCGTTGGCCACCCCGGACCCGCTGCTCGGCGACCGCCCGCTGGACCCGGCCCAGGACACCTACGCCACCGAGGGCCTGCTGCGGCTCGTGCTGCCCGCCGCGACCACCCGGGCGCTGCTCACCAAGGTCACCGCCGCCTACCACGCCCAGGTCAACGACGTGCTGCTGACCGGGCTGGCCCTGGCCCTCGGCCACTGGCGCGGCCAGGAGACCACCGGGCCCGACGGCGCCGTGCTGGTCACCGTGGAGGGCCACGGCCGCGAGGAGGTCGTCGACGGCGTCGACCTGCACCGCACCGCCGGCTGGTTCACCTCCGTCTACCCCGTCCGGCTCGCCCCCGGGGCGCTGCCCTGGTCCGAGGTCACCGCGGCCGGCCCCGCACTCGGCCGGGCCCTCGGCCGGGTGAAGGAGCAGCTGCGCGCCGTCCCCGACAACGGCATCGGCTTCGGCCTGCTGCGCCACCTCAACCCGGACACCGCCGCCGCGCTGGCCGGGCACGCCGACCCGCAGATCGAGTTCAACTACCTGGGCCGCTTCGCGCCCGAGGGCGTCACCTCCGAGGACGTGCTCGCCGGCACCGAGGCGATGTCCGAGGGCGCCGCGACCGGCCTCGCCCTCGGCCGGGTGCTCGGCCTGGACGCCACCACCGTGGACACCCCGCAGGGCCCGCTGCTGGTCGCCCAGTGGTCCTACGCCACCGGGCTGCTCTCCGAGGAGCGGGTGCAGGCCTTCGCCGAGGCCTGGTTCGCCGCGCTGGGCGCGCTCGCCGAGCACGCCGAGCGGCCGGACGCCGGCGGGCACACCCCCTCCGACTTCCCGCTGGTCGCCGTCACCCAGGACGAGCTGGACGGGCTCGCCGCCCACCACGCCCCCGCCCGCCTGGTCGACGTCTGGCCGACCTCGCCGCTCCAGCAGGGCATGGCCTTCCACTCGGCGTACGACGCCGACGGCGCGGACGTCTACACCTCGGTCGTCACCTTCGACCTCGACGGCCCGGTGGACGCCGACCGGCTGCGCGCCGCCGCCGAGGCGCTGCTGGTGCGCCAGCCCAACCTCCGGGCCGCCTTCCACCAGCGGCACGACGGCCCGCCGGTGCAGGTCGTCCCGGACGGCGTCGAACTGCCCTTCACCGTCGTGGACCTGAGCGGCCACGCTGACCCGGAGGCGGAGGCCGGGCGGATCGCCGCCGCCGAGTACGGCCGCCGCTTCGACCTCGACCGCCCGCCGCTGCTGCGCTACACCCTGCTCCGGCTCGCCCCCGGGCGCCACCAGCTGATCGCCTCCGCGCACCACATCCTGCTGGACGGCTGGTCGACCCCGCTGTTCGCCGAGGAGCTGTGGGCGCTGTACTTCGAGCAGCCGATGGCCCCGGCCGCCCCGTACCGCGAGTACCTGCGCTGGATCACCCGGCGCGACGGCGACACCGCCCGCGCCGCCTGGGCCCACGCCCTGGCCGGCGCCGACGAGCCCACCCTGCTCGCCCCCGGCCGCTCGGCGGCCGTCCCGCAGCTGCCGCTGCGCCTGCACACCGGGCTCTCCCCGGAGAGCACCGAGGCCCTCGCCCGCACCGCCCGCCGCTACGGCGTCACCCTCAACACCCTGGTCCAGGCGGCCTGGGGCGTGCTGCTGGCCCGGCTCACCGGGCGCGAGGACGTGCTGTTCGGCACCACCGTCTCCGGCCGGCCGCACGACCTGCCGGGCGTGGAGCGGATGATGGGCCTGCTCATCAACACCGTGCCGGTGCGGGTGCGCCTGGACCAGGCGGAGAGCTGGGGCCAGCTGCTGCTGCGCCTCCAGCACGAGCAGTCCGCGCTGCTGGACCACCAGCACCTCAGCCTCACCGAGATCCAGCAACTCGCCGGCATGGGAAGCCTGTTCGACACCGTCACGGTGTACGGCAACTACCCGGACCCGTCCGCGCTGGACGACGCCGACCCGAGCGGCGCCACCCGCGTCACCCTGGTCGAGGACGTCGACAGCGCCCACTACCCGCTGGTGCTGGCCCTCACCCCCGGCGACGGCCTCCAGCTGCGGCTGGACCACCAGCCGGACGCCTTCACCACCGGGGAGGCCCGCGCCCTGCTGGACCGCTTCCTCGCCCTGCTCGACCGGATCGTCGCCGACCCGGCCGAACTCGTCGGCACCGTCGAGGTGTTGACCGCGGCCGAGCGCGCCGAGCTGGTCACCGAGTGGAGCGGCACCAGCACCCCGCTGCCGGAGGGCTCGCTGCCCGAGCTGTTCGAGGCGCGGGCCGCCGCGACCCCGGACGCGCTCGCGCTCACCGCGGACGACGCCGAGCTGACCTACGCCCAGCTCAACGCCCGGGCCAACGGCCTGGCGCTGCGGCTGGTCGAGGCCGGGGTGGTCCGGGAGACGCCGGTCGCGCTGATGATCGACCGCTCGGCCGCCCAGGTGGTGGCGATCCTGGCCGTGCTCAAGGCCGGCGGCCTGTACGTCCCGCTGGACGACGCCCAGCCCGCCGACCGGCTGCGGACCGTGCTCGACGACGCCGGGGCCGCCCTGGTGCTGGCCGACGCCGCCCACCGCGAGCACCCCGCGCTGGCCGGACTGACGGTGCTCGACCCGCACGCCGAGGAGCACCCCGAGAACCTCGGACTGCCGCAGCGCGCCGACCAGTTGGTGTACGTGATGCACACCTCCGGCTCGACCGGCGTGCCCAAGGGCATCGCCATCACCCACCGCGGTGTGGTGGACCTCGCGCTCGGCGGCCAGTTCACCGGCGGCGGCCACGAGCGGCTTCCGGTGCACGCGCCCTCCGCCTTCGACGCCTCCACCTACGAGATCTGGACCCCGCTGCTCTCCGGCGGCCAGCTCGTGATCGCCCCGGCCGGCCGGCTCGGCATCGCCGAGCTGGCGGCGGTGATCGGCCACGAGCGGACCACCTCCGCCTGGATCAGCGTCGGCCTCTTCAACGTGCTGGCCGCCGAGGCCCCGGAGACCTTCACCGGGCTGCACGAGGTGTGGACGGGCGGCGACATCGCCTCGCCGGTCGCCATGCGGCGGGTGCTGGACAGCTGCCCCGGGCTGCGGCTGATCAACGTCTACGGGCCGACCGAGACGACCACCTTCGCCACGCACTTCCCGATGACCTCGGCCGCCGAGGTGCCGGCCGTCGTGCCGATCGGCCGGCCGCTGCCCAACAACCGGCTGTACGTGCTGGACGCCGGGCTGCGCCCGGTGCCGGTCGGCGTGCCCGGCGAGCTGTACATCGGCGGCTCCGGCCTGGCCCGCGGCTACGTCCGCCGCCCCGGCCTGACCTCCGAGCGCTTCGTCGCCTGCCCGTTCGGCGAGCCCGGCGGCCGGATGTACCGCACCGGCGACGTGGTGCGCTGGACGCCCACTGGCGAACTGGAGTTCGTCGGTCGAGCGGACGACCAGGTCAAGCTGCGCGGCTTCCGGATCGAACTCGGCGAGGTGGAGGCGGCGTTCACCGCCCACCCGGAGGTCGGCCAGGTCTGCGTGGCGGTCCGCCAGGACCAGCCGGGCGACAAGCGCCTGGTCGCGTACGTCACCGGCGAGGTGCGGGCCGACGCGCTGCGCGACTTCGTCACCGAGCGGCTGCCCGGCTACATGCTGCCCGCCGCGATCGTCGTCCTCGACGAACTGCCGGTGAACCCCAACGGCAAGGTCGACCGCAAGGCCCTGCCCGCGCCCGACTACAACGGCGCCGACGGCGGGCGCGAGCCGCGCAACGCCACCGAGCAGGCCCTGTGCGCGCTGTTCGCCGAGGTCCTCGGGCTGGCCCGGATCAGCATCGACGACAACTTCTTCGACCGCGGCGGCCACTCGCTGCTCGCCACCAAGCTGGTCAGCCGCATCCGCGCCGGCCTCGGCGCCGAGCTGCCGATCCGCACGCTCTTCGACAACCCGACGGTGGCCCTGCTGGCCGCCGCCCTGCCCGACTCCGCGGCGGCCCGCCCGGCCCTGCGGCCGGCCGAGCGGCCGGAGCGCGTGCCGCTCTCCTCCGCCCAGCAACGCCTGTGGTTCATCGAGCAGTTCGAGGGCCCCAGCGCGCTCTACAACACCCCCGTCGCGGTCCGGCTCACCGGCGCCGTCGACCTGCCCGCCCTGGAGCAGGCCGTCCGGGACGTGGTGGAGCGGCACGAGGTGCTGCGCACCGTCTTCCCGACCGTCGACGGCCAGCCGCACCAACAGGTCGTCGAGGCTGGCGGGTTGTCGCTGCGCCAGGTGCCGGTGGCCGACGAGAAGCAGCTGCGGGCGGCCCTGGTCGCGGCCGGCGAGGAGGTCTTCGACCTCGCCCACGACCTGCCGGTGCGCGCCACCCTGCTGTCGCTGCCGCACGACGAGCACGTCCTGCTGGTGCTGATGCACCACATCGCCAGCGACGGCTGGTCGGTCGGGCCGCTCTTCCGCGACCTCGCCGAGGCCTACCAGGCTCGCAGCACCGGCGCCGCGCCCACCCGCGCGCCGCTGCCGGTGCAGTACGCCGACTACACCCTCTGGCAGCACGAGCTGCTCGGCACCGACGAGCGGCCCAGCGCCCTGCTGACCGACCAACTCGCCTACTGGCAGCAGGCCCTGGCCGACGCCCCGGAGGAGCTGGCGCTCCCCTACGACCGGCCGCGCCCGGCCGTGCCGGGGCACCGGGGCGGCCTGGTGGAGGTCACCGTCGACGCCGAACTGCACGGCGCGCTCGGCGAGTTGGCGGCGGCGCAGAACGCCAGCCTGTTCATGGCGCTGCAGGCCGCGGTCGCCACCCTCTACACCCGCCTCGGCGCCGGCACCGACCTCCCGCTCGGCACCCCCGTGGCCGGCCGCACCGACGAGGCCCTGGACGACCTGGTCGGCTTCTTCGTCAACACCCTGCTGCTGCGCACCGACACCAGCGGCGACCCGACCTTCCGCGAGCTGCTCGACCGCGTCCGGCGCGCCGACCTGGACGCCTACGACCACCAGGACATCCCCTTCGAGCGCCTGGTCGAGCACCTCAACCCCACCCGCACCCCCGCCCGCCACCCGCTCTTCCAGACCCTGGTGGCGCTGGAGAGCCGGGTCACGGTGCCGGCCGAGTTCGGCGGCCTGGGCTGCGCGGAGCACCCCTTCGAGCTGGACGTCGCCAAGTTCGACCTGTCCTTCCGCTTCACCGAGCAGGGCCCGCAGGCGGGCCTGACGGTGGCGGTCGAGTACGCGGTCGACCTCTTCGACCACGCCACCGCCACCGCCCTCGGCGAGCGGCTGCTGCGCGTCCTGCGCGCCGCCGCGGCCGCCCCGGACGCGCCGATCGGCGGCATCGGGATCCTCGCCCCGGCCGAGCGCGAGCAGCTGCTCACCGGCTGGAACGACACCGCCGCGCCCGTCCCGGACGCGACCCTGCCGGAGCTGTTCGAGGCGCGGGCCGCCGCCACCCCCGACGCGCCGGCCGTGGTCTTCGGCACCGAGCGGCTGAGCTACGCCGAACTGGACTCCCGGGCCGAGCACCTGGCGGCCCACCTGGCCGGCGCCGGGGTCGGCGCCGAGACGCCGGTGGTCCTGCTGATGGACCGCTCCGCCGACCTGCTGACCGCGATCCTCGCGGTGGCCAAGGCCGGCGGCACCTACGTCCCGCTGGACGACCGGCACCCGGCCGAGCGGCTGCGGCGGATCACCGCCGAGACGGCCGCCGCGCTCGTCCTGGTCGACCCGGCGCACCGCGACCACCCGCTGGCCGCCGACGCCCCCTGCCCCGTCCTGCCGCTCACCGAGGGCTGGTTCGACGGTCCGCGCGAGCGGCGCGCCCACCGGGCCGCGCCCCACCCGGAGCAGCTCGCGTACGTGATGTTCACCTCCGGCTCCACCGGGGAGCCCAAGGGCATCGCGATCAGCCACCGGGACGTGGTGCAGCTCGCCACCGACCCGTGCTGGCGGCACGACGAGGGCCTGCGGGTGCTGTTCCACGCGCCGCACGCCTTCGACGCCTCGACCTACGAGATCTGGGTGCCGCTGCTCTCCGGCGGCCAGGTGGTCGTCGCGCCGCGGGGCGACCTGGACGCGGCCGCCATCCGCGGGCTGGTCCGCGAGCACGCGCTCACCCACGTCCACGTCACCGCCGGTCTGTTCCGGGTCATCGCGGAGGAGGACCCGGGCATCTTCGCCGGTGTGCGCGAGGTGCTGACCGGCGGCGACGTGGTCTCCGCCCCGGCCGTGCGCCGGGTGCTGGAGGCCGTCCCCGGCATCGCGGTGCGGGCCCTGTACGGGCCGACCGAGACCACCCTGTGCGCCACCCAGTACCCGATGCCGGACGCCGCGGCGGTGCCGAACGTGGTGCCGATCGGGCGCCCGCTGGCCAACACCCGGCTGTACGTGCTGGACGCCGCGCTCCAGCCCGTCCCGGCCGGGGTGGCGGGCGAGCTGTACATCGCCGGGGCCGGCCTGGCCCGCGGCTACGTCGGCCGCCCGGCGCTCAGTGCCGAGCGCTTCGTCGCCTGTCCCTTCGACGGGCCCGGCGGCCGGATGTACCGCACCGGGGACCTCGCCCGCTGGACGGCGGACGGCGTCCTGGAGTTCCTCGGCCGGGCCGACGACCAGGTCAAGATCCGCGGCTTCCGGATCGAACTCGGCGAGGTGGAGGCGGCGTTCACCGCCCACGAGGGCGTCGGCCAGGCGCTCGCGGTGGTCCGCGAGGACCAGCCGGGCGACAAGCGCCTGGTGGTGTACGCCACCGGCAAGGCCACCGACGGCGAGCTGCGCGCCTTCGTCGCGGACCGCCTCGCCGCCTACATGCTCCCGGCCGCCGTGGTCGTCCTGGACAGCCTGCCGGTCACGGCCAACGGCAAGGTCGACCGCAGGGCCCTGCCCGCGCCCGAGTACGCCGGGGCGGCCGAGGGCCGCGCCCCGCGCACCGAGCGCGAGCGGGAGCTGTGCGCCCTGTTCGCCGAGGTGCTGGGCGTGGAGACGGTCAGCATCGACGACCGGTTCTTCGACCTCGGCGGCCACTCCCTGCTCGCCACCCGGCTGGTCAGCCGGATCCGCGCCACCCTCGGCGCGGAACTGCCGATCCGCACGCTGTTCGACGCGCCAACGGTCGCCGCCCTCGCCGCCGTCCTGCCCGGGGGCGAGGCGGCGCCCGCGCCGAAGAAGGCCCGCCCGGCCCTGCGGCCGATGCGCCGCCCGAGCGGCCAGGCCTGACCCGCGGCAGGACGCGGGCCGCGCCACCGGCACGGCCCGCCCCCGCCGCACGACCGCTCCGCACCACCGGGCACCGCAGCCCCACCAGCCACAGCAGCCGTACGTCGCCAGTCGGAGGCAGACCTTGATCCCGTTGTCGTTCGCCCAGCAGCGGCTCTGGTTCATCGAACAGTTCGAGGGCCCGAGCGCCCTCTACAACACTCCGTTCGCCCTCCGGCTGACCGGCCGGCTCGACGCCGCCGCCCTCGAAGGCGCGCTCGGGGATGTGGTGGACCGGCACGAGGTGCTGCGCACCGTCTTCCCCACCACCGACGGCCAGCCCCACCAGCACATCCTCACCGAGGGGCGCCCGACCCTGCACCGGGTGCCGGTGGCCGACGAGGCCGAGCTGCCCGCGCTGCTGCACGAGGCGGCCGGGCAGGTCTTCGACCTCGCCGCCGACCTGCCCGTGCGGGCCTGGCTGTACGCGCTGCCCGCGCCGGACGAGCACGTCCTGCTGCTGCTCACCCACCACATCGCCAGCGACGGCTGGTCGGTCGCCCCGCTCTTCCGCGACCTCGCCGAGGCGTACCGGGCCCGGACCACCGGCACCGAGCCGCGGTGGGAGCCGCTGCCGGTGCAGTACGCCGACTACACCCTCTGGCAGCGCGAGCTGCTCGGCGAGGAGGACGACCCGGAGAGCGTCGTCTCCCTGCAACTCGCCCACTGGCGGCAGGAGTTGTCCGACCTTCCGGAGGAGCTGGCGCTCCCCTACGACCGGCCGCGCCCGGCCCGGCCGAGCCGCCGCGGCGGCGCCGCCGACTTCGAGCTGGACGCCGAACTGCACGCCGCGCTCACCGAGTTGGCCTCCGGCCGGCACGCCAGCCTGTTCATGGCGCTGCAGGCCGCGGTCGCCACCCTCTACACCCGCCTCGGCGCCGGCACCGACCTGCCGCTCGGCACCCCCGTCGCCGGCCGCACCGACGAGGCCCTGGACGACCTGGTCGGCTTCTTCGTCAACACCCTGCTGCTGCGCACCGACACCAGCGGCGACCCGACCTTCCGCGAGCTGCTCGACCGCGTCCGGCGCGCGAACCTGGACGCCTACGACCACCAGGACATCCCCTTCGAGCGCCTGGTCGAGCACCTCAACCCCACCCGCACCCCCGCCCGCCACCCGCTCTTCCAGACCGTCGTCACGCTCAACGCGGAGCAGGCCGGCGACCTCGCCTTCGGCACCGCGACGGGCACCCCGGTCGAGGTCGGCGAGGCGCAGGCCCAGTTCGACCTCAACTTCAACTTCGTCGAGCGGCTCGCGGCCGACGGCACCTGCCTGGGCGTGCGCGCCGCCGTCGACTACGCGGCCGACCTCTTCGACCACGCCACCGCCGTCTCCCTCGCCGAGCGGCTGGTGCGCGTCCTGCGCGCCGCCGTGGCCGCCCCGGACGCCCCGATCGGCGGCATCGAGATCCTCGCCCCGGCCGAGCGCGAGCAGCTGCTCACCGGCTGGAACGGGCCGGCCGCGCCGGTCGCCGAGCAGAGCCTGCCCCGGCTGTTCGAGGCCCAGGCCGCCGCCACCCCCGGGGCCCTCGCCCTGGTCTCCGGCACCGAGCGGCTCGACTACGCGGAGCTGAACGACCGCGCCAACCGGCTCGCCGCCCTGCTGCTGGAGCGCGGCCTGACCACCGAGCAGCCGGTCGCGGTGCTGATGGAGCGCTCCGCCGGGCTGCTCACCGCCGTCCTCGCGATCGCCAAGGCGGGCGGCACCTACGTCCCGCTGGACGACCGCTACCCGCTGGACCGGCTCCAGCACATCCTCGCCGACACCCGCACCGCCCTGCTGCTCGTCGACCCCGCCCACCAGGGCCACCCGGTGCTCGCCACCGAGGGCTTCGCCACCGTCGAGGTCACCGACGCGCTGCTCGCCGGGGCCCCCGCGGCGGGCGACCCGGCCGTGCCCGTCCTGCCCGGCCAGCTGGTCTACGTGATGTACACCTCGGGCTCGACCGGGGTGCCCAAGGGCGTCGCCGTCACCCACCGCAACGTGGTGGACCTGCTGGGCAACCCGCACTTCCGGGCCGGCCACCACGAGCGGGTGCTGCTGCACTCGCCCACCGCCTTCGACGCCTCCACCACCGAGATCTGGGCGCCGCTGGTCACCGGCGGGGCGATCGTGCTCGCCGAGCCCGGCGAGCTGGACATCCGCCGCCTCGCCGAGACCATCACCACCCACGAGGTGACCCTGGTCCAGGCCCCGTCCGGCCTGCTGCGGCTGATGGCCGACGAGGACCCGGCCGCCTTCCGCAACGTCCGGCAGGTGTGGACCGGCGGCGACGTCGTCCCGCCGGAGTCCGTCCGCCGGCTCCACCGGGCCTGCCCGGACACCTCCGTGGTCGCGGTGTACGCCCCCACCGAGACCACCGCCATCAAGACCACCTTCACCATGGCCCCGGGCGAGCCCGTCCCCGCCGTGGTGCCGATCGGGCGCCCGCTGAACAACACCGGGCTGTACGTGCTGGACACCGCGCTCCAGCCCGTCCCGGCCGGTGTGGCCGGCGAGCTGTACATCGCCGGGGCCGGCCTGGCCCGCGGCTACGTCGGCCGCCCCGGCCTGACCTCCGAGCGCTTCGTCGCCTGCCCGTTCGGCGAGCCCGGCGCCCGGATGTACCGCACCGGCGACCTGGTCCGCTGGACCGCCGACGGGGTGCTGGAGTTCCTCGGCCGGGCCGACGACCAGGTCAAGATCCGCGGCTTCCGGATCGAACTCGGCGAGGTGGAGGGCGCGTTCACCGCCCTCCCGGGCGTCGGCCAGGCCTTCGCCGTGGTCCGCGAGGACCGGCCCGGCGACAAGCGCCTGGTGGTGTACGCCACCGGCGACGGCACTCCCGCCGAGCTGCGCGCCGCCGTCGCCGACAGCCTGCCCGGCTACATGCTCCCGGCCGCCGTGGTCGTCCTCGACGCCCTCCCGGTGACGGCCAACGGCAAGGTGGACCGCCGCGCCCTGCCCGCCCCGGACTGGACCGGCGGCGCCGAGGGCCGCGCCCCGCGCACCGACACCGAGCGCGCCCTGTGCGAACTCTTCGCCGACGTCCTCGGGTTGGAGCGGATCGGGATCGACGACAGCTTCTTCGACCTGGGCGGCCACTCGCTGCTCGCCACCAAGCTGGTCGGCCGCATCCGCACCGCGCTCGGCACCGAGCTGCCCGTCCGCACGCTGTTCGACGCCCCCAGCGTGGCCGCGCTCGCCGAGGCGCTGCCCGCCCCGGGCGCCGCCCGTCCGGCCCTGCGGCCGGTCGAGCGCCCCGACCGCGTCCCGCTCTCCCCCGCGCAGCAACGCCTCTGGTTCATCGACCAGTTCGAGGGCCCGAGCGCCCTCTACAACACCCCGTGCGCGCTCCGGCTGACCGGCCCGGTCGACGCCGCCGCCCTCCAGGCGGCCCTGGCGGACGTGCTGGAGCGCCACGAGGTGCTCCGCACCGTCTACCCGACCACCGACGGACAGCCGCACCAGCTGCTCCTGGAGAACCCCGAACTCCCGCTGCACACCGCCTCGGTGGCCTCCGAGGAGGAGCTCGTGGCGGCCCTCGCCGAGGCCGGGTCGCAGGTCTTCGACCTCGCCCGCGACCTGCCGGTGCGCGCCACCCTGCTGTCGCTGCCGCACCAGGAGCACGTCCTGCTGGTGCTGATGCACCACATCGCCACCGACGGCTGGTCCGTGGTCCCGCTGGTGCGCGACCTCGCCGAGGCGTACCGGGCCCGCCGCACCGGCGCCGCCCCCGGCTGGGAGCCGCTGCCGGTGCAGTACGCCGACTACACCCTCTGGCAG
Source organism: Kitasatospora sp. NPDC001261 (assembly GCF_042896795.1). NCBI lineage: Bacteria > Bacillati > Actinomycetota > Actinomycetes > Kitasatosporales > Streptomycetaceae > Kitasatospora > Kitasatospora sp. NPDC001261. The sequence goes on from NZ_JBIAXP010000005.1 coordinate 60,180, forward strand.
CACGAGCTGCTCGGCACCGACGAGCGGCCCAGCGCCCTGCTGACCGACCAACTCGCCTACTGGCAGCGCGCCCTGGCCGACCTGCCGGAGGAGCTGACGCTCCCCTTCGACCGGCACCGCACCGCCGCCCCGAGCCGCCTCGGCGCCGCCGTCGAGCTGCGGATGGACGCCGGACTCCACGCCTCCCTGGTCGAGTTGGCGCAGCAGAGCCGGGCCAGCGTCTTCATGGTGATGCAGGCCGCGCTCGCCACCACCCTGGGCCGGATCGGCGCGGGCACCGACCTGCCGATCGGCACCGTGGTGGCCGGCCGCACCGACGAGGCGCTGGAGGACCTGGTCGGCTTCTTCGTCAACACCCTGGTGCTGCGCACCGACCTCTCCGGCGACCCGAGCTTCCGGGAGCTGGTGGAGCGCGTGCGGGTCTCCACCCTGAACGCCTTCGAGCACCAGGACGTGCCCTTCGAGCGGCTGGTCGAGCTGCTCAACCCGGTGCGCTCGACCGCCCGCCACCCGCTCTGCCAGGTGATGCTGACCTCCGGCGGCGACGCCGGGGAGATCAGCCTCGACGGCCTGCCCGGCCGGGTCGAGCAACTGGACTCCGACCTCGCCAAGTTCGACCTGACCTTCGCCTTCAGCGAGAGCTTCGACGCGGCCGGCGCGCCCGCCGGACTGGGCCTGACGGTGGAGTACGCCGTCGACCTGTTCGACCGGGCCACCGCCGAGGCGACGGCCGCCCGCTTCGAGCGCGCCCTGCGCGCGGTGCTGGCCGACCCGGACCTCGCGGTGGGCCGGGTCGAGGTGCTGGCGCCCGAGGAGCGCGAGCAGCTGCTCACCGGCTGGAACGACACCCGGGAGGACCTCCCGCTCGGCACCTTCCCGGCGCTCTTCGAGGCCCGGGCCGCCGCCCGCCCGGAGGCCGTCGCGCTCTCCTTCGGCGCCGAGCAGGTCACCTACGGCGAGCTGAACGAGCGCGCCAACCGCTTCGCCCGGCTGCTGATCGAGCACGGCGCGGGCCCCGAGCGGTTCGTCGCGATCGCCCTGGAGCGCTCGATCGAGCTGATCGTCGCCCAGCTCGCCGTGCTCAAGGCCGGCGCGGTCTTCCAGCCGCTGGACCCGCGCTACCCGGCCGACCGGATCGCCTACATGCTGGACGACGCCCGGCCCGCGCTGGTCCTCACCAGCCGGGCGCTGGCCGACGGCCTGCTCGCCGACAGCACCGTCCCGCGGCTGCTGATCGAGGACCTGGACGCCTCCGGCCACCCGGCGCACGACCTCACCGGCACCGCGATCACCCCGCACTCGGCCGCGTACGTCATCTACACCTCGGGCTCCACCGGCCGCCCCAAGGGCGTGGTGGTCACCCACACCGGCCTCGCCGCCATGGTGGAGAGCCAGCGCCGGGGCCTGGCCGTCACCCCGGACAGCCGGGTGCTGCTGTTCGCCTCGCCGTCCTTCGACGCGGCCGTCTGGGAGCTGGGCATGGCCCTGCTCACCGGCGCCCGGGCCGTCCTCGGCGACGCCGACCAGCTGCTGCCCGGCCCCTCGCTGACCGAGCTGATCGCCGAGCAGGGCGTCACCCACCTGACCCTGCCGCCGACCGCGCTGGCCGTCCTCGCCCCGGACGCGCTGCCGGAGGGCGGCACCCTGGTGGTGGCCGGCGAGGCCTGCCCGCCCGACCTGGTCGAGCACTGGTCGGCCCGGCTGCGGATGGTCAACGCCTACGGCCCGACCGAGTCCACCGTCTGCGCCAGCATGAGCGAACCGCTCGCCGGCCGGATCGCCCCGCCGATGGGCCGGCCCGTGCTCGACACCCGGCTCTACGTCCTGGACGCCGCGCTCCAGCCCGTCCCGGCCGGGGTCGAGGGCGAGCTGTACATCGCGGGCGCCGGCCTGGCCCGCGGCTACCTCAACCGGCCCGGCCAGAGCGCCGAGCGCTTCGTCGCCGACCCGTACGGCGCCCCCGGCAGCCGGATGTACCGCTCGGGCGACCTGGTCCGCCGCCAGGCCGACGGCACCCTGGAGTACCTGGGCCGCACCGACCACCAGGTGAAGATCCGCGGTTTCCGGATCGAGCCCGGCGAGATCGAGGCCGTGCTGGCCCGCCACCCCGCCCTGGCCCAGGCGTTCGTGCTGGTCCGGGAGGACCGCCCTGGCGACCGCCGGCTGGTCGGCTACGCCGTCGCCCACCCCGGGCGGACGGTCGACCAGGCCGAACTGCGGGCCCACGTCGGCGCGTCCCTGCCGGACTACATGGTGCCCTCGGCGGTCGTCGCCCTGGACGCCCTGCCGCTGACCGCCAACGGCAAGGTCGACCGCAAGGCCCTGCCGGCCCCCGACACCACCTGGCTCGGCTCCGGGCGGGCGCCCGCGACGCCCCAGGAGGAGCTGCTCTGCGGCCTGTTCGCCGACCTGCTCGGGCTGGAGAAGGTCGGCGTGGACGACAACTTCTTCGAACTCGGCGGGCACTCGCTGCTGGCCAGCCGGCTGGTCGCGGGCCTGCGCGACCTGGTCGGCGAGGGCGACCGGGTCGGCGTCCGCACGCTGTTCGAGGCGCCGACCGTGGCCCGGCTGGCCGAGCGGCTCACCCGGGGCCCGGCCGCCGAGAGCTTCCCCGTCCTGCTGCCGATCCGCACCCGCGGCTCGCGCCCGCCGCTGTTCTGCGTCCACCCGGCCGCCGGCATCAGCTGGGTCTACACCGGCCTGCTGCGCCACCTCGACGCCGAGCAGCCGATCTACGGCCTCCAGGCCCCCGGCCTGGCCGACCCGGCCGCGCACCCGGCCTCGGTCGAGGAGCTGGCCCGGACCTACCTCGCGCAGATCCGCGCCGTCCGCCCCGAGGGCCCGTACGCCCTGCTCGGCTGGTCGTTCGGCGGGGCCGTCGCCCACGCGATCGCCGCGCTGCTGCGCCGCCAGGGCGAGGAGGTCCGGCTGCTCGCGCTGCTGGACGCCTACCCGGGCACCGGCGAGCCGGGGCCCGAGCAGTGGCGGGACGACCCGGCGCAGCTCGCGGTGATCCTCGACTCGCTCGGCCACCCGGCCGGGGAGGTCACCGCCTGGCCCGCCGACGAGGACGGCTACGCCGCGCTCGTCCGCGACGGCGAGGGCCCGCTGGCCGGCCTCAGCGGCGCCGGGGTGGCCCGGGTGGTCTCGGTCTTCCAGGCCAACGCCGAGCTGTCCCACGAACTCCCGCTGCCCGGCTACGACGGCGACGCGGTGTTCTTCACCGCCGCCAAGGACCGGCCGGCCGACGCCCCCGACCCGGAGAGCTGGCGCCCGCACCTGGGCGGCCGGCTCGACGTCCACGAGGTGCCGAGCACCCACGGCGCGATGACGGGCACCGAGGCGCTCGCCGTCATCGGCCCGGTGCTCGCCGCCCGCCTGACCTCCTGACCTCCTGACGCACCGACTTCAGACCCCTACCGACCGCAGGCGACCGACCTGCGCACACCACGCGGACCGCACCCGGTCCGCCCACCGAGAAACGGACACCACCATGACCACTGCGGCCATCCCCGACACCTGGCGTGGCATCACCCCGTCGCCGATCACCTCGACCGACGCGTACAACGGCTTCATCGCCGCCAACGTGATCTTCGCGCTGGACCGGATCGGCCTGCTGGAGTCGATCGGGCGCGGCGAGCCGCTCTCGGCCGCCGAGGCCACCGCCCAGGCCGGCGACACCGCCCGGACCGAGGCCGTGCTGCGCGCCGCCGCCGACTACGGCTACCTCAAGGCCGACGGCGACGCCTACCTGCCCACCGAGGCGGGCCTGGAGATCGCCGCCGCGCGCGGCTACTTCACCTGGGCCGTCGGCGGCTACCACGACGTGTTCGGCCGCGCCGGCCACCTGAGCGCCGGCACCCACCGCTACGACACGGACGTCTTCCGCGACGAGGCGATGGTCGCCCTCGGCTCCGCCCAGTGCGACCAGTCGCTGTTCGCCGCCCAGCTCACCGACGTGCTGAGCGGCATCGACTTCCGGCACATCGCCGACCTGGGCTCGGGCACCTCCGCCCGGGTGCGCCGGGTGGTCTCGCAGCGCGAGGGCTCCCGGGGCCTGGGCATCGACATCAGCCGCCCGGCCACCGACATCGCCCGCCGCGACATCGTCGAGGCCGGCATGCAGGACCGGGTCACCGCCGTCCGCGCGGACGTGCTGGGCCTGCTCGGCACCCAGATCGACAACGACGCCGAGGCCGCCGAGGTGGCCGAGGTCGACACCGTGATGAGCTTCTTCCTGCTGCACGACCTGCTGGCCGACCCGGCCACCCGCTCCTCGATCTTCACCCGGATGCGGGAGTCCTTCCCGAAGGCCCGCACCTTCGTCCTCGGCGACACCATGCTGCGCGACCCGGGCACCTCCGACGGCGCCCAGCCGGTCTTCTCGGTGGGCTTCGAGCTGGCGCACGCGATGATGGGCGTCCCGCTGCACACCAAGGCCACCTACGAGGAGCTGTTCACCGAGGCCGGCCTGCGGATCGACCGCGTCGAGGCGCTGGCCACCCCGCACTCCTGGCTCTACGTCCTCCAGGCCGACTGATGGCCGGCCCGTCGGACGCCAGGTACCTGCTGGCACAGAACGAGCACCCGTACCCGCCGCTGCCGTCGGTGCTGGCGGCGCTGGCCGAGGCCAGTGCCGACCTGCACCGCTACCCGGACTTCCGTCCGGAGCGGATCGCCGGGATCGTCGCCGACTGGCAGGACGTCCCGGCCGGCCAGGTCGTGGTCGGCCACGGCTCGGCGGGCGTGGCGCTGGACCTCTTCCACGCGGTGGTCGAGCCCGGCGACAACGTGGTCCACTCGGCGCCCTGCTTCGACGCGTACCCGCTGTTCTGCGAGATCGCCCGGGCCGAGGCCCGGCCGGTCCCGCTCGGCCCCGACGCCCGGCACGACCTGGCGGCGATGGCCGAGCGGATGGACGGGCGCACCCGGATCGTCGTGCTGTGCAACCCGCACAACCCGACCGGCACGGTCTACTCCTGGGCCGAGCTGACGGAGTTCTTCCGCCGGGTGCCGGCCACCGCGCTGATCCTGCTCGACGAGGCGTACGTCGACTTCGCCCTGGGCTGGCAGGCCCCGGACGTGCCGGCCCGGATCGCCGAGTGGCCGAACCTCGTCGTGCTGCGCACCCTGTCCAAGTCGCACGGCATCGCCGCGCTGCGGATCGGCTACGCGCTGGCGGAGGAGTCCGTGGCCCAGCGGGTACGGGACCACCAGGTGCCGTACGCGGTGAACCGGCTCCAGGAGGCGGGCCTGCTCGCCGCCGTCGGCGCCGAGGACGAGATGGCGCGCCGGATCGCCGAGATCGCCGCGGAGCGGGAGCGCACCGAGGCCGAACTGCTGCGCCTCGGCTGGACGGTGGCGCCCAGCGTCACCAACTTCCTGTGGGTCGACGCCCCCGGCGACCAGCTCCCGCTGCGCGCGGAGCTGGAGCGCCTGGGCGTGGCCGTGCGCTACTACCCCGGCCAGGGCATCCGGGTCGCCATCGGCGAGAAGGACGCCAACGACGCGGTGATCGAGGGCTTCGCCGCCGTCGCCCCGCTCGCCCCGGCCCACCCGGCCACACCCTGAGCGCCCGGCGCCCGACCCGCCGACGCGCCGACCGCCCGGCGCCCTGAGCACCCCGCGTGCGTCAGGGCGCACCCCGGGCGCCCCTGCACCACCGCACAGCACCGCACCACCGCACCACCGAGCACCACGGCACCACCGCACACCCCTGCACACCCCGAAGCGCCGTCGGCGCAGCGAAGGAACCGCCATGCACCCGCTGTTGGTCCGCCCGGAGTTCCGGCGCTACCTGGCCGGGCAGACCCTGTCCGTCCTCGGTGACAGCGCCCTCTCCATCGCCCTCGGCATCTGGGCCAAGGTGCTGACCGGCAGCAACTCCGCCGCCGGTCTGGTGCTGTTCTGCTTCTCCGCGCCCCTGCTGCTGCTCCCGCTCGGCGGCCTGCTCGCCGACCGGGTCCGGCGCAAGCCGCTGCTGGTCGGGGTCAACCTGGCGGTGGCCCTCTCGCTGCTGCCGCTGCTGCTGGTCGACGGCCGGGACACGGTCTGGATCATCTACTGCACCGCCACGGTCTGCGGTCTGGCCGGAGCCGTCCTGGCCCCGGCGCAGAGCGCGCTGCTGCGCAGCATCCTGACGGAGCGTCAGGACTTCGGCGCGGCGGCCGGGTTGACCCAGAGCGCCCGGGCCGGCACCACACTGGTGGCGCCGCTGCTCGGCTCGGGCCTCTACGGCTGGTTCGGCGGGCACGTGGTGGCGGTGGCCGACCTCGTCGTGCTGCTGCTGGCCGCGCTGAGCTTCCTCACCCTGCGGGTGGAGGAGGTCAAGCCGGAGCCCTCGGGCCTGCGGTGGCGCACCGAGGTGCTGGCCGGCTTCGTCCACCTGCGCGGTTCGGTCGGGCTGCGGCCGCTGGTCGCGGCCACCGCCGCCTCCGGCTTCGTGCTGAGCCTGCTGCAGCCGGTGCTGTTCGCGCTGACCCAGCACGGGCTGCACCGCTCGCCGCAGTTCCTCGGCGTGCTGGAGACCACCGAGGCCGTCGGCGCGCTGGCCGGCTCGGTGGTCGGCGGCCTGCTGATCGGCAGGCTCGGGCCGCGCCGGACGGTCATGGCGGGCTCGGCGGTGTTCGGCCTCGGGACCGTCCTGCTGCTCGCCCCGTCGCTGTACGTGGTGTCGGCCGGCCTGGTGATCGCGGGCGCGGGCATCCCGGCCGCCATGGTCGGCCTCGCCACCGCCGCCCAGGCCTCCACCCCGCCGCAGCTGATGGGGCGCGCCCAGGCGGCCGTCAACCTCTCGCTCACCGCGCCGCAGGCGCTGGCCGTCGGCGTCGGCTCCGGCCTGGTGGCCGCCCTGGACTTCCGGGTGGTGCTCGGCGTGATGGTGGTCGGCGCGCTGCTCGCGTCCGCCCACCTGATCGGCAAGCCGGAGGCCCCGACCGAGCCGCCGGAGCCCGAGGGCCCGGACGCGGACGCGGACACCGACGAGAGCGACGGCGAGGGCGAGGGCGACGGCCCGACCGAGCCCGAGAACGCCAAGGACCTCCAGTCCACCTGATCCCGCGCACCCGCACCCGTACGCCCGCTCCACCCGATCGTCCCTCAGCACCTCCCGTCCTCCTCACGAGAGAGCTCCTCTGATGACCGACCGTTCCTCTCCCACCGTCACCCCGATCCCCGTCGAGCTGGACCACGTCGAGTTCTACGTGGCCGACCTGGGCGCCGAGACCACCCGGCTGACCACGGAGTACGGCTTCGAGCTGCTCGTCCCGCCGACCGAGCGCGGCGAGGCCGCCGAGCGCTGCCTGTCCGCGCTGGTCGGCCAGGCCTCCATCCGACTGCTGCTCACCCAGCCGCTGGCCGCCGGCCACCCGGCCACCGGCTACCTGGCCCGGCACGGCGACGGCGTCGGCGCCCTCGGCCTGCGGGTGCCGGACGCCACCGACGCGTACCGCACCCTGACCGCCCGCGGCGCCGCCGCGCTGGGCGAGCCGAAGGCCGCGGACGGCTGCGTCACCGCGGTCGTCGACGCCTTCGGCGAGGTGGTGCACACCCTGATCGAGCGCGGCCCCGAGGTCCCGGCCAGCCGCATCCCCGGCCTGCCCGACCCGGCCCCGCTGACCGGCGAGGGCCAGGTCGGCCTGCGGACCGTCGACCACTTCGCCGTCCTGGTGCCGTTCGGCGAGCTGCGCAAGACCGAGCACCGCTACCGCGAGGTCTTCGGCTTCCGGACGATCTTCGAGGAGCGGGTCGAGGTCGGCGCGCTCGGCATGGACTCGGCGGTCGTGCAGAGCGCCGACCACAGCGTCACCCTCACCCTGATCGAGCCGCTCACCGCGGACGCGGGCGGCCAGATCGCCTCCTTCCTGGCCGGCCACGGCGGCGCCGGGGTGCAGCACGTCGCCTTCGCCGCCGAGGACGCGGTGCACTCCGTCTCCACCATGGCCGAGCGCGGCGTGCCGTTCCTGCGCACCCCACAGACCTACTACGACGCGCTGCCCGGCCGCCTGACGCCGCTGCGGCACTCCTTCGAGCAGCTGCGCGAGCTGAACCTGCTGGTCGACCAGGACCACGACGGCCAGCTGTTCCAGATCTTCACCCGCTCCCAGCACCCGCGGAACACCTTCTTCTTCGAGGTGATCGAGCGCATCCGGGCCCGCAACTTCGGCAGCAACAACATCCGCGCCCTCTACGAGGCCGTGGAGCTCCAGCGCAACGCCAGCGAAGTGGCCGGATGAGCGCGTCCGTCCGCAACGAACCACCGACCGACCCGGCCGGCGGGCGCCCGGCGCTGTCCGTCGCGGAGTACGCCGACCGGGCCCGGGCCGTGCTCGCGCCCGAGGTCTGGGAGTGGCTGGAGGGCGGTGCCGAGCGCGAGTTGACGCTCGCCGCCAACCGGGCCGCCTTCGACCGGGTGGCCCTGGTGCCCCGGGTGCTGACCGACGTCAGCACCCGGGACACCGCCGCCACCCTGGTGCGCAGCCGGGCGGCCCTGCCGGTGGCGGTGGCACCCGTCGCCTACCACCGGCTGTTCCACCCCGAGGGCGAGCTGGCCTCGGCCCGCGCCGCGGCCGCCGCGGGCGTGCCGTTCACCGTCGGCACGCTCAGCAGCGTCGGCTTCGAGGAGCTCGCGAAGACCGGCGCCACGCTCTGGTTCCAGCTGTACTGGCTGCGCGACCGCGGCCGGCTGCTCGACCTGGTCAGGGCGGCCGAGGAGGCCGGCAGCGAGGCCCTGGTGGTCACCGCCGACGTGCCGTACATGGGCCGCCGGCTGCGCGACGCCAGGAACGCCTTCGCCCTGCCGTCGGACGTCCGCGCGGCGCTGCTGGAGGGCGGCGCCGCCGGGCGGGCGCACGAGTCCACCGCCGCCGTCTCGGCGGTGGCCGCGCACACCGCGGAGCTGCTCTCCCCCGGCGTCACCTGGGCCGACCTCGAGTGGCTGCGCGGCGAGACCGACCTGCCGCTGGTGGTCAAGGGCGTGCTCGACCCGGCCGACGCCCGGCGGGCCGCCGGGATCGGCGCCGCGGCCGTGGTGGTCTCCAACCACGGCGGCCGCCAGCTCGACCGGGCCGTGCCCGCCGTGACGATGCTGCCGGAGGTCGCCGAGGCGCTGGCCGGCGAGGACTGCCAGGTGCTGCTGGACAGCGGGGTGCGCGGCGGCTCGGACGTGCTCACCGCGCTGGCCCTCGGCGCCACCGGGGTCCTGCTCGGGCGCCCGCTGATCTGGGGCCTGGCGGCCGGCGGCGAGGCGGGCTGCACCGAGGTCCTCGACCTGCTCGCCACCGAGCTGCGGCACGCGCTCGGCCTCGCGGGCTGCGCCGACCCCCGGGCCGCCGCCGAACTGCGCACCACCACCCTGCCCTGCCCCGTCTGGAGCACCCCGTGACCACCATCGCCGCACCGCACGACCTGCTGCTCGCGGGCCTGCACACCTCCCTCGCCGACCCGGCGATGACCTCGATGAACCTGCTCAACGAGATCTCCATCCGCTACCCGGAGGCGGTCTCCTTCGCGGCCGGCCGGCCGGCCGAGCAGTTCTTCGAGCTGGACGCCGTCCACCGCCACCTGGACCGCTACCTCGACCACCTGCGCACCGAGCGCGGGCTGACGGAGGAGGCGGCCCGTCGGCAGGTGCTCCAGTACGGGCGGACCAAGGGGATCATCCACGAGCTGATCGCCACCCACCTCGCCACCGACGAGGGCATCGAGGTGCCCGCCGAGTCGATCGTGGTCACGGTGGGCTGCCAGGAGGCGATGTTCCTGGTGCTGCGGGCGCTGCGCCGCGGCCCCGAGGACCTGGTGCTGGCCGTCTCCCCCACCTACGTGGGGCTGACCGGCGCGGCGCTGCTGGCCGACCTGCCGGTGCGGGCGGTCGCCGACGGCCCGGACGGCGTGGACCTCGCCGACCTGCGCCGCCAACTGGCCGCCGCCCGGGCCGAGGGGCTGCGCCCGCGGGCGCTCTACCTGGTGCCGGACGTGGCCAACCCGAGCGGGGCCAGCCTGCCGCTGGAGCTGCGCCGGGAGCTGCTGGCGCTGGCCTCCGAGGAGGACTTCCTGCTGCTGGAGGACAACCCGTACTGCGTCTTCGCCGGCGAGGAGCGGCTGCCCTCGCTCAAGGCGCTGGACACCGACCGGCGGGTGGTCCACCTCGGCTCCTTCGCCAAGACGGCCCTGCCGGGCGCCCGGGTCGGGTACGTGGTGGCGGACCAGCTGGTGGCGGACGGGCAGGGCGGCACCGGGCTGTTCGCCGACCTGCTCGGCATGATCAAGAGCATGACCACGGTGAACACCTCGCCGATCGCCCAGGCCGTGATCGGCGGCGCGCTGCTGGAGCACGGCCACAGCCTGCGGGCCGCCAACACCGAGGTGGCCGCGCTCTACCGGCGCAACCTCGCGCTGGTGCTGGAGGGCCTGGCCCGGCGCTTCCCGCCCGGCTGCGGGGTGACCTGGAACGAGCCGCGCGGCGGGTTCTTCCTGGTGCTCACGGTGCCCTGCGTGGTGGACGACGCGCTGCTGGAGCGCTCCGCCTCGGAGTACGGGGTGATCTGGACACCGATGTCGCACTTCTACCCGGGGACGGGCGGGGAGCACCAACTGCGGCTCTCCGTCAGCCAGGTCGACCCGGCCACCGTCGACCGGGGGCTGGACGGGCTGGCCGCGCTGCTCGCCGCGCAGTCCTGACCGGCCCCGGAAGGGGGGCGTCCCGTCCGGGGCGCCCCCCTTCCGATCCGCTCCGACCCCCACGAGGGTAGGTTTCAGGCATGCTTGACTACCTCTCACGCACCATCGCCGCCTACGAGCACAGCGCCGACAAGTACGAGTCCGCCACCAAGGGCATGGTCCCGGACGAGGAGCTCGACCTCTTCACCGGGATGCTCCCCGATCCGGCCGGGCCGGTCCTGGACGCCGGGTGCGCCTTCGGCCGCGACACGGCCCTGCTGGCGGCCAGGGGCGTGGCGGTGACCGGCGTCGACCTGAGCGAGCCCTTCGTCGCCCGGGCCCGGGAGCTCCACCCCGGGCTGGACTTCCGGCGCATGGACGTGTGCGCGCTGGACCTCCCCGACGCCTCCTTCGCGGGCGTCTGGTCCCAGGCGACGCTGCTGCACCTCAGGGACGAGCACGTGGCGGCCGCGCTGGCCGAGTTCCACCGGGTACTGCGGCCCGGCGGGGCGCTGTTCGTCAGCTTCAAGGAGGGCGAGGGCGAGGAGGAGTTCGTCGAGTCCTTCAGCGCCGACGCCGCCCGCTTCTTCCGCTACCAGACCGCCGACCGGGTCCGCGGCCTGCTGGAGGCGGCCGGCTTCACCGGGGCCGACGTCCGCGTCGTCAACGAGCGGCAGCGCTACGGCGCCGGGCACCGCGACCTCAACTGGCTGACCGCGTACGCCCGTACCGCCTCCTGAGCCGGCAGAGCCCGGCCCCCGAGCGAGCGTCACGTTCGGGTCGAAACAGGCCGTTTGCAGCCATCCCAATCGTCGGGCCCTGGAGCACCACCACGGATTTCGGCTGACGACCGGTCAATCTCGGCCGGAAATCCGTGCGTTGACCACATCGTTATTGAACGCCCCCTCGACACGTTGTTATGGTCACGAACTGTCGTGATCAAGTCAGCCACAAGGGGGCGATCATGGACGAGCCGAAGCCGCGTCCGGACGGCGCGCGACCTCCGACGGGAGGCGACCGCACCCCGACCACCGGGGCGGACGGCGGCCCGGGGTGGTCCCTCGCCCCGGTCGCGATGCTGCGCCACGCGGGCTACCCGCTCTCGCTGCTGGACCGCGTCGTCGCCCCCTCGACCGCCCGGGCCGCCGACGCCGTCCTCGACCTGCGGGACGAAGCCGTCGAGCTGGGGCGGCGGTTGAAGGCCGACCTGCGCGCCGAGCGGGCCGGCACCCGGGGCGACCTCGCCTCCGGCGTCGGCATGCTCCGCCCCTTCCCGCCCGCCGACCTCGCCCGGCTCGAAGCCGAACTCGGCCCGGCCGCCCTGGACTCGGCCAAGCGCTACCAGGACGCGGTGCAGGCCCTGGACGGCCACTGGGAGGCCTTCGAGCGGGAGCACGGCGCCGCCCTCGCCGACGCCCGCCGGACCGTCGTGGACCTGTTCCGCGAACCCTCCCTCCAGCAGGTCCTGCTGCTGTCCAACGACGCCCGCTTCGAGGAGTTCACCGCCTGGCTCGCCTCCGGCGGCGCCGGGTCGGACGGCCACGTCAAGCGGATGACCGACCTGCTCGCCATGTACCTCCAGCGGGTCACCACCAAGAACGAGACCCACTCGCACTTCGGCCCCCTCGCCGTCGCCCGGACCGCACCGGAGGGCGCCGCCCCCGGCGTCGGCTGGTCCACCGGCCCGCTGCGCCGGATCGCCCTGCTCAGCCACTGGGCGGGCGAGGCGATGGCCGAGGTCTTCAGCGCCCGGCCGGAGGCCTTCGAGGCGGTGCGCCCCCGGCGGCGGCCCCTCGCCTTCGCCGAGGGCCCCGTCGTCCGGCTGTACGCGTTCGAGAGCACCACCGGCATGCCGGACGGCTGGCGCTTCGTCGCGGTGAAGGCCGACACCTTCGACGCCGACCGGTCCTGGCTCTGGGAGCACTGCGACGGCGAGCGCACGGTCGCCTGGCTGCGCGCCGCCTGGGCCGACCGCCCGGACCGCCCGGCCGACCGCGACTTCGACCGGGTGCTCGCCGAACTCGTCGACCAGGACTGGCTGATCGGCCGCCGGGAGATCCCGATCGGCGCCACCGACGTGCTGCGCGAACTCGCCGGACAGCTCGCCGACGACTCCCCCGACCTCGCCGTGGTGCGCCGCTTCCAGGACGGGCTGCGCCGCTTCGCCGAGGGCCCGACGGAGCAGCGCGCGGCCCTGCTCGGCGAGCTCAAGCAGGCCTTCGAGGAGGTCACCGGCTCCGCCGCCAACCGCTCCGAGGGCCGGCACTACGCCGACCGCAGCATCCTCTACGAGGAGGCGTACAGCCCGGTCAGGGACGTCGTCCTCGGCCCCGACGTCGCCGCCCTGATCGGCCGCGAGCTGTCCGTGGTCTACGACCTGACGCTGCTCGTCCCCCGGCTGCGCGTCCGCCGCGAGCTCGACATCCTGCACCGCTGGACGGCACGGCGCTTCGGCACCGGCACGCCCGTACCGCTGCCGGACTTCTACGCCGCCTTCTTCGCCGACAAGCCGCTGCTCGCCGCCGAGTGCGAGGAGGTGGACCGGGAGATCGCGGCGCTCGACCGGGAGGTCGTCGACCTGCTGCTGGACGGCGCCGAGGACGGCCGCTCCGAGAGCGTCGTCGACCGGGCCCGGCTGGAGGAGCTGCTCGCCCGCCACCCCGACACCCCGCCCGCGCTGTGCAACCCGGACGTCATGCTCGCCGCGCCGGACGCCGCCGCGATCGGCCGCGGCGACTTCCTCGCCGTCGTCGGGGACTGCCACGCCGTCCGCGAGGCGCTCACCCACTCCAGCTTCGCCTCGATGCTCCAGGCCGAGGCGCCCGAACTCCTCGACGCGGTCCACGACCGCTACCGGGGGCTGCTCGACGAGGACGAGGTGCTGGTCGACCTCTCCCGCTCGCACCCCGACAAGACCGGCGCCCAACTCACCTACCCCTGCCCGGACCTGGAGGTGTACGGGCTCTCCCCGAAGGCCCGCGGCGACGTCCTCCAGCCCGGCGCGCTGTACCTGGTGGCCACCGCCGACCGGCTGGAGCTGCGCGCCCACGGCCTGGCCGGCCGGCTCAAGCTGCTCGCCCCGCTGGCGGGCGGCCCCAGCATCCGCCAGGACCCGCTCTCCCCGTTCGCCTTCCCCCGCCACTTCGGCGGCGTCGGCGTCCGCGACCGGGACCGCGACCACGTGCCCCGCATCCGCTGCGGCCGGATCGTGCTGCACCGGGAGCGCTGGCGCGTCCCCGCCGAGGCCCTGCGCGGCTGGAGCCCCGGCGTCCACCGCTCCAAGGGCGACGCCCCGGAGTTCGCCGCCGCCCGCCGGCTGCGCCGCGAACTCGGCCTGCCGCGCCGCGGCTTCCTGAAGATCCCCGGCGAGCCGAAACCGGTCTACGTCGACTGGGAATCCCCCCTCATCGTCCGGCAGGTCTTCCGGCTCGCCCGGAAGACGGCCGCCGCTCTGGAGTTCAGCGAAATGCTCCCCGCCCCGGAGCACCTCTGGCTCGACATCGACGGAGAACGTCACACCAGCGAGCTGCGCTGTGCGGTCTTCTCGCGCCGTCCCCACTGAGTGCTCCACGTCGAGGACCCCACGCCCTCACCGACCGAAGGCACCGCCATGACCAAGAGCTGCATCGTCCAGTTGCCCTTCCCCTCCAGCCACGACCCCGACCCGAACCTCGCCCGCTACTACGACGACTACGACAGGCGCTTCCGGGCCATGCTGCCCGAGTACTTCATCCCGACCGACGGCCTGTGGGAGATGCCGCTCTGGGTCGCCCACCTGACCGCCCTGCTGAACACCGCGGGCCTGGACTCCGTCTTCCGCGACCTGTCCAGGACCCCGGCCGAGCCGGAGCACTGCGCCGAGCCGCTGCTGGAGGCGACCGCCCCCGGCGACCTGGTCCTGATGTCCCCGCTCGCCCAGAACCTCCGGCTCGCGCTGGAGGTGGCCAAGCGGCTGGAGCACGCCGGCCGGCGCGTCGTCCTCGGCGGCAACATGGCCCCGCTCGCCCCCGACGGCGCCGTGCACGCCGTGCACCGCGGCCAGCTCGACGCCACCTTCGTGCGCCGGCTCGTCGAACTCGCCTCCGGGTCCGGCGGCAGCCTGGAGAAGCCGCTGCTGCCCGGGCTGGTGTCCGACCGGATCACCTGGGCGCCGGACTACCGCCACCTCGGCGGCTACCAGGGCCGGGTCCCGCTGCTGCGGCTCAACGCCAGCCACGGCTGCCTGTACCAGTGCTCGTTCTGCGGCGACGCCTGGAGCAAGCAGCTCACCCTGGTCGCCAAGGACGCGCTCGCCCAGGAGGTCGACGAGCTGACCAGCCGGTTCCCCGACACCCGGCTCTTCTACATCGGCGACAAGACCTTCGGCCAGTCCCGCGAGGCCGTCGGCAACCTGCTGGACGTCTTCCGCGACCGCCCCGGCTACCGCTTCATCGTGCAGACCCACGTGATGCAGGTGAAGGAGTGGATCGTCGAGGCCATGCTCGAACTCGGCGTCGTCGCCGTGGAGCTCGGCTTCGAGTCGGCCGACTCGCAGATGCTCAAGCGCCTCAACAAGCTCTCCCGCGGCCTGGACGACTACACTTCGAAGATCCGTCAACTCAGCGACGCCGGGCTGAAGATCGTCCTCAACATGATGGGCGGCCTGGACGAGGAGACGGAGGCCGCGCACGGCCAGACCGTCAGCTGGATGCGGGAGAACGAATCGGCGCTGTGGCTCTTCAACCTCTACAACTTCGTCCCGTACCCGCTCACCCCGGACTTCCCCAGGCTGCGCGAGCGCATCTTCAACTGGGACTTCGCCGACTGGCGGGAGGACGCCCCGGTCGTCTACCGGCCCCGGCACCTGTCCCCCGAGGACAGCTGGGACCTGTTCCAGGAGAAGATCGCCGCGGCGCACGCCATCATCCGCGACCCGCTGCCCGCCGCCCCGGCCTCCGCCGTCCCCGGCCTGTCCGTCACCCCCGCCGCGCAGGAGAACTGACATGACCGAGCTCCCCGACTTCGAGGCCCTCCGCACCAGCGTCAAGCCGGAGGACTTCGAGCAGGACCCGCTGCCCGGCTGGGCCGGCGTCGGCACCCTCTTCGGCGCCCCCACCACCACCGCCGACCAGGTGGACGTGGGCGAGACGGGCTGGGTGGTGTCCGGCGTGCCCTACGACGCCACCGCCAGCTCCCGGCCCGGCGCCGCCGAGGGGCCGCGGGCGGTCCGCCAGGCCAGCCTGGTCTTCTCCAGCTACCTCACCAGCCTCGGCCAGTGGCGGATGCTGGACACCCGCACCGGGCAGACCTTCCGCTACCACGCGCCCCGCGTCGCGGACGCCGGCGACCTCCACATCTACCCGACGGACACCGTCAAGACCTTCCAGGCCGTCGCCGCCGAGAGCCGCCGGCTCAGCCAGAACGCCCCGCGGCTGATCTTCCTCAACGGCGACCACTCCTGCACCTTCCCCACCTTCGCCGGCTTCCGGGCCGGCCGGCTGGACCGCGGCGCCGGCCGGGTGGGGTTCATCAACATCGACCACCACTTCGACTTCGGCAACTGGAGCACCCTGCACGGGCCGCTCTACCACGGCTCCAACTCCCGCCGGATCAGCGAGATCCCGCAGATGCGCCCGGAGGACATCGCCTTCGTCGGAGTCGGGGACGTGACCAAGTACGACCAGTTCCGCGGCCTGCTGGACAGCGGCTTCCACGTCGTCCCCGGCTCCCTGATCACCCGGGACGGCGCCGCCGCGGCCCTGCGCCCCGTCATCGAGGAGCTCGGCTCGCGCTGCGACACCGTCTACGTCTCCCTCGACATCGACGTGCTCGACAGCGCCGCGGCGACCGGCACCGGGCACGTCACCATGGGCGGCATCGGCATCGGCGACCTCCTCGACGTCTACGAGGAGCTGCGGGCGCTGCCCGTCGGCGCCGTCGACATCGCCGAGATCGCGCCCCGCTACGACCCGTCCGGCGGCACCGCGCAGATCGCCGCCCGGCTGCTCTTCGAGTTCCTGTTCCGCACCGAGGTCGCCCCGGCCGAACTCGCGCCCTGGGCCCCCGGCACCCCCTCCGCACCCCTGGAGCACCGGTGAGATTCACGCCCCACGAAGCGCAGTTCGACTGTACCCCGCTGGTCTCCGGGGCCCCCGCCGAGCGCGAGCGGGCGCTGGACGACCTCGCCGCCGGAGCCGTCGAGGTCATCCACCGGACCGGCTACGCCGTCTTCCGGATCGGCCGGCTGCGACTCGGGGTCGAGGAGAGCCGCCGGCTGTCCACCGGCATCGTCGAGCGCGTCCGCACCGCGCTGATCGCCCGCGGCGCCCCCGCCCGGATGCGGCTGGAGGTCGACAAGGCGCAGCAGACCTACGTCCCCGAGGGCTACACCACCCGGACCCTGCTGCCCCACCACGACGGCCAGCACTGCTCGTACCTGACGCCCAGCCTCCAGGACGCCCCCGACTGGGACCCGGCCCAGCGCACCTACGGCGACTCCGGGTACACCACCACCGCCGCGCACAAGATGTACCAGGGCATCTTCCTGCCCGAGGTCGGCGAGGGGCTGAGCGTCACCACGTACTACGACTGGCTCGGCGTGATCGACGAGGTGCTGGAGCGGCGCGGCATCGACCGGGGCGACGACCCCGTGGCCGGCGCGGCCCGCTGGCTCGGCGGCAACCTGCGCCGCGGCCTGGAGCGCCAGCCCCAACACGGCTGCGCCTACCCGTCGGTGGGCGCCATGCTCGGGCTGGAGGAGACGTTCTGGCACGGCCTGTCCTTCCACCACAGCGAGGCGGACCTGACCAAGGAGGAGCGGCGGCGCTACCCCGCCGCCGTGCCGCTGGCCCGCGAGTGCGCCTGCGGCGAGTGCCGGGGCGAGGCGGCCCGGCTCTTCTGCCACCAGCTGCTCATGGCCACCGGCCTGACCTGGGCGCGGTTCCGCCGCCGCTGGGAGGTGCTCGCCCCGGGCGAGCACTGCGACCTGCTGCTCGGCCACAACCTGACCATGCTGCACGGCGGCCTGGCCGGCGGCGCGGGGCGGATCATCGAGCCGCTCTGCCTGGTCGTGGACGAGCCGTCCGGCCCCGAGTACGAGCGCTGGCTGGCCGCCTCCTGGCGGCGCACCCTGCCCGGGGCCCGCTGATGCGGAGGAGCCTGCCGGCGCGGGGGGCCCTGCCAACGCGGGGATCCCTGCCGGCGCGGGGATCCCGGTCGGCGTGGAGGTCCCGCTGATGCGGGGGGCGCCCGCGACCCTGGCCACCCCGGTCGACCTGCACCTGCACACCCGGCACTCGGACGGGGACGAGGCGCCGGCCGACCTGGCGAGGCGGTGCGTCGAGGCCGGGCTGCGGGTGGCCGCCGTGACGGACCACAACACCCTCGCGGGCGTCGCCGCCTTCGAGCGGGCCGCCGCCGGGCACCTCACCGTCGTCCCGGCCTGCGAGATCACCACCACCTGGCGCGGCGAGGAGACCCACTGCCTCGCCTACTTCGTCGACCCCGGCGACGAGGCGTTCCGGCGGCGGATCGGACGCCTCCACGACGCCGAACTCGCCTGGTGGCGCACCTGGACCGACCGGGCGCACGCCCTCGGCGTGCCGATCGCCCGGGCCGACGTCGAACGGCGCCTCGGCGGCGACCGGGTGGCCTACGTCAACGACTACCTGGCCCTGCTGCTGGAGGCCGCCGGGGACGACCCCCGGTTCGCCCCGTACGCCGACGGCGACGACCGGTTCGCCCGCCTCATCGCCGACTGGTGCCGCCCGGGCCGGCCGCTGCACGTCGAACACCCCGTCAACCCCGACCTGGTGGACGTGCTGTCCTGGATCGAGCGGGCGGGCGGCGTCGCCGTCCTCGCCCACCCCGGCCCGCACACCGCCGGCCTGGACGCCCCGCGGTGCGCCGAACTGCTGGCGCCGCTGCGGGCGGCCGGCCTGGCCGGACTGGAGGTGTGGACCAGCTGGCACACCCCGGCCGACAGCGCCCGGCTCGCCGAGGCGGCCGGGCGGCTCGGCCTGGTCGCCACCGCCGGGTCCGACTACCACGGGGTGCGGGTCAAGCCCTGGGCGCCGAGCCCCGGCCTGCTGCCCGCGCTCCCCGCCGACCCGCTCGCCGTCCTGGACGCCCTGCACGACCGCCGTCCGCCCGTCCACTCGATCCCCCAGGTGAGGCCGTGACCACCGTCAACGATCCCCGGACCGCCGCCGAGCCCGGGGTGCGCGTCCCCTGGCAGCTCGCGCCGGTCGTCGTGCTCCGCCAGGCCGGCTTCCCGATGGAGCTGCTCGCGCCGCTGGCCGACCCGGCCGCCGCCGAGGAGGCCCGGGAGCTCGTCGCCCACGGGCAGCGGCTGAAGGAGCTGGCCGACGCGTTCAAGGCCGCCCTGCGCCGCCACCCGGTGCCCGGCGCCGCCCGGCTGTCCTCCCCCGCCGGGTTCCTGCTGCCGGTCCCCGAGCCCGAGCTGGCCGCCGCGGCCGCCGCCGTGCCCGCCGAGGAGGCCGCCGTCCTGCGCGCCTACCAGGACGCCGCCCGGCACTTCGCCGAGGAGCAGACCCGGTTCGCCGCCCGGCACCAGGACCGCCTCGACCGGGCCGGGGCCGCCGTCGTCAAGGCCTTCGGCGACGAGCGGCTGCGGCAGGTCCTGCTGCTCTCCAACGACTCCGCCTACCCCACCTTCGCCGCCTGGCTCGACGCCCACGACGGCGCGACCGGGCGGCGCACCCGCAAGATGACCGACCTGCTCACCATGTACCTCCAGCGGGTCACCACCAAGAACGAGACCCACTCGCACTTCGGCCCCTTCACCCCCGGCCGGGTCGGCACCGCCCCCGGCATCACCTGGTCCGGCGAGCGGGAGCTGGAACGGCGCGCGCTGTTCAGCCACTGGGCCGCGGAGAAGCTCGCCCAGAGCGCCGCCGCCGTCCCCGGCCTGCTCGACCACGCCCGCCCCCGGCGCCGCCCGCTGTCCTTCCTGCGCGACGGCCGGATCGACCTCTACGCCTTCACCACCCGCGACGGCCTGGACACCGACTGGGACTTCCAGCACCTCGGCGGGCGCCCGGTCGAACCGTACGAGGCCTGGCTGTGGCAGCACTGCGACGGCGAACGCACCCTGAGCGAACTGCGGCGGGCCTGGCAGGACGAGCAGCGCTGCCCCGTCCCCTTCGACGAGGTGCTCGCCGGACTCGCCGAGCGCGAATGGGTGGTCGTCGAGTTCGAGATCCCGATCGGCGACCACCGGCCGCTGGCCGCCCTGCGCGAGCAACTGCTCGCCGCCCCCGCCCCGCTGGCCGACCCGCTGCTCACCGCGATCGACGGCTTCGAGGCTGACCTGACCCGCTTCGCCGCCCTGCCGCTGCCCGAGCGCGCGGCCGCGCTCGCCGAGAGCAAGGCCCGGTTCGAGCAGCTGACCGGCGGCCCCGCCAACCGCAACAGCGGCCTGCACTACGCCGACCGCAGCATCCTGTTCGAGGAGGCCCGCGGCCGCCCCACCGACCTGACCGTCGGCCCGGACCTCGCCCGCTTCATCACCGACGAGCTGTCCATCGTGTACGAGACCGTGCTGGCCGGCCCGCGCCTGCGGATGCGGCGCGAACTGGTCATCCTCACCCGGTGGGTGGCCGACCGGTTCGGCCCCGGCGTGGAGATCCCGCTGGACGTCCTCTACGCCGAGTTCTTCCGCGACCGCGACGCCATCGCCCGCGAGTGCCTCGCCGTCGAGGCCGAACTCGCCGAACTGGACCGGGAGATCGGCGCCGCCCTGCTCGGCGAGGCCGCCACCGACCCGGACCGCTCCGAGGTCGTGGTCGACCGGGAGCGGATGGCCGCCGTCCTCGCCGCCCAGCCGAGCAGCCCGCCCGCCGTCTGCGACCCGGACATCCTGTTCGCCGCGCGGAGCCGGGAGGACCTGGCCGAGGGCCGGTTCACCGCCGTCATCGGCGACTGCCACGCGGTGCGGGAGGTCATCACCCACACCAGCTTCGGCCCGCTGATCCAGGAGCACACCCCCGAACTGCTCTCCGAGGTGTACCGCGGCTACCAGTCCCTGCTCGCCGACGACGAGGTGCTCGCCAACCTGTCCCGCGGCCACCCCGACAAGTCCTCCACCCAACTCGTCTACCCCTGCCACGACCTGGAGGTCTACGGCCGCTCCGCGCAGTCCCGCGACCGGGTGCTGCAGCCCTCCCAGCTCTACCTGGTGCTGCGCGACGGCCGGCTGGAGCTGCGCGCCCACGGCGTCGAGGGCCGGCTGCGCCTGATGGCGCCCCCGGCCGGCGGCCCGAGCATCCGGCAGGACCCGCTCTCCCCGTTCGCCTTCCCCCGCCACTTCGGCGGCGCCGGACTGGACGCCCCCGACCTGGCGCACATCCCGCGCATCCGCTGCGGCCGCGTCGTGCTGCAGCGCGAGACCTGGCGCATCCCCGCCGCCCGGCTGCGCGACACCGCCGCCTTCGGCCGCCAGACCGGCCGGGACGACGCCGCGCTGTTCGTCGCCGCCTGCCGGCTGCGCGCCGAGCACCGGCTGCCCCGGCACGTCTTCGTCAAGGTCCCCGGCGAGCCCAAGCCGGTCTACGTCGACTGGGAGTCCCCGCTGCTGGTCCGGCAGCTGGGCCGGCTGGCCGCCCGCGCCGAGGGCACCCTGGAGGTCTCCGAGATGCTGCCCGCCCCCGACCAGCGCTGGCTGGACGTGGACGGCCGGCGGTACACCAGCGAACTGCGCTGCGCCGTCTTCTCGGCCGGGAACCCCGCCGCGGAGCCGCGCGGGTGAGCACCGACACCGCCGTCCGCCCCTCCTCCGGCTACCACCGGGTCCTCGGCGCCGCCGCCTCCTCCGCGGTCGGTGACGGCATGCGCTTCGCCGCGCTGCCGCTGCTGTCCACCGCGGTGCTGGACGACGCCTTCCAGGTGTCCGCCGTCACCGCCGCGACCACGGTGCCCTGGCTGCTGTTCGCCCTGCCCGCCGGCGCGTACGCCGACCGCTTCGAGCGGCGGCTGCTGATGGTCCTCGCCGACCTGCTGCGCGCCGCGGTGCTGGTCCTCACCGTCCTGCTGCTCGCCGCCGACCGGCTGACCTTCTGGCCGCTGCTCACCTCCGCGTTCCTGCTGGGCGTCGGCGAGGTGCTGTTCGACTGCGCGTCCTTCGCGCTGCTGCCGAGCGTCGTGCCCAAGGACCGGCTGGAGTCGGCGAACGGCCGGCTCTTCGCCGTCCAGACCGTCGGCCGCGACCTGCTCGGGCAGGTCGTCGGCGGCGTGCTGTTCACGGTCGGCCGGGCCGTCCCGCTGGTGATCGACGCGGTCTCCTTCCTGGCCTCCGCGCTGCTGCTGCGCGGCGTGCGCGGGCCGGTGCCCGAGTCCGGGCCTGAATCCGGGCCTGCCGCCGAACCCGGGCCGGCCGCCGGGAAACCCCGCCTGCTGGCCGACATCCGCGAGGGCGTCGCCTTCGTCCTCCGCGATCCGCTGCTGCGCGCCCTGACCGTCTCCGCCGGGGTCATCAACGCCGTCTACCTGGGCCAGATCGCCGTCTTCGTGATCCTGGTCCGCGAGGTGCTGGAACTCCCGGACGCCGCGTACGGGGCTCTGCTGGCCGCCGGGGCGGTCGGCGGCGTGGTCGGCGGCGCGGTCGCCGGCCGGCTCAGCAAGGCCGTCGGCCGGGTCCCCGCGCTGGTCGGCAACCTGGCCCTGATGGGCGCCGCCGGCCTGGCCGTGGCCGCCACCGACCGGGTCCCCGTGGTCGCCGTCGCCTACGGCGTCACCGGCTTCGCCCTGATGGTCTGGAACGTCGTCGCCGTCTCCCTGCGCCAGACGATCATCCCGGACCGGATGCTCGGCCGGGCCACCGGCGTCTACCGGCTCTTCGCCTGGGGCACCATGCCCCTCGGCGCGCTGGTCTTCGGCCGGGTGAGCGCCTCGGCCGGGCCGCGCGCCGCCTTCGCCCTCGGCGGCGTGGTCACCCTGCTGACCTGCCTGCCGATCGCCTACGCCCTGCTGAGGGACAGCAGGGCGACCGACCGTCGCAAGACCACCGAGGATGCACCATGAGTGAGCGTTTCGCCGTACTGGACCGACTGGCCGGACAGTGGGGCCTGAGCGGCCTGGAACTCGTCGGCAAGGGCCTGGAGTTCACCGTCTTCCGGGCCCGGGCCCGGGACGGCGAACCGGTCGCCGTACGGCTCGCGCACCACCGCTTCGACTCCAACGCCAACGACCCGCACGTGGACACCCGCGCCCTGCTCGTCCAGGAGCACGCCATCGCCCGGCACCTGGCCGAACACGGCCTGCCCGTCGCCCGCGCCCGGGAACTCGTCCTCGCCGACGACCCCGACTCCCCCGACGTGCTGCTCTCCGACTACGTCCCCGACGACGGCACCCCGCTCGACTCCCACGCCCTCGGCCGGCTCCTCGCCCGGCTCCACCAGGCACCCCCGCCGCCACTGCACCCCGTCGCCGCCGAGGGCGGCACCACCGCCGAGGCCCTCACCACCCGGATAGGCCGCCGCTGGGCCGAACTCGCCCGCCTCGTCGCCGACTGGCCCGAGCCCCCGGCCCCCGACCTCCTCGCCCGGCACCTCTCCCCCCTCACCGGGAGCAGCCTCCTCCACCTCGACGTCCGCAGCTCCAACATCCGCCGCCACCAGGGCCGCACCACCGCCCTCCTGGACTGGTCCAACGCCCTCCTCGGCACCCCCGCCCTCGAGTTCGGCCGCCTCGCCGAATACGCCCGCTACCCCGAGAACGACCTCGACCTGCCCGCCCTCCGCGCCGGCTACGCCACCCTCGCCCCCGTCCCGGCCGAGGACGACCCCACCCTCCTCGCCTGCCGCCTCGACGCCGCCCTGATGCTCGCCCTGGTCTTCCTCTCCGAAGCCCCCGACCCCACCCGCGGCCCCACCGCCGCCACCCACGCCCGCGCCCTGGCCGAGCGCCTCAGCTGCCTGTAACCACCGACAACGCAGAACGCCCGGCCGGGAAACCCCGGCCGGGCGTTCTGCGGTTCGACGGAACTACCGCCTAGACGGATTCACCCGCTTCGAGGAAACCCCGGTAGACGATCGCCAGCAACGTCGCGTAGGCGTGTATCTCCCGCGCGACCGCCAGGTCCTCCCCCGCGTACTCCCCGCACAGGACACCGGCTTGAGTGATGATCTCGTCGAGTTCCGTCAGGACATCCGCACCCGACGGCCTGAACGCACCGGTCCTCATGAAGACGACGGCCCCCGTGGTGTGCTCGTGGGCGATCGCGAGATCGGCGCGGAGCTTCCCCAACTCCGGCGTTGTGGAATGCGGCGGATATGGAACGTGACTCCAGATGGTGTAGGCATCGACGAAGCTCAGTTCCACCGGTCGTCGCATCATTCTGTTACCGCCTCTTCGGGGGGTGGTACGTCACGACCCTACTGCGATCCATCGACGTGAACACCACTTCGTCCGTTGCCTCGTTGGTCCACGCCAGCCCCTCCAGCTTGTCCTCGTGGGCTCCGATGGGCTTTTTATTGACCTTCCAACCAGGGTTGTCCTTCAGGAAACCAGGCTTCGTCACACGCTCCATCGCCTCCTTGGCCGCGGCGATGTACTCCGTCTGCGACATGCCGTTCGGGGCCCCCTGCAACTTGTAGTGATACAGGAACTGATCGCTGGGATTGTCGAAGGTGCCGCGGTGGAAGACGCTCTCGACGTCGCTGCTGGTGAGCTTCTCCAGGCACAGCGGCTTGTTGGCATTGTGTACCAGCACCGGCGTGTCGCCCGCGACCACGTAGTACGTGTGAAGCTCGTCAACGGTGAGGTTGTAGGCGCCCTGGAGGGTGTTCCAGTGCCGGACGCTCTCGATTCGCCGGGGCTGGCCGGCCGGGTCGCGCAGTTCGTCGCCGGTCTCGAGGTCGACGGCGTCGATCCAGGCCTTCCGGTTCCCGGCCCAGAAGGGGTGGTGGTCGGTGCTGGTCAGGGAGCGTCCGGCACCCAGGGAGATGTCGGTGAAGTCCCGGTCGTCCGGGCCGTAGATGGTGGCCGAGACCCGGCGGGGTCCGGTCAGCCCGCTGACGGGATCGGTGGCGAGGACCTCGTCGCCGATCCTGACGGTCTCGATCGCGCGGGTGGAGCCGTCGCCCATGAGGACGGGGGTACCCGCCGCGAAGCTGTTCGGCACCGGGCAGGACGCGGGAACCCGCCTGACGAGCTTCTGGATGAACTCGACGGCCTTCTCGCCCCAGGAGCCGAACTTCTTCGCCCACCGGGCGAGCTTGGCGATGGCGGCGCCGTCGCCGATGAAGGGGATCGCCCCGATGCAGGACTCGACCGCCTCGGTGGTCCTGCCCTCAACGGCGTAGTAGGCGCAGTTGACGAGGTCGGCGATGTCGGCGAGGCCGGGGGCGATGACGCCGCCCGCACCACCGATCACGTCGAGGGTGAGGTGGATGGTCTCGGAGACGAGGCGGTAGATGGAGTTGGAGGTCTCGTTGTCCTCCTTCGCCTTCTTGATCTCCTCCTCGATGCCCGCGATCGAGTCCTGCTTCTCCTTCTCGATCTGGGCCTTGTAATCGGCCTCCTTGCGCGCCTCCTCGAGCCTTTCGGCCTCGGCCTTCTGCTCGGCGTCGAACTTGCCCTGGTAGTTGGCGCGGGCGTCGTCGGCGGCGGCCTGGGCGGCCGTCGCGTCCTTGCCGGCCGCCTCCGCGGAGGCCCGGGCATCGGCAGCGGAGCTGTAGGCGTCGGTCGCGGCCGACCGGGCCTGCCGGGCCGACTGCTCGGCCCTGTTGGCGGAGTGGACGGCGCTCGCGGCGTCGCGGTTGGCGGAGGCCTTGGCCGCGTTGGCCGTCTTCGCGGAGGCCGCCGCCCTGGCGGCGTCGGCCGCGGCAGCGTCGGCGGCGGCCTGGGCCTTGGCGACGTGCTCGGCGGCGGTGTTGGCCGAGGCCTGGGCCTGGGCGGCGTAGCCGTTGGCCTCGTTGGAGGCGTTGCGGGCGATGGCGGCGGCGGCCTGGGCCGTGGCCGCGTTCTTCTGGGCGGTCGCGGCGGCGGCGGTCGCCTGGGCGATCAGGCCCTTGATGTCGGCGACGTGCAGTGCGGCGAGCCGGTCCTTCTGCTGCGCGGTGTACTGGCCCTGGGCCACGAAGGCGCGCAGGTCCTGCACAGGGCCTTCGAGGGCGATCTTCGCCGCGGCCTTGAGCTCGGGCTCGGTGGCCGGGGCGTCCTCCAGCCGGGTGGCGGTCAGACGGTCGTCGGCGGCCTGCGCGTCCGACAGGCCCTTGCCGAGGAAGTCCCGCAGCGCGGTGGGGGTGTTGACCCGCAGCGCGGCGTCGGCGGCGGCCTTGACGGCGGGGCCGGCCTTGTCGCTGAGGCGAGTGATCGTCAGCCGGTTCTCCGGCGCGACGGCCTCGTACTGACCGCTGGTCAGGAAGGTGGCGAGCTGGGCGGCGTTGCCCTGCAGCGCGGTGTAGGCCGCGGTGCGGACCGCCTCGCTGTCGGAGTTCTTGTGGATCGCGGTGACACTGTCGCGGGCGTCGCGCTCCTCGGCCTCCCGTCGCCCGGTCTTCACGTAGGCGAACACGGCGGCGTCGTCACCGGACAGGGCGTCGACGGCCGCCGAGTTCCCCCAGGAAGCGGAGATCTTGCGGGAGACCATGGCGAGCTTGCGGCCGTCGGTGGCGACCTGCGTCGGGGTGGCGCCGGGCTGGTTGGCCAGCTGGGCGAGCCGCTCGGCCTCGGCCCGGGCCTTCTGGACGTCCCGGGCGGCCTGGTCGGTCTGGGCCTGCTTCGCCGTCTCGTCGGCCTTGGCCTGCCGGGCCTTCTCCACGGCCACCGCGGTGCGGTTGGTCAGGTCCTCGGCCTCGATGCGGCGTGCCAGGTCCTGGACCGCGTTGGCCTTGTCGACCGCGGTCTGGGCGTCTGCGGCGAACCCGGAGGCGGCGTTCGCGTGGTCGGTGGACTCCTGCGCGGCGTTCGCGCTCTGGCCGGCGTGCTCGGCGGCGTACCGGGCGGCCTGGGCCGCCGCGGCGGCGTGCTCGCCCGCGGACTTCAGGAGCGCCGCGGCCGTCTGCGACTGCGTCGCGGCCTCCCCGGCCAACTGCTGCGCGGCGGCGGCGGCGCGACCGGCCTCGACGGCCAAACGGCGGGTGGCCGCCGCGGCCTGCTTGGCCTTCGCCGACTGCCCGCCGGCGCTGTCCGCGTAGGCACCGGCTTGCTCGGCCGACCCCGCCGCGGAATCGGCGTTGCCCTTCGCGCTCAGCGCGGCACCCGCCGCGGTCTGGCTGTCGCTGAGGGCCTTGTCCGCGTGGACGAGCGTGTCCTTGGCGGCGTCCACCAGCTTCGCGGCCGCGTCGGCGGCGTCCGCCGCGACCCGCGCGTCGTGCGCCTTCGTCGCGTCACCGGCGGCCGCGGCCGCGGAGTTCCGCGCGGCGGCGGCGGCCCGCTGGGCACCGGACGCCGCGGCCGCCGCGTTCGACGCCGCGTAAGCCGCGGCGCGTGCGCCCGCGTTGGCCGCACGCGCGGCCGCCAGCGCCGTGTTCGCCGCCTTGCCCGCACGCTCGGCGGCCGTCGCCGCCTTGTTCGCCGCCTCCGTGGCCCTGGCCGCGTCGTTGCCGGCCTGCTGGGTCTCGGACGCGGCCAGAGCGGCGGCCTTCATGGCCTCCTGCGCCTCGTGGACCGCCTTGTCCTTGGCCTCGATGGCCGCGGCGGCCTCCTGGGCCGCCTGCGCGCCCGCGTCCTTCGCCTGCTGCACCAGAAGCGCGATGCTCGCGCGCTCCATGTCACGGTTCTGGGCGACGTACTGGCCGGTCGCGAGGAAGTCGCGCACGTCCTCGATCGACCCGTTCAGCGCGGCGCGTGCCGCCGCCTGGGTGTTCGTGCCACCCGCGCTGAGGATCTGCACCAGCTTGAGCCGGTCGTCCGAGTCCTTCGCCGGGAACTGTCCCTCGGTCAGGAACCGCTGCAGGTCGTCGCTGCTGTTGCTGCGCAACGCGGCGTCGCCGGCGGCCTGCAGGTTGCTGCCCGCGCCCATCGCGGGGTCGGTGAGCCGGGTGATCCACAGCCGCCGGTCGGCGTTGAGAGCCTCCTGCCAACCGCTCTGCAGGAAGGCGCGCAGCTCGCCGGCGGTGCCGCCGATGGCCTTGTCCGCGGCTTCGCGGACCTTCGGCCCACCCACACTGGAGATCTGCGTGGCGGCGAGCAGGTCGTCAAGACGCTGGGCGCCGGCGAGATCGTTGTCGACGAACCGCTTCACGTCCTGGTCCGAGCCCGCCAGCACGGCTTCCGCGAGCTCGTGGACGCGGGGGCCACCGTTGAGCCAGGCCTCGACCGTGATGTCGCGGGCGCTCCGCTGGAGCTGAGCGTCGGTCGGCTCGACGGCCGAAGCCGTCGAGATGCCCGATCCCACCAGCCCCGCCGTCAGAGCCAGCGGCAGCAGGCCCAGGGAGAGCCTGCCCAGCAGCGGCGGCCTTCCCCTCCCCCGCCCCCGTGACCGGGATATCGAATGGTGCATCAGAAAACCTCCACTGTCGGCATCGGCCGATTCACGGCCGCAGCGGAGCCTACGTCAGATGACGGTACGACAGAACGTTCACGAAGTCAGAAAGTTGCTCGAATACCGGCCAATGAAACACCTGCCAAAGGGCAAAGCCAAGCAAATGCAACCGCATCACCGATAGGCGCCCAACGGCTTGGAAAGCATGACATTCCGCCTGGCCAGAGCCTAGAAAGTGCTTGTCGAGCCGCCAGC
This sequence comes from Kitasatospora sp. NPDC001261, assembly GCF_042896795.1. NCBI lineage: Bacteria > Bacillati > Actinomycetota > Actinomycetes > Kitasatosporales > Streptomycetaceae > Kitasatospora > Kitasatospora sp. NPDC001261. Next base: position 88,516 of record NZ_JBIAXP010000005.1, read on the forward strand.
CCATCTGGTTCGATGGCCCGGATTCCGGCCGCGGCACCGAGGGCGTCGATGCGGCAACTTCGGCTACTTCCACCGGCAATGACGTCTCGTCATTGCCGGTTGGTTCGCCCACCATTCAGGCCGGTCGCCCGATTCCGCAGATCCGCCCGTCAGGGCAACACCAGATGAACGAAAAGGATTAGGCATGGCAAAGCGCTTGTCCCGCTTGCTCGTTGGCGGTGCGGTCGCCGTGGCCGCCACGCTCGGCGCCACCGCACTGGCCTCCGCCGACGGCACTCCGGCGGACAACTCGGCCGCGCCGGTGGCGGTCGAGGACTTCAACTACCCCGGCCCGGCGCCGTACCCCAACGTCAAGCTGCTGCGCGGCGACGGCCACATCGTGCTGTCCGACTGCGCCGTCGACAGCCAGATCAGCGTGTTCAGCTTCGACCTGCCCAACGCCGGCGGCAACCAGATCTGCTTCCGCGCCACCAGCACCACCGGCTACCTCGCCCTGGAGGTGCCCAACGTGTTCCGCATCCGCACCGACGCCTACTCGCTCAACGCCAAGCTCACCAGCGTCGACGGCGCGCAGAGCGTCGACATCGCCAAGGGCACCGCCCTGCCCGTCGGGATCGGTAGCGGCTCCGGCAACGGCAAGCCGGCCGCCCTGCTCGAACTGCGCGTCACCGGCTGACCAGCACCGGCCCGTACCGCTCCCCGCTCACCTTCCCGATGGAGCCCCAGGTGACCCACACCCCCCTCCGCACGGCCAGAAGGACCGGCCGCGCCACCGCAGGCCGGTGGCTGGCCGCCGCCGCCGTGACCGCCACGGCCCTCGCCGGCGCCACCACACTCGCCGCAGCCGACACCACCCCCGCCGACAACTCCGCCGCACCGCCCGCGGTCGAGGACTTCGCCTACCCCGGCGCCGCCGCCATCACCAAGGTGAAGCTGCTGCGCGGCGACGGCCACATCCTGCTCGGCGAATGCTCCAAGCCCAACCAGATCCAGGTCTGGACCATGGCCCCGGGCAACCCGGACAACCAGATCTGCTTCACCGTCTCCGGCACCACCGGGTCGCTCACCCTCGAGCTGCCCCAGGTCTTCGCCATCCAGACCTCCGGCGGCCGCGCCGTCCGGGCCGGCCTCACCGACGGCACCACCCAGCAGACCCTCGAGGTCCCCAAGGACGGCTTCCAGCCGGTCGGCAAGGGCAGCAACGGCAACGCGACCAGCCTCCTCGAACTGACCGTCACCGGCTGACAGCCACCCGCGCATCCACCTCCCACCTCTCACCTCCGGGAATCCCCTATGCCTCGCAACTCCTCGACCCGCAACCTGCGGGCCGGCGCCCTGGCCACCGTCCTCGCCGCCGGCGCTCTGACCACCCTCGCCACGCCCCCGGCCGGCGCCGTGGTCGGCGACGCGGCCGCCAACGACACCTACGCCTACACCGCGCACCTGGCGATCGGCGACAACCTGCGGGCCTGCACCGGCACGCTGGTCGACCGCAGCTGGGTGCTCACCGCCGCCTCCTGCTTCTCCGACGACCCGGCGCAGCCGCAGGCCCTGGCGGCCGGCAAGCCGAAGTGGAAGACCACCGCGACCATCGGCCGCACCGATCTGACCACCGGCGCCGGCAAGACCGCCGAGATCGCCGAGCTGGTGCCGCGCGCCGACCGCGACCTGGTGATGGCCCGTCTGGCCACGCCCGTGGACGGCATAGCCCCGCTGCGGGTCGCCACCGCCGCGCCCGCCACCGGGCAGTCGCTGCGCGTGCCCGGGTACGGGCGCACCAAGGACGAGTGGGCGCCGCTGAAGCTCCACACCGGCGGGTTCTCGCTGGACACCGTGAGCGCGACCGGCATCGGCACCACCGGTACCGGCGGTGCGGCGATCTGCAAGGGCGACACCGGCGCCCCCGTGGTCCGTACGACCAACGGCAAGGCCGAGCTGCTCGCGGTCGCCTCCCGCTCCTGGCAGGGCGGTTGCCTGGGCGTGCCCGCCACCGAGACCCGCACCGGCGCCTTCAGCTCCCGGGTCGACGACATCGCCGGCTGGGTGCAGCAGACCCGCGCCAAGGCCATCGGGTGGAAGACCCAGGCCCTGGTGCGCAGCGACACCAACCTCTACGCCGCGACCCGCCTGTACGACGGTTCGTGGACCCCGTACCAGGACGTCCAGGCCGCGGCCGGGAACATCGGCGGCGTCCGCGCCGTCACCTCGGCCGGCATCGACACCAACACCCACGTCCTGGCCCTGGGCGGCGACGGGCACCTGCACCACGCCATCCGCAGCCTCGACGGCAGCTGGGGCCAGAAGTTCATCGACGTCAACGCCAACGTCGCCGACCTCGGCAACATCACCCAGATCGCCGCCACCCCGGTCGGCGCCGATCTGCACATCGTGGTCGTCGCGAACGGCACCCTGTTCCACACCGCCCGCTACGGCAACGGCCAGTGGAGCGGGTTCAAGGTGGTCACCGACAACACCGGGCCGCTCAACGGCATCACCGCCATCTCCGCCGGCGGAACCGCCTCCGGGGACCTGCACATCGCCGCCGTGTCGGGCGGGAAGGTCTACCACACCCGGCGCAACGTCAGCGGCGCCTGGTCCCTCTGGGGATCGGTCTCCGACGTCGCCGGCGCCACCGGGCCGGTGACCTCCGTCGCCGTCACCCGCCAGAACAACGACCTCGACCTCGCCACCGTCGCGAGCGACGGCCAGTACCACACCCTGCGTTACGCCTCCGGCGACTGGTCGCGGATGAACTCCCTCGTCGACGTCATCGGGAAGGTCACGGGCACCGGCATCAGCGCCGCCACCGTCGACACCGACGCCCAGTTCGCCGTCACCACCAACGACAACAAGGTCATCCTGACCGCCCGCCACCTCGATGGCACCTGGGCCGACCCCGAGTACCTCGACCTCGCCGCGATCCCCGGCAACCACACCGGCACCGTGATCACCAGCTCCATCTGATCCACGGCCCGCCGGCGGGCGTCCTGGTGCGGGAGCGGACCGCCGTCCCGCACCGGGGCGCTCCCGTGCCGGTGTCCGACGGACCGTCACACCTCGGTCCGCTGAGGGTGGTCGGGCAGTCCGATTTCCGGACAATCCTCCTCCGCCCGTTCACGTGCGGACTTCTTCGAGTACGGTGGCATCCCGGCAGCTCGGCGGCCGAATGCTCCGGCGGCGCCGGCACGCGGGCGGCGCCGTGACCACTTCCGGGCGCCACCCCGCCGTCGGTGTGCGGCAGTTCGCGTCCGGGACCGGCCGTCTCCGCCGGAGTCCGACAGGGCAGCGCCGCCAGGACGTCGTCCCGGGGCCCGGCGAACCTGCCCAAGGACGGAGCGCGATGACCGACGGACCGGACCTGCCCACGGGTACCCGCCGGGTCCCGTACACCGACCCCGGAACGCCCGACCACCGGAGCCCGCTGCGGTACCTCTGGTGGCTCGTGTCGATGCAGCGCAGGCGGGTGCTGCTCGGCGCGACCTGGGGGAGCCTGTGGATGTGCGCGCTGATGCTGCCGCCGTACCTGATGTCGCGGACGATCGACGACGGGCTGCGCGCGCGGGACACCGGGGCTCTGGTCGGCTGGGTGGCGGTGGTCCTCGCGGTCGGGGCGCTCATCGCGGTCCTCGGCATGCTGCGGCACCGCACGATGACGTTCATCCGGGCCGACGCCGCCTTCCGGACGGTCCAGGCCGTCACCCGCCACGTGAACCGGCTGGGGACGACGCTGCCGCGCCAGGTGTCGGCCGGCGAGCTGACGCACCTGCAGGCCGGTGACACCGGCCGGATCGCCCAGACGCTGACCATCACCGGGCCCGGCGTCGGAGCGGTGCTCGCGTACCTCGCCGCCGCCGTCCTGCTGGTCCGGATCTCCCCCGTCCTGGCCGCGGTGGTCCTGCTCGGCGTCCCGCTGCTGGCCGTGGTCATCGGTCCGCTGATGGGGAGGCTGCACGGCGCCGAGGGCCGCTACCGCGAGGAGCAGGGGGCGCTGACCGCCCTGGCCGGCGACCTGGTGGCCGGGCTCGGGGTGCTGAACGGCATCGGCGGCAAGCCGATGTTCGCCGGGCGCTACCGGCAGCGCTCCCGGGCGCTGGTGCCGCTCGGCTACCGGGTGGCCTCGCTCACCAGCTGGGTGCAGGCGGTGGGCGCCTGCCTGCCCGTCGTCTTCCTGGCCGTGGTGACCTGGCTCGGCGCGCGGATGGCGGCGGCCGGCGACATCACGGTCGGCGAACTGGTCGCCGTCTACGGGTACGTGGCGGCCCTCCTGGCACCGGTCTCGTTCTTCGTCGAGGGCGCCGACGACCTCCCGCGCGGCCTCGTCGCCGCCCGCCGCGTCATCGACATCCTGGCGCTGCGGCCCGAGTCCTCCGGCGAGCGCACCCGCACGGCGCCGCCCGACGGTCCGGCGGAGCTGCACGACCCGGAGTCGGGCCTGGTGCTGCGCCCCGGGCAGGTCACGGCCCTGGTCTCCGCGCGGGCCGACGAGGCCCGCGCCGTGGTGGACCGGCTGGCCGGCTACACCCCGTCCGGCGCCATCTGGGGCGGTGTCGAGGTCTCCGCGTGGGAGACGGCCGCGCTGCGCCGGCACGTCCTGGTGTCCGACAACGAGTCCTACGTGTTCGGCGGCACCCTGGGCTCCGCGGTGGCGGTCCACGGCGGGCGCACGGCGGCGGAGATCGGGCGCGCGCTGCACGCGGCGGCGGCCGAGGACCTCGTCGGCCTCCTGCCCGGCGGCCTGGACGCACCGCTCCAGGACCGCGGCCGCAACGTCTCGGGCGGCCAGCTCCAGCGGCTGCGGCTGGCCCGGGCCCTGCTCGCCGACCCCGAGGTGCTGCTGCTCGTCGAGCCCACCTCGGCCCTGGACGCGCTCACCGAGGCCGCCGTCGCCGCCCGGCTCGGCGCCTTCCGCGCCGGCCGCACCACCCTGGTCGTCGGCACCTCCCCGCTGGTCCTCGGCCGGGCCGACCGGGTCTGCCACCTCGTGGACGGCAGGGTCCGGGCCGCGGGCACCCACGGCGAACTGCTCGCCACCGAGCCCGCCTACGCGGCACTGGTCCTCCGCGGCGACCCCGACGCCCGCCCGGACCCCGGCGCCCGCCCCGACGCCGAAGCCCGCCCCGACGCCGACGCCCGCCCCGAGGCCGACGCCACCGCAGCGCCCCGGGAAGGAGCATCCCGATGAGCCACGACGACCCCCACCGACTCCCCGTCGCCGACCGGGCGACCGTACGGCGGGCCGTCCGGCGCCTGCTCGTCGACGACGGCCGGGCGATGTGCGGGGTCCTCCTCCTCACCTGCCTCGCCGCCCTGGCCGGGGTCGCCGCGCCGTGGTACCTCGGCCGCATCGTCACCCGGGTCGAGAACGGCGAGCTGACGGTCGGCCAGGTCGACGTGCTGGCGGCGGCAGTGCTCGGCTTCGCCCTCGCCCAGCTGCTGCTGACCCGCTTCGCGCGCTACTTCTCGCACCGGTTCGGGGAGCGCGCCCTGGCCCGGCTGCGGGAGGAGGTCGTCGACCGGACGCTGGCGCTGCCCGGCCGGTACGCGGAGCGGGTGGGCACCGGCGACCTGGTGACCCGCTCCTCCCTCGACGTGGGCACGGTGGCCGCCACCCTGCGCAACGCGGCCCCGGACGTCTTCATCGCCGCGGTCCAGGTGCTGTTCGTCCTCGGCGCCGCGTTCCTGCTCGACCCGATGATCGGGCTGTGCGCGCTGGTGAGCCTGCCGGTCGTCTGGGCGGTGGGCCGCTGGTACCTGCGCCGGGCCCGGGACGCCTACCTCGCCGAGGGCGCCGCCTACGGCGGTGTCGCCGAGGCGCTCAACGCGACCGCCCACGGCGCCCGCACCGTCGAGGCGTTCGGGCTCGGCCCCCGCCAGGACCTCGCCGTGGACCGGGCGATCGACACCGCCTACCGGGCCGGCGTGCGCACCCTGTTCCTGCGCACCGTGCTGTTCCCCGTCACCGAGTTCGCCCACGCGCTGCCCACGGCGCTCGTCCTGCTGGTCGGCGGTCTCGGCTACCTCGACGGCGCGGTGGGCCTGGGCACGGTGGTGGCCGGCAGCCTGTACATGTGGCAGCTGGTCGACCCGCTCGACCGCGCCCTCAACTGGATGGAGCAACTGCAGCGCAGCGGCGCCTCGTTCGCCCGCATCAAGGGCGTCGGCCTGGTGTCGGAGGATCCGCCGGTGCTCGACCGGCGGCCGTCCGACGACCGGATCGAGGTCCGCGGCGTCCGGTACGCCTACCCGGGCTCACCGGACGTACTCAAGGGCATCGACCTGGTGGTCCGCCCGGGCGAGCGGCTCGCGGTCGTCGGCCCGTCCGGCGCGGGGAAGTCCACCCTCGGCCGGCTGCTGTCCGGGGTCGACGCCCCGGACGCGGGACACGTCCGGGTCGGCGGCGTGCCGGTCGCCGACCTGGCGGCGGCGGGCGGCCTGGGCGACCGCATCGTCCTCATCACCCAGCAGCACCACGTGTTCATGGGCACCCTCCGGGACAACATGACCATGGCGGCCCCGGACGCCGGTGACGAGGAGATCCTCGCCGCGCTCGCCCTGGTCGAGGCCGGCTGGGTGCACGACCTGCCGGGCCGGCTGGACTGCGCGCTCGGGGCCGGCGGCGTCGAACTCGACGCGGCGCAGGCCCAGCAGCTCACCCTCGCCCGGGTCCACCTGGCCGACCCCCACACCCTGATCCTCGACGAGGCGACCTCCCTGCTGGACCCGACCACGGCGCGGCAGGCCGAGCGGGCGATGGCCGCCGTGCGCTCGGACCGGACGGTCGTCTCCATCGCCCACCGGCTGCAGACCGCCCACGACGCGGACCGCGTCGCCGTCATGGAGTCCGGCCGCATCGTCGAGCTGGGCACCCATGACGAACTGGTCGCCGCCGGCGGGTCCTACGCGGCGCTGTGGCGGTCGTGGAACGGCGAGGGCTGAACTCCCTCCGGCGGTAACAGGAGGACGGTTCACGGGGGTTCCGCCGGACCGGCCCGCGTGGCACCCTGGAGGATCCGGCGCCCGGGCCCGCCGAGCAGCAGCGGGCCCCGCCGCAGGCCCCGCTGAGCAGCCATCAACCGATCGGTTGATGCCGGGCATCCACCGCCGCCCGCCCCAGGTCTGGCCGTCCAGTCGATCCGGCGGACCGGGGCCGACTGCCAGGCTGATGCCATGGCAATCATCGAGGTGGACAGCCTCGTCAAGCGCTACGGCGACAACTCCGTGCTGAACGGGGTCAGCTTCGCCGTCGAGCAGGGCGAGATCTTCGGCATCCTGGGGCCCAACGGGGCCGGCAAGACCACGACCGTCGAGTGCATCGAGGGGCTGCGCACCCCGGACGGCGGCACCATCAGCGTCTGCGGCATCGACCCGCAGCGCGACACCGGCGAGCTGCGGCAGCTGCTCGGCGCGCAGCTGCAGGAGAGCGAGCTGCCCGACAAGCTCAAGGTCGGCGAGGCGCTGGAGCTGTACAGCTCCTTCTACCGCCAGCCGGCCGACTGGCGCGAGCTGGCCGAGATCCTGAACCTCACCGGCAAGCTCGGCACCCAGTTCCGGCGGCTGTCCGGCGGGCAGAAGCAGCGGCTGTCGATCGCGCTCGCGCTGCTCGGCACCCCGAAGGTGGCGGTGCTCGACGAGCTCACCACCGGCCTCGACCCGCAGGCGCGCCGCGACGTGTGGGGCCTGATCGAGCGCATCCGCGACCGGGGCGTGACGATCCTGCTGGTCACGCACTTCATGGAGGAGGCGGAGCGGCTCTGCGACCGGCTCGCCGTGATCGACACCGGGCGGGTCATCGCGATCGACACCCCTGGCGGCCTGGTGTCGCGGGTCGACAAGGGGCAGCGGATCCGGTTCCGGCCGTCCGGGCCGCTGGACGAGACCCGGCTGACCGCCCTGGACGAGGTCACCTCCGTCGAGTGGGCCGGCCCGCAGATCGTCGTGACCGGCAGGGGGGACCTGCTGCTCGCGGTGACCACCCTGCTCGCCGGCCAGCGGATCACCGCACTCGACCTGCGGGTCGAGCAGAACTCGCTGGAGGACGCGTTCGTCGCGCTCACCGGCCGCCCCGTCGAATCCTGAGGAGTCCCACCGTGTCCCCCCTGCTCCGGCTCACCGCCACCGAGACCAAGCTGTTCCTCCGCGAGCCGATCGTCGTGTTCTTCGCGCTCGCGTTCGCCCCGATCCTGCTCGTCGTGCTCGGCCTGATCCCCTCGATGCGGGCGAACAGCCCCGAGCTCGGCAACGTGCGGCCGATCACCCTGTACCTGCCGATCGTCGTGTCGATGGGCATCGCCCTGTTCGCGCTCAGCGGCCTGTCCCAACTGTTCGCCTCGTACCGGGAGAAGGGTGTGCTGCGGCGCATGCGGACCACCCCGGTCAAGCCGGGTGTGATGCTCGGCGCGCAGCTGCTGATGGCCACCGTGCTGTCCGTGGTGACGATGCTGGTCATGCTGACCATCGGCAAGCTGGCGTTCGACGTCGACCTCCCCCGCAAGCTGCCCGCCTACCTGCTCAGCTACCTGCTGGTGGCACTGGCGATGTTCGCGGTCGGCCTGCTCGTCGCCGCGCTCGCGCCGACCGGCCGGAGCGCCAGCGCGATGGGTTCGCTGGTCTTCTTCCCGCTGGTGTTCTTCGCCGGCCTGTGGCTGCCGCGCGCCAAGATGAACGATGTCCTGCTGACCATCAGCGACTTGACTCCGCTCGGCGCCGGCGTGCAATCATTGCAGGACACCACCGCCGGGCACTGGCCGCAGCTGATCCACCTCGCCGCCATGCTGGGGTGGACGATCGTGGCCGGCGGACTGGCCGCGCGATACTTCCGCTGGGAGTAGAGGGTTGAGCATCGAGGCCGAGCTGCGCGCCGAGTTCGATCACTGGGAGCGTACGGAGACCGCGGCCTTCAAGGCGCTCCCGTACGTCCTCCTGGCGATCAGCACCGTGATCACGCTGCTGCAGCTGGTCTGGCGGGTGCCGATGCACTTCACGCTGGTGCTCGGGCTCTCCGCCGCCGCCGCGCTCTGGATGCTCTGCTTCCGCACGCTGCGCCCGGAACGGCGGCAGAACCGCCGGCTGATGGGCGTGTACTACACCGGGCTGATGCTGCTGGCCGCCGCCCTGGTGGGCGTCGCGCCCTGGTACGGGCTCTTCACCTTCGTCGGCTACCCCCAGGCCTTCAAGTACCTGCGGGGTCGCCGGCGGTACGTCGGCGCCGCCGTCACCGCGATGATCTCGGCGGCGGCGTTCATGGGGGGCGTGGCCGGCATCAACGACGCCCACATGTGGTGGGCGTGGCTGGCCGTCGGCCTGATCTCCGCGGTGCTCGCCGGGGCGCTGTTCTACTTCGTCGAGATGGCCGACCACCGCAACGACAAGCAGAAGCAGGCCCTCGTCGAACTGCACGAGGCCAACGCCAAGCTGGAGGCCGCGCTGGCGGAGAACGCCGCCCTCCACGCCCGGCTGATGGTCCAGGCCCGCGAGGCGGGCGTCCTGGACGAACGCCAGCGGATGGCGCGGGAGATCCACGACACCCTGGCCCAGGGGCTGGCCGGCATACTGACCCAGCTCCAGGCCGCCGAGCAGACCCTGGACGAGCCCCCGACGCTGCGCCAGCACCTGGCGAACGCGACGAACCTGGCCCGCGAGAGCCTCGTCGAGGCCCGCCGGACGGTCCACGCGGTGGAGCCGGCGGTGCTCGCCGAGGCCCGGCTCCCGGACGCGATCGGCGACGTGGCCCGGCGCTGGTCGGAGATCAACCACATCGACGCGGTGCTGACCACCACCGGCGACGCCCGGCCGATGCACACCGAGGTCGAGGTGACGCTGCTGCGCACCGCGCAGGAGGCGCTGGCCAACGTGGCCAAGCACGCGCGGGCCGGCCGGGTCGGCCTGACCCTGTCGTACATGGAGGACCTGGTCACCCTCGACGTGCGGGACGACGGCGTGGGCTTCGATCCGAGCGCCAAGCGGGTCAACGGGTCCGCCAGCGGCGGGTTCGGGCTCCTCGGCATGCGCCAGCGGGTGCAGCGGCTCGCCGGGCGGCTGGCCATCGAGTCGGAACCGGGGGGCGGGACGGCGATCTCGGCGGCCGTCCCCGCCATCCCCGCGGGAGGTGCGGAATGATCACCCTGCTGATCGTCGACGATCATCCGGTGGTGCGGGACGGGCTGCGGGGCATGTTCCGGGCCGATCCCCGCTTCGAGGTGCTCGGCGAGGCCGGTGACGGCGCGGAGGCCATCGCCGCCGCGGAGGAGCTGCGGCCCGACGTGGTCCTGATGGACCTGCGGATGCCGAGGACCGACGGGGTCACCGCCATCAAGGAGCTGACCAAGCGCGGTGTGCCCTCGCGGGTGCTGGTGCTCACCACGTACGACACGGACAGCGACGTGGTGCCCGCCATCGAGGCCGGCGCCACCGGCTACCTGCTGAAGGACGCGCCGCGGGAGGAGCTGTTCCGCGCGGTGGAGGCGGCCGCGCAGGGGCAGGCGGTGCTCTCCCCCTCGATCGCGACCCGGCTCATGGGCCAGGTCCGACGGCCGGCGCCCGCGCCGCTGTCGGCGCGCGAGCTGGAGATCCTCGAACTGGTCGCCCAGGGGACGACGAACCGCGAGGCCGCGCGGAAGCTCTTCATCAGCGAGGCGACGGTCAAGACCCACCTCCTGCACATGTACGCCAAGCTCGGGGTCAGCGACCGGGCGGCGGCGGTGGCCGCCGGGTTCTCGCACGGCTACCTGACGCCCTGACGACCTGACCGGCGCTCCCGCCGGAGTGCCCGCGGGTGCCGCCCGGACGGTTCGACCCGTCCGGGCGGCACCCGCGGCCGCGTCACCGTCCGCCGGAGGACGCGCGCGGGGCGTCGACGGCCTCGGCCAGGTGGCCGTCCAGCAGCCCGATGACCCGCGGCATCTCCTCGGTGAGGAAGAAGTGCCCGCCGGGGAAGACCTGGAGGTCGAACCCGCCGGTGGTGTGGGCCCGCCAGTCCTCCGCCTCGGCGACCGAGGTCTTGGGGTCGCGGTCGCCCGTCAGGGAGGTGATCGGGCAGCTGACGACGGCGTCCGCGCCGGCCCGGTAGGTCTCGATGGCGCGGTAGTCGGCGCGCAGCGCCGGCATCGCGGCCGCCATCAGGTCCGGGTCGTCGAGGACGACGGACGAGGACCCGTCCAGGCGGCGGATCTCGTCGGTGATCGCGTCGTCGCCGAGCAGGTGCACCCCCTCGGTCGGGCCCAGCCCGATCGCCGGGCCGCGCCGGCCGGAGACGACCAGGCGGGCGGCGGGCCGGCCGGCGGCCTCGCAGCGGCGGGCCACCTCGAAGGCGACGACGGCGCCCATGCTGTGGCCGAACAGCACCAGGGGCAGCTCGGGCTGCCGGGCCAGCACCTCGTGGATCCGGTCGGCCAGGACGTTCAGGTCGGCGATCGGCTCCTCCCGGCGGCGGTCCTGACGGCCCGGGTACTGGACGGCCAGGACCTCGACGCGGTCGGCGGCGGCCAGCGCGTACGGCACCGGGCGGTAGAACGGGGCGGTGCCCCCCGCGTGCGGGAAGCACACCAGGCGGGCGGCGGGCACCTCCGTCCTCCGGTAGCAGCGCAGCCAGAGGTCGTCGTCGGCGGTGGGGTCGGGTCGGGCGGACATGGTTCTCCGTTCAGTGATCACGGTCGGGGCCGAGCTCGGCCTCGATGAGGGCGAGGAGTTCGTCGTCGGTGGTGTCGGACAGCGCGTCCGCGCCGGTCCCCCGGCCGGGCCCGGCAGCGGACCCGCCGCCGGTCCGGCCGACCAGCGACTCCAGCCGGGCCAGCGCCCGTTCCCGGGCCGCCGGGTCCTCGGCGGCGGCGAGCAGTGCTTCGAGGGCGTCGAGCGCGGCGGGCAGCGGATCGGGGTTCAGGGCGGTGTGCAGGTGGGACGCCAGGACGGCGGGTGACGGGTGGTCGTACACCAGGCCCGGCGGGAGCGCGAGGCCGGTGGCGGACGCGAGGCGGTTGCGCAGCTCGACGGCCAGGACGGAACCGAGGCCCTGGGACTTGAAGGTGCGGGTCGGGTGCACGCCCCCGGCGCCGTCGTGGCCGAGGACGGCCGCGGCGTGGGCGCGGACCAGGTCCAGTACGGCGCGCTCGGTGCCCAGGGCCGCGGGGGTCATGGCGGCCGGGGCCGGAGCGCCGGCGTCCGGGTCGGGACGTGCCGGGGCCTGCTGCCCGGCGGCCAGCCAGTGGCGGGTGCGCTGGAAGGCGTACGTCGGCAGGTCCACGGTGCGGCCGGCCGCCGGCAGCACCGTGCCCCAGTCGACGGGCACCCCCCGGACATGGGCCTCGGCCAGCGAGGCCAGCAGGCGGTCCGGGCCGCCGTCCTCGCGCCGCAGGGTGCCGACGGCCGCCTCGGCGGCGATGCCGCCGACCAGCAGCGGGTGCGGGGACACCTCGACGAAGGCGCCGTGGCCGGCGGCGGTGAGCACCCCGACGGCCCGGTCGAACTCGACGGTCTCGCGCAGGCTCGCGTACCAGTACTCCGGGCCCGCCTCGGGGCCGGCCAGCCACTCCCCGGTCAGCGCGGAGACCATCGGGACCAGGGCCGGGCCCGGCTCGATCCCCTTCAGGACGGCGAGCACCTCCTCGCGCAGCTCGTCCACGTGGGCGCTGTGCGAGGCGTAGTCGACGGGGATCAGCCGGGTGCGCACCGCCTCACCGTACGCGTCCGCCAACTCCCGCAGGGCGTCGGGCTCACCGGAGACCACCGTCGCCGAGGGGCCGTTGACGGCCGCGACCGACAGCCGCTCCCCGAACGGCGCGATCCGCTCCCGGACGGCGTCCACCGCGTCGGCGACGGAGAGCATCCCGCCGCGCCCGGCCAGCGCCGTCAGCGCCCGGCTGCGCAGGGCCACCACCTGGGCGGCGTCGTCGAGGGAGAGGATTCCCGCGACGGCGGCCGCCGCGATCTCGCCCTGGGAGTGGCCCACCACCGCGTCGGGAGCGACACCGGCCGCCTGCCACACGGCGGCCAGCGAGACCATCACCGCCCAGAGCGCCGGCTGCACGACGTCGGCGGCCTCGAAACCGTGAAGGCCCGCCAGGACATCGTCCAACTGCCAGTCCACGTACGGCGCGAGGGCCTCGGCGCACTCCGCCAGCCGCGCCGCGAACACCGGCGAGGCCTCCGCCAGCTCACGGCCCATCCCCACCCACTGGCCGCCCTGGCCGGGGAAGACGAACACCGTCCGCCCGGGGCCCTCGGGGCCGACCGCGCCGGTGACGACGGCGGCGGAGGGACGGCCGGCCGCGAGGTCCGCCAGGGCGTCCAGCGGCCGCGGGCCGAGCAGGACGGCGCGGTGGTCGAGCGCCGCCCGCGTCGTGGCGAGGGACCGGGCGACCTCCCCGGCCGACGCCTCCGGCCGGGCCGCCAGGTGCTCCCGCAGCCGCTCGGCCTGCGCGGCCAGTGCGGCGGGCGTCCGGGCGGAGAGCAGCCAGACGGGGTCGGCGCCGTCCACCACGGACGCGACGGGCGGGGACGCAGTGGTTGCGGCGGGGGCCGGTTCGGCGGGGGCGGCCTCCAGGACGACATGGGCGTTGGTGCCGCCGATGCCGAAGCCCGACACGCCCGCGCGGGGCGGGTGCGCGGTCTCCGGCCACGGGGTCGGCTCCGTCAGCAGCCGTACCGCGCCGTCCCCCCAGTCGACGGCCGGGGTGGGCTCGGTGATGTGCAGCGACTCGGGGAGCGTGCGGTGCCGCAGGGCGAGGACCGTCTTGATGACACCCGCGACGCCCGCCGCCGCGAGGGTGTGGCCGAGGTTGGACTTCACCGAGCCGACCAGCAGCGGGCGCCCGTGCGCCCGGTCCGCGCCGTAGGCGGCGAGCAGGGCCCCCGCCTCGACCCGGTCGCCCAGCCGGGTTCCGGTGCCGTGCGCCTCGACGGCGTCGATCTCCGCGGGGGCCAGCTCCGCGTCGGCGAGCGCGGCGTGGATGACCGCGCGCTGGGCCTCGCCGTTCGGGGCCGTCAGGCTGTGGCCGGCGCCGTCGGAGTTGACGGCCGAGCCGCGGACCACCGCCAGCACCCGGTGGCCCAGGCGCCGCGCCCGCTCCAGCCGTTCCAGCACGAGCACGCCGGCCCCCTCGGACCAGGCCACGCCGTCCGCGTCCGCGGAGAAGGGCTTGCAGCGGGCGTCCGGGGCCAGACCGCCCAGCGCGCTGAACGCGACGTGGTAGCCGGGCGTCGTCATCACCGTCACCCCGCCGGCCAGCGCGAGTTCGCACTCACCGCCGCGCAGCCCCTCGACGGCGAGGTGCAGCGCCACCAGCGAGCTGGAGGCCGAGGTGTCGACGGTGAGGACGGGGCCGTTGAGGCCGAGGGTGTGGGCCAGCCGCCCGCTGATGACGCTCGGGGCGGTGCCGGTGAACAGCACGCCGGCGAGGTCGGCGGGCGCCTCGTGCAGCGCGGGCCCGTACGGCCGGGCCTCGGCGCCGAGGAACACCCCGGTGCGGGAGCCCCGCAGGGTGGTCGGGTCGATGCGGGCGTGCTCCAGGGCCTCCCAGCCCACCTCCAGGGCGAGCCGCTGCTGCGGGTCCATGGCGTCGGCCTCGCGCGGGGAGAGGTCGAAGAACGCGGCGTCGAAGCGGGTCGCGCTGTCGAGGAACCCGCCGCGGTCGGTGGCGCAGCGCCCGTCGCGGCGCAGCGCGTCGAGGTCCCAGCCGCGGTCGGTGGGGAAGGGGCCCGCGACGGTGCGGCGGTCGACGAGGGCCTGCCACAGGCCCTCGGGCGAGTCGATGCCGCCGGGGTAGCGGCAGGCCATGCCGATGACGGCCAGGGGCTCGGCGGTCATGCGCCGGCTCCGCCCGTGGAACCCGCGGAACCCGCGGAACCCGCGGAGGCCACGGGGCCGAGGGCGGGGGCGTCGACGCGCACGGTGGTGGGGGCCGGGCGGCGGTCCGCCACCAGGTGCCGGAACTCGATGCCCGCACGCCCGGAGCCGGCCGCCCCGGCGTCGGCCTCGGCATCGGCGTCGGCGTCGGCAGAGCGCAGTTCGGCGAGGCAGTCGCACGCCGCGTCGGTGAAGCCGGCGAACCGGTAGGCGATCTCCATCATCCGGTTGCGGTCGGTGCGGCGGAAGTCGGCGGCCAGGTGGACCCCGGCCGCCGCCGCCTCGCCGATCAGCCAGTCCAGCAGGACGGCGCCCGCGCCGAAGGACACCACCCGGCAGGAGGTGGCCAGCAGCTTCAGGTGCCAGACCCGCTCGTGGTAGCCGACGAGCAGCACGCCGACGGCGCCGTGCGGGCCGAAGCGGTCGGTGAGGGAGACGGTGAGGACCTCGTGCTCCGGATCGGCGATCAGGGCCCGCAGGTCGGCGTCGGAGTAGTAGACGCCGGTGGCGTTCATCTGGCTGGTGCGGAGGGTGAGTTCCTCGACCCGGGAGAGGTCGGCGTCGTCGGCCCGCTTGATCTCCATGACCAGGTCCAGCGAGCGGAGGAAGGCCTCGTCGGGGCCGGTGAACTCCTCGCGCTCGGCGGTCCGGCGGAAGCCCGCCTGGTACATGCTGCGGCGGCGGGCGGCGTCGACGGTGACGACGGCTGGGCTGAACTCGGGGAGGCCGGTCAGCTCCGCGGCCAGCGCCGCGTCGAAGCAGCGGACCTCGGGGTGGTGGTGGGCGACCTCGGCGCGCTCGGCCGGCTGGTCGTCGATGAAGGCGACCGTCTTCAGGGCGAAGTTCAGCCCGTCCGCGATCTCCTTGACCGACCGGGACTTGGGGTGCCAGCCGATCCGCGGCAGGACGAAGTACTCGGCGACGCCGAGGGCCTCCAGCTGCTGCCAGGCGTGGTCGTGGTCGTTCTTGCTGGCCACGGCCTGGAGGATGCCCCGGGCGTCGAGTTCGACGATGGTGCGGCGGATCTCCTCGGGCAGCACCACCTCGTGGTCCTCCAGGAGGGTGCCCCGCCACAGGGTGTTGTCCAGGTCCCAGACCAGGCACTTGACGAGGGTGGGTGCGTCGGACACGGGGCGCTCCTTCGATTTCCGTTCGTTGCCGTGTTCGTGGTGCGTGTGGTGCGTGTGGTGCGTGTCGTGCTGACGGTGCGTCGTGC
Source organism: Kitasatospora sp. NPDC001261 (assembly GCF_042896795.1). Lineage (NCBI taxonomy): Bacteria > Bacillati > Actinomycetota > Actinomycetes > Kitasatosporales > Streptomycetaceae > Kitasatospora > Kitasatospora sp. NPDC001261. Next base: position 104,568 of record NZ_JBIAXP010000005.1, read on the forward strand.
CCGTGCGGGGCGGCGGGCGGCTCAGAGCCGGTCGAGGGCGTGCCGGGCGAGGATCAACTGCGAGATCTCGGTGCTGCCTTCGATCAGTTCCATCGCCTTGGCGTCCCGGTAGGCCCGGGCCACCACGTGGCCGTCGGTGAAGCCCCGCGAGGCGAGCACCTGGACGGCCGTCGCGGCGCCGCGGGTCGCGTGGGTGGCGGCGACCTGCTTGGCCAGCACCGCCGTCACCGCCGCGTCCGGGGCGGTGCGGTCCCACTGCTCGGCGGCGTGCCGGCAGACCTGGGTGGCGATCCGCTCCGAGGTGTAGAGCTCGGCGATGTGCCGGGCCACCAGCTGGTGCTCGCCGATCGGGCCGCCGCCCTGCTCGCGGGTGCGGGCGTCCCCGACGGCGGCCGTGAGGCAGGCGCGCAGGATGCCGACGCAGCCCCAGGCCACCGACATCCGGCCGTAGGACAGGCCGACCGTGAACAGCAGCGCGAGCGGCTGGCGCCCGCCGCCGAGCACGGCGTCGGCCGGGATCCGGACGTCGTCGAGCACGATGCGGCAGTGCGTGGCGGCGCGGCAGCCGAGCGGGGCCGCGACGGGCTCGATGCGGACGCCGGGGGCGTCCGTCGGCACCATCGCGGCGGCGCCGTCCGGACCGTCGCCGTAGCGGCCGACGACCATGACGAGGTCGGCGTAGGCGGCCCCGGTGATCCACGTCTTCTCGCCGGAGACGATCAGGTCGCCGCTGCCGTCCTCGGCCGGACGGATGCGGGTGGTCATGCCACTGAGGTCGGAGCCCGCGCCCGGCTCGCTGAAGCCCACGCAGGCGAGCCGGCCGCTCGTCAGCTGCCCGAGGTAGCGCCGGCGCTGCTCGCGGTCGCCGAAGCGGCGGACGACCGCCGCGGCGATCCCCTGGACCGTCATCACGCTGCGCAGCGAGCTGCACAGGGCGCCGACGTGGGCGGTGAGTTCGCCGTTCTCCTGGCCGGTGCGGCCGGGCCCGCCGAAGCGGGCCGGCACCTCGGCGCACAGCACGCCCATCGCGCCGAGCTCGCGCAGCAGCTCGACGGGGATCCGGCCGGCCGCGTCCCAGGCGGCCGGCCCGTCGCCGACCAGGGCGTCGATCGCCGCGGTGTCGAAGCCCGTCACGCCCGTACCCGTGGCGGCCGTACCCGTGGCCCCGCCGCTCATGCGGCCCCGGTCTCGCGCAGGCGCAGCACCATGGCCGCCATGGCGCGGATGCTGCGGAAGTTGTCCCGGTTCAGCTCGGCGCCGACGATCTCGATGTCGTACTCGTCCTCCAGGAACACCACCAGTTCCATGGCGAACATCGAGGAGATCGCGCCGGTGGCGAAGAGGTCCTGCTCGACCTCGGGTTCGGCGCCGGTGTGTCCGACGAGGAAGGCGCTCAGCGCCTGCTCGACGGCGGTCGTCCCGGCAGCGGCGTTCGCGGTGGTCATGTGTCCGTACCTTTCGTAGTTCCGTGCTGGCCGTTCGGGGGAGCCCGGTGCTCAGCCGTACGTGTAGAAGCCCCGGCCGGACTTGCGGCCGTGGTGCCCGTCGCGGACCTTCCGGAGCATCAGCTCGCAGGGGTCGCACTCGGGGTCGCCGGTGCGCTCGTGCAGGACCCGCAGGGAGTCGACGAGGTTGTCGATGCCGATCAGGTCGGCGGTGCGCAGCGGTCCGGTGGTGTGGCCGAGGCAGCCTTCCAGCAGCCCGTCCACCGTCTCGGCGGAGGCGACGCCCTCCTGGACGAGCATCGCCGCCCGGTTGATCAGCGGGTGCAGCAGCCGGTTGACGACGAAGCCCGGTGCGTCGTTGACCACCAGCGCCGTGCGGCCGAGCGCGGTCAGCAGCGAGGTGACGGCGGTCATCGTGGCGTCGCCGGTGGCCCGGCCGCGGATCACCTCGACCATGGTGATCAGGTAGGCGGGGTTCATGAAGTGCACGCCGACGAGTTCGTCGCCGCGCGCCACCCAGCCCGCCATCTCGTCGATGGGGATGCACGAGGTGTTGGAGATCAGCAGGGTGCCGGGGGCGACCAGCCCGGAGACCTCGGTCAGCACCTCGCGCTTGACCTCGGCGACCTCCACGACGGCCTCGACGACGGCGGTCGCGTCGGCGATGTCGGCCGGCGCGGTGGTGGTGGCCAGCGTGCCGTGGGCGCGGCCCGCGGGGAGGGCCTCCAGCAGCTGGGCGTGCTTCAGCTTGCGGCGGATCGCCGTCCGGGCCGTGGCCAGGGTCGGCTCGTCGACGTCGACGAGGGTGACGTCCACGCCGTGGCCGAGGGCGAGGGCGGCGATGTTGGTGCCCATGACGCCGCCGCCGATGACGGCGAGGCGGTGCTGTTCGTGACGGTCAGTCATCGTGTCCCTCCCGGGTGGTGGTGAAGTGCTCGTCGAGCCAGGAGTCGACGGCCCGCGCGGTGGTCCCGGCGTGGGCGCCGATCATGGTGAAGTGGTCGCCCGGAACGGTCACCGGGGTGAGGTCGCCGGAGAGGTCCCACGGGAGGCGGACGGCGCCGTCCCCGCCCTCGGGGCCGCCCGGCTCGCCGCCGTGGCGGAGCAGCAGGGTCGGCAGGTCCGCGGTGTACGGGACGTGGCCGCGCCAGTCCTGGACGTAGTAGTGGGCGAGCGCGGTCAGCCAGTCGTCCCCGCCGATGCCGCCCGCGTCGACGCCCCCGGGGTTGCCCAGGAGCACGGCGGCCGGCAGGGTGCCGATGATCTCGTCGGGGGCACCGGCCGACTGCGGGGCGAAGCTGTCCAGCAGCACCAGCGCGGCGGGGCCCCGGCCCAGTTCGGCGAGGCGGGCGGCGAGGGCCTGCGCGACCAGCCCGCCGGAGGAGTAGCCGACGAGGACGAACGGGCCGGCCTCCGGGGCGGTCTCCGGGGCGGCGAGCACCGTCCGGACGCACAGGTCGAGCAGCGCGTCCGGGTCGGCGGCCAGCGGCTCCCCCGCCGTGTAGCCGGGGATCACCGCGGAGAGGACGTGCCGGGGGCGGCACAGGCCCTGCACCACCCGGACGAACTCCTGGGCGTCGCCCGCGCCGAACGACGGCAGGCAGACGAGCGTCGGCCCGACCGTGTCCGCGGACCGGCGGGTGAGCGGGACCAGGGGCGGGACGCCCGCCAGCTCGTCCGCACCGGCGAAGCGGGGCCGGAACCGGGCCAGCCCGGCGATCATCCGTACGGCGTCGGCCCCCTGGCCGAGGCTGTTCGCCCGCAGGTACAGGGCGGCCAGCGTCTCGGCGGCCGGTGTCCCGGCGGCTCCGGCCCGCTCCGTGCCGTCCGTGGATTCCGGCGCGGCGGCCAGCGCGAAGCGGGGCGCGGCCCGCTGCGGTCCGCCGTCCTGGCGCACCGGTCCGTCGGCGAGCCGCTCCCGCAGGTACGCGGCCGTCAGGGCGGGGGTCGGGTGGTCGAAGACCAGCGGACCGCTCAGCCGCAGACCGGTGGCCCCGGCGAGCCGCTTGCGCAGCTCCAGCGCGCTCAGCGAGGTGAACCCCTGCTCCAGGAACGTGGCGTCCGGGTCGACGGCCGCCGCGTCCGGGTGGCCGAGCGCGGCGGCGGCGTGCTCCCGGACCAGCTCCAGCAGGACCGCCTCCCGCTCCCGCGCCGACCGCGCCCCGCCGAGCCGGGCGGACAGCCGGGCGGCGGCGGACGACCGCAGCGCACCGGCGCCCTCGTCGCCTGTGAACCCGTCCCCTTCCTCGTCCCCCTGCTCCAGGACCCGGAGGGCGTCGGGAAGCGCGGACAGCAGCGGGCTCGGCCGGTGCAGCGTGTACAGCGGCACGAACCGCGCCCAGTCGACGTCGGCGACGACGAGCAGCGTCTCGTCGTCGTCCAGCGCCTGGGCGAGGCCCTCGATGCCGCGCTCGGGAGCCATCGTCCGCAGCCCGTACGCGCTCAGCTGCTCACCCGCCTCCCCCGCGCCCATGCCGCCGCCGCCCCACAGGCCCCAGGCCACCGAGGTGGCCGCCAGCCCGGCCGCGCGCCGCCGCTCGGCCAGGGCGTCCAGCGCCGCGTTGGCGGCGCCGTACCCGGCCAGCAGCCCGCTGCCCCAGGTGGCGGCGCCGGAGGAGAACAGCACGAAGGCGTCCAGCTCCAGTCCGCGCTCGGCCGACAGCTCGTGCAGGTGCAGGGCGCCACCGACCTTCACCTCGGAGACCTCCTGCAGCCCGGCGTCGGTCAGCGCGGCGACCGGCGCCCCGTGGCCGGTGCCCGCCGAGTGCACCACCGCCGACAGCGCGGGGCCGGTGGCGGCGACGCGGTCCAGCAGCGCGCCGACCGCGGGCCGCTCGGCGACGTCACAGGCGACCACCTCGACGGCGCTGCCGAGGGCCGCCAGTCCGGCCGCCAGCTCGGGCACCCCGGGCGCGGCCGGGCCGGAGCGGCCGGCCAGCACCACGCGCGGCGTGCCGCGCTCGGCCAGCAGCCGCGCCGTCCGGCCGCCGATCAGGCCCGTACCGCCGGTGACCAGCGCCGTCCCGGCGGTCCGCCACGGCTCGGCGGAGCCGTCCGTCGGGCGCGGGGCGCGCACCAGGCGGCGCGCGAACGCTCCCGTGCCGCGCAACGCGACCTGGTCCTCGCCCTCCGGCCCCGCGGCGAGCAGCCCGGCCAGGCGGTCCCCGACCGAGGCGTCGAACCCGGCCGACGCGTCCGACCCGGCCGGGAGGTCGACCAGGCCGCCCCACTGCTTGGCCTGCTCCAGACCCGCCGTCTGCCCCCACGCCCACACCTGGGCCTGCGCCAGACCGGGCACCTCGCCCGGCAGCGCCGCCACCGCGCCGCGGGTCAGCACCCACAGCGGCACCACCGACCCCGCGTCGAGCAGTGCCTGCAGCAGCGCGCTGGAGGCCGCCAGACCGGCGGGCACCCGGGGCCGACCGGGCAGCGGCGTCTCGTCCAGCGCCAGCAGGGACACCACACCGGCGAACTCGCCGACGCCGCGCAGGACGTCACCGAGGGTCCCGCGATCGGCGGCGCCGGTCTCCAGCACCCGGACCTCTACGCCGCCGGCCCGCAGCGCGCCGGCCACCTCGGCGGCCGTCCCGGCCCCGGCCGGGCCGGCGACCACGAGCCACGTGCCGGACGGCACCGAGGCCGCCGGTGCCGCACCCGACGGCCCGTCGAGGGGCTGCCACTCGACGCGGTACCGCCAGCCGGCCACCGCGTCCCGGGCCACCGGCTCCGGGAACACCGGCCAGTAGCGGCGGTACTGGAAGGCGTAGGTCGGCAGGTCGACGGCGCCGCTCCCGGTCCCGGCGGGCAGCAGGGCGGTCCAGTCCACGGGCAGGCCGCGGACGTACGCCTGGGCCAGCGAGAGCAGGAGGCGCCCGGCGCCGCCGTCGTCGCGGCGCAGGGTGTCGGCCACGACCGGGCCGTACGACTCCAGGCTGTCCGCGATGGCCGGGGCCAGCACCGGGTGCGGGGACACCTCGACGAAGGCGCCGTGGCCGGTTCCGGCGAGGGTGTGCACGGCCCGGTCGAACTCGACGGTCTCGCGCAGGCTGGCGTACCAGTAGTCCGGCACCAGTTCCGGCCCGGAGACCGTGGCGCCGGTGCTGGAGGAGACCATCGGAATCCGCGCCTCGCGGGGGGCGATGCCCTGGAGAACCGAGAGGATCTCCTCGCGCAGCTCGTCCACGTGGGCGCTGTGCGAGGCGTAGTCCACCGGGATCATCCGGGCACGCGGCGAATCCCCGCAGGCGTCGGCCAGTTCGCGCAGCGCATCGGCGTCACCGGACACCACCGTCGCCGACGGACCGTTCACCGCCGCGATGGACAGGCGGGAACCGTACGGGGCGATCCGCGCCCGGACGCCCGCCACCGGCTCGGCGATCGACAGCATCCCGCCACGACCGGCAAGGGCCTTCAGGGTCCGGCTGCGCAGAGCGACCACCTTCGCCGCGTCCTCCAGCGAGAGGATCCCGGCCACGGCCGCCGCCGCGATCTCACCCTGGGAGTGGCCCACCACGGCGTCGGGAACGACACCGGCCGCCTCCCACACCGCCGCCAGCGAGACCATCACCGCCCACAGCGCCGGCTGCACCACATCGGCCGCCTCGAAACCGTGCCGACCGGCCAGCACATCGGCCAACTGCCAGTCCACGTACGGCGCGAGAGCCTCGGCACACTCCGCCAACTTCGCAGCGAACACCGGGGACGACTCGGCCAGCTCACGCCCCATACCGACCCACTGACTGCCCTGCCCCGGGAAGACGAACACCGTCCGCCCCACCCCGGCCGACGGCACCTCGCCCGTCAGCACCCCGGCCCCGGGCCGGTCCGCGGCCACGGCCTCCAGTTTCGCCGCCAGCTCGGCACGGTCGGTGCCCAGCACCACCGCGCGCCGCTTGAACGCCGTCCGCGTGGTGGCGAGCGACCGGGCCACCTCCGGCAGCGGCAGCTCGGGGCGCGCCAGGAGGTGGTCCCGCAGCCGCCGCGCCTGGTCCGCCAGGGCCTCCTCGGACCGTCCGGAGACGGTGACCGGGAGCACGGCGGGCTCCGCGACCAGCACCGGCGGCGCGGCGGGCGCCGACACCGCGGCCGGCTCCGGCGTCCCGTCCGGCTCCGGCGCGGCCGGCCCTCCGGCGGGCGCCTCCTCCAGGATCACGTGCGCGTTGGTGCCGCTGATCCCGAACGCCGAGACGCCCGCCCGACGCGGCTGTTCGCCCGCCGGCCACGCCACGCGCTCCTGGAGCAGGCTCACGTGCCCCGCCGACCAGTCGACGTGCGGGGTCGGCTCCGCCGCGTGCAGCGTCGCCGGCAGCTCCTCGTGCCGCAGCGCCAGCACCATCTTGATCACACCGGCGATGCCGGCCGCCTGCTGGGCGTGCCCGATGTTCGACTTCACCGACCCCAGCCAGAGCGGCCGTTCGGCCGGATGCCCCTGCCCGTACGTCGCCAGCACCGCCTGCGCCTCGATCGGGTCGCCCAGCGTGGTGCCGGTGCCGTGCGCCTCGACCACGTCCACGTCCCCCGTCGCCAGCCGGGCGTTGGCCAGCGCCGCGCGGATCACGCGTTGCTGAGCGGGGCCGTTGGGCGCGGACAGGCCGTTGGAGGCGCCGTCCTGGTTGACGGCGCTCCCCCGGACCACGGCCAGCACCCGGTGCCCGTTGCGCCGGGCGTCCGACAGCCGCTCCAGCACCACCACACCCGCACCCTCGGCGAGGCCCATGCCGTCCGCGCCCGCCCCGAAGGCCTTGCAACGGCCGTCCCGGGCAAGGGCGTTCTGCTGCGAGAAGCCCACGAACTCGCCCGGGCTGACGATCACGGTCACCCCGCCGGCCAGCGCCAGCGTGCACTCCCCCGCGCGCAGCGACTGCACGGCGAGGTGCAGCGCGACCAGCGAGGAGGAGCAGGCGGTGTCCACCGACACCGCCGGCCCCGTCAGGCCCAGCGTGTACGACACCCGGCCGGACAGCACGCTCATCGCCGTACCGGTGATCAGGTGCGCCTCCGAGCCCGAGAGGTCGCCGCCGGCGGTCGCGTACCCGGAGGGCGCGGCGCCCGCGAACACGCCGGTGGCCGACTCGCGCAGGCTCGCCGGGTCGATCCCGGCCCGCTCGACCGCCTCCCAGGCCGTCTCCAGCAGCAGCCGCTGCTGCGGGTCCATCGCCAGGGCCTCGCGCGGACTGATCCCGAAGAACCCGCCGTCGAAGTCCGCGGCCCCGGAGACGAACCCGGCCTGGACGGTGCTGCTCGTGCCGTCCGCGCCCGGGGCGGCGTCGAAGAGCGCGCCGAGGTCCCAGCCGCGGTCGGTGGGGAACCCGCCGACCGCGTCCCCGCCCGCCACCAGGAGGTCCCACAGGTCCTCGGGGGTGCGCACGCCGCCCGGGTAGCGGCAGGCCATCCCGACGATCGCGATCGGCTCCCGCTCCCGCTCGGTCGCCTCGCGCAGCCGGGCCCGCGTGGTGCGGAGCTTGGCGGTGGTCTGCTTGAGGAAATCGAGCAGTTTCTCTTCGTTCTGCATGGTGCTGTCGCTCACATTCGACCTCGTTCGGGAGGAGTTGGCGCCGACGGTCCCGGCATGGTCAGTCGAAGTCCGGGTCGTCGAGCTCGTCCTCCAGGAGGGCGAACAGCTCGTCGGCGGTGGCCTCCTGCAGAGCGCGCTCGTCGGCCTCGCCCGTCCCGTCCGCCCCGGTCTCGCGGACGGCGCGGAAGCGCTGGGTCAGCGCCTCCAGGCGGGCGACGATCTCCGCGCGGGTCTCGTCGTCCGACGGGGTGAGCCCGGCGGCCAGCCGCTCGAACTCGTCCAGCACGGCCGTGTGGCCGACCAGTTCCCTCCCGGTCAGCTCGGTGATCAGGAAGTCCGCCACCGCCTCCGGGGTCGGGTGGTCGAAGACCAGCGTGGACGGCACTCGCACCCCGCACGCACTGTTCAGGCGGTTGCGGAGCTCGACGGCGGTCAGCGAGTCGAAGCCCAGCTCCCGGAACGCCCGGCTGGCGACGATCTCGTCCGCCGAGTCGTGGCCGAGGACCGCGGCGGCGTGCGTCCGCACCAGCTCCACGACGGTCCGGCGCCGCTCGGCGGCCGACAGGCCCGCCAGGCGGGCGGCGAACTCGTTGCGCTGGTCGTCCTCCGGACGGCCGGGGGCGGTGTCCTCCTGCGCCTCCGGAATGGTGTCCAGCAGCGGGCGCGGGCGGGCGGCCGTGAACACCGGAGCGAACTTCTCCCACTCGACGTCCGCCAGGGCGATGAACGTCTCGTCGTCGGCCAGGATCTCGCCGAGCGCCGTCAACGCCCGGTCGGTGTCCAGGAAGTTCATGCCCTGCCGCAGCAGCCGGTGCGGGGTCACCCGGCCGGGCGCCTGGTCCATCGCCGCGTCGACCGCGTTCCAGTCGCGGGTGTTCCAGACCCCCCAGGCGATCGACGTCCCGGGCAGGCCCCGGCCGCGACGGTCCTCGGCGAGGCCGTCCAGGAAGGAGTTGCCCGCCGCGTAGGCGCCATGGTCGTTGCTGCCCCAGGTCGCCGAGATCGAGGAGAACATCACGAACTCGTCGATGTCCAGGTCGGCCGTCGCCTCGTCCAGGTGGACGGCGCCGGCCGCCTTCGCGCCCAGTGCCGCCGCCAGGCCCTCCCGGCTGGTGTCCTCGAGTCGGGCCAGGTACGGCGTGTTCGCCGAGTGCAGGACGGTGGACAGGCCCGGGCCGGAGTCCTCGATCCACGCGACCATCGCCGTGACCTGCGCACGCTCCGTCAGGTCGCACGACACGACCTCGACGGCGGTGCCCGCACCCGCGACGGTGGCGGCCAGCGCCGCCACCCCGGGCGCCGCCGGGCCCGAACGGGAGGTCAGAACGACCCTCGGCGTGCCGTGCTCGGCAAGCCACGGGCCGACACAGACACCGATCGAGCCCGTACCGCCGGTCAGCAGGACCGTCCCCTTCGGGCTCCAGGCCCCGGCCTTGGGCCGGTGCTCCTCTGCCCGCACCAGGCGGCGCAGGAACACACCCGACGGCCGCACCGCGACCTGGTCCTCCCGGCCGTGCGCGAGCACGCCGGCCAGCCGGGCCGCCGCCTCGACGTCCACCACCGGCGGCAGGTCGACCAGGCCACCCCAGCGGTCCGCGTGCTCCAGGCCCACGGCCCGGCCCAGACCCCAGACCTGGGTCTGGATCGGGCTGGTCGTCACCTCGCCGGCGGCCACCTGCACCGCGCCGCGGGTCAGCACCCAGAGGGGAGCGGCGATCCCGGCCCGGCCCAGCCTCTGCACCAGGTCGAGGGTGTCGGCGCTGCCGCGCGGGACCCACCCGAACTCGGCGTCCGGCAACTCGTCCAGGGCCAGGAGGGACACCACGCCCTGGACATCCGCACCGGCACCGGCAATGGCCGCGTCGAGGCCCGCCAGCGTCGTCCGCACGACCTCGGCGCCACGACCCGCCAGCCCGTCGGCCACCGCACCGGCGTCCGGCGCGTCCCCGACCAGCAGCCAGGGCCCGGACAGGACCGCCGAACCGCTGATCGCGGACGGCTGCCAGGTGATCCGGTAGCGCCAGTCGTCCACCGACAGCTTCGTACGCTCCACCGCCGGGGCCTCGGGCCAGTAGCGGCGCCGCTGGAAGGCGTAGGTCGGCAGCGCGACCGCCGTGCCGGCGCCGAGCACCGCCGCCCAGTCGACGGGGGCGCCCTGGACGTACGCCTCGGCGAGCGAGGTCAGCAGGCGCTGGGCGCCGCCCTCGTCGCGGCGCAGGGTACCGACCACGACCGGGGAGCGGTCCTCCAGGCTGTCGGCGATCGCCGGGGTCAGCACCGGGTGCGGTGAGACTTCCAGGAACACGCCGTGGCCCGCGTCGCCGAGGATGCGCACCGCGCGGTCGAACTCGACGGTCTCCCGGAGGGACGCGTACCAGTAGGCCGGGTCCAGTTCGGGGCCGGACAGCCACGCGCCGGTCAGCGCGGAGACCATGGGGATGCGGGCCTCACTCGGCGTGATGCCCTGGAGAACCGAGAGGATCTCCTCGCGCAGCTCGTCCACGTGGGCGCTGTGCGAGGCGTAGTCCACCGGAATCATCCGGGCGCGCGGGGACTCCCCACAGGAGTCGGCGAGTTCGCGCAGCGCGTCCGCGTCACCGGAGACGACCGTCGCCGACGGGCCGTTCACGGCTGCGACGGAAAGGCGGGTGCCGTACGACGCGATCCTCGCCCGAACACCCGCCACCGGCTCCGCGATCGACAGCATCCCGCCACGACCAGCAAGGGCCTTCAGGGTCTTGCTCCGCAGAGCGACGACCTTCGCGGCATCGTCGAGGGAGAGAATCCCCGCGACGGCGGCCGCCGCGATCTCGCCCTGCGAGTGACCGACCACGGCGTCCGGAGCGACACCAGCCGCCTCCCACACAGCGGCGAGCGAGACCATGACGGCCCACAGCGCCGGCTGCACCACATCGGCAGCCTCGAAGCCGTGCCGGCCCGCCAGAACATCGTCCAACTGCCAGTCCGCGTACGGCGCCAGAGCCTCGGCGCACTCCGCCAACTTGGCCGCGAACACCGGCGACAACTCCGCCAACTCGCGACCCATGCCGACCCACTGGCTCCCCTGGCCGGGGAAGACGAACACCGTCCGCCCCACCCCGCCAGGAGCCACCGACCCGGTCACCACACCGGACGCGGGCTGCTTCGTCGCCACCGCCGCCAGACGCTCCGCGAGCTCGCCCCGCTCGCCGCCGAGCACGACGGCCCGGTGCTCCAGCGCCGCACGCGTCGTCGCGAGCGACCACGCGACGTCGCCGACCGGCAACTCCGGCCGCGCCAGCACGTGTTCACGCAGTCGACCCGCCTGACCCGCGAGCGCCGCAGCGCTCTGGCCGGAGACCGGCCAGGCCGACGTCCCACCGGCGAGCACCGGAAGCACCTCGGCTTCCAGCTCCTCGGCTTCGGCGTCGGGCGCCTCCTCCAGGATGAGGTGGACGTTGGTGCCGCTCACACCGAAGGCCGACACACCCGCACGGCGCGGCCGCTCGCCCGCCGGCCACCGCACCGCGTCCTGCAGCAGCCGGACGTTGCCCGTCTCCCAGTCCACGTGGGTCGACGGCTGGTCCGCGTGCAGGGTCTTCGGCAACATGCCGTTTCGCAGCGCCATCACCATCTTGATCACGCCGGTGACGCCGGCGGCGCACTGGGTGTGGCCGATGTTGGACTTCACCGATCCCAGCCACAACGGCCGGTCCTCGTACCGCTCCTGGCCGTACGTCGCCAGCAGTGCGCCCGCCTCGATCGGGTCGCCGAGCGAGGTGCCGGTGCCGTGGGCCTCGACCGCGTCGACGTCGGAGGGCGACAGCTGGGCGTTGGCCAGTGCCGCGCGGATCACCCGCCGCTGCGAGGGGCCGTTGGGCGCCGCCAGGCCGTTGGACGCACCGTCCTGGTTGGCCGCGCTCCCGCGGATCACCGCCAGCACCTGGTGGCCGTTGCGCCGGGCGTCCGAGAGACGCTCCAGCAGGACCATGCCCGCGCCCTCGCCCCAGCCGATGCCGTCGGCCTCGTCCGAGAACGCCTTCGACCGGCCGCTGGAGGCCATGCCGCCCTGGCTGCCGAACTCCATGAACGCGCCGGGCGAGACCATCACCGCGACACCGCCGGCCAGCGCCATCGAGCACTCGCCCGACCGCAGGGCGAGCATCGCCTGGTGCATCGCCACCAGGGAGGACGAGCAGGCCGTGTCCACCGTGATGGCGGGGCCGGTCAGGCCCAGGCAGTACGAGATCCGGCCCGAGGCCACGGCGGACACCGTACCGATCAGCCGGTAGCCGTCCAGGCTCCGGTCGTCGGCCGGCAGGCTCGCGTCGTAGCCGGCGTGGCTCGCACCGACGAAGACGCCGGTCGCCGAGCCGTGCAGCGACTTCGGGTCGATCCCCGCGCGCTCGATCGCCTCCCAGGACGTCTCCAGCAGCAGCCGCTGCTGCGGGTCCATCGCCAGCGCCTCACGCGGGCTGATCCCGAAGAACCCCGCGTCGAAGTCGGCCACGTCGTAGATGAATCCGCCCTGTCGGCGGTACGCCTGCCGCTGGCCGAACCCCTCCTCGACGGCTTCCCAGCCTCGGTCGGTCGGGAATTCGCTGATCGTGTCGGTCCCCGCGACGAGCAGGTCCCAGAACTGGTCGGGCCCCGTCACACCGCCCGGGTACCGGCAGCCCATGCCGACGATCGCGATCGGCTCGCCGATCGCCGCGGCCACGACCTGGACCGCGCCGGCGGCCTGGGCCGTCTGGCCGCCGGTGCCGACGAGTTCGCCCCGCAGGTAGTCCGCGAGGGCGGTGGCGTTCGGGTGGTCGAAGACCATCGTGGAGGCCAGCTTGACACCGACCTCCTTGGAGAGGCGGTTTCGCAGCTCGACGGCTCCGACGGAGTCGAAGCCCAGCTCCTTGAACGCGCGTTGCGGCAGTACGTCGTCCGCCGACTCGTGGCCGAGGACCGCGGCCGCGTGGCCCCGGACCAGGTCGGTCAGGACCTGGCGCTGCTCAGCGACCGGCATCCCGGCCAACCGGCCCGCCCACGCGCCGACTTCCTCGGTCGTCGTGGTGACGGCGGCCTCGGCGGCCAGGACCGCGCAGACCTCGGGCAGATCCGCCAGCAGACGGCTCGGCCGGTGCAGGGTGTAGGTCGGCACGAACTGCGGCCAGTCGAAGCCGGCCACCACCATCGCACCCTCACCGGCGTCCAGGACCTGGCCCAGCGCCAGCATGCCCCGGCGCCCGTCGATGCCCTCCATGCCGAACTCGCGCAACCGCTCGCCACCCGAGCCGGCCGCCATGCCGACGCCGGCCCACAGGCCCCAGGCGACCGAGGAGGCCACCAGACCACGGGAACGACGGTCCTCCACCAACGCGTCCAGGTGCGCGTTCGCCGCCGCATAGCCAGCCAGAGCGCCGCTGCCCCACACACCCGCGCCCGACGAGAACAGCACGAACGCGTCCAGGTCCCGACCCGCCGTCAACTCGTCCAGCACCGTGGCGCCGCCGACCTTCGCCGACAGCAGCCGCGACAGCTCGGCCACCGACAGCTGCTCCACCGGTGTCCTCCCGCCCGTCCCGGCCGAGTGGACCACCGACGACAGCGCCGGACCGGTCGCATCGATGCGGTCCAGGATCTCCGCCACGGAGGCGCGGTCGGCGATGTCACACGACACCACCTCGACTGCCGCACCGCGAGCCGCGATCGAGGCCGCCAACTCCGCCACACCGGCGGCACCAGGACCCGAACGGGACGTCAGCACGACCCGCGAGGCACCACGATCCGCCACCCACTGGGCGGTGATCGCACCGACGCCGCTCGTACCGCCCGTCACCAGGACCGAGCCACGCGGCGACCACGCCTCGCGGACAGCCGGACGGCCTGCGCGCACCAACCGCCGCGCCACCACCCCGCCCGCACGCACCGCGACCTGGTCCTCATCCCCGACCAGGACGGACGCCAGCCGCGCACCCGTACGCGCGTCCACCGTTGTCGGCAGGTCAATCAACCCGCCCCAGCGGCCCGCCAACTCCAGTGCCGCGACAGCGCCCAGACCCCACAGCTGCGCCTGGACCGGCCGCACCGCATCACCCGCGACGGCCCGCACCGCGCCCTGCGTGACCACCCACAGCGGGGCGGATATACCGAGCCGCCCATGCTCCTGGACCAGCGCGAGCGTGTCAGCGCCACCACGCGACACCCACGGACCCGCCTCCTCCGGCGACTCGTCCAGCGCCAGCAGCGACACCACACCCCGCAGGTCGGAGCACGCGGCCACCGCAGCGGCGACGCCGTCCGGAGCCGAGCGGACCACGGTTGCCCCGTGGTGCTCCAGCGACTCCGCGACGGCAGCGGCATCCGGGGACTCCCCCACCAGCAGCCACGTCCCGGCCAGGACCCCGTTGGCCTCGCTCACCGGCGCCCACGACACCCGGTACCGCCAATCGGCAACCGCCGAGCCGGCCCGCTCACGGCGCCGCCAGTCGGTCAGCGCACCCAGCGCGGCATCCGCCGGGTCCACCCCGAGCAGATCGGCGAGCGCGGTGACATCACCACTCTCCACGGCGGTCCAGAAACCCGCCTCCGCACCGGTGGCCTCGCCCGCTTCGGAACGGCGGCCGTCCAGTGCGGGCCAGTAGTGGCGGTGCTGGAACGCGTAGGTCGGCAGCGCGACGGTCGTACCGCCGGCCGTCACCGCCGCCCAGTCGACGGGGGCGCCCTGGACATAGGCCTCGGCGAGCGAGGTCAACAGGCGCTGCGCGCCGCCCTCGTCGCGTCGCAGCGTGCCGACCACGACCGGGGACAGCGCCTCCAGGGCGTCGCCGATCGCCGGGGTCAGCACCGGGTGCGGCGAGACCTCGAGGAACACTCCGTGGCCCGCGTCGCCGAGGATCCGCACGGCGCGGTCGAACTCCACCGTCTCGCGCAGGGACGCGTACCAGTAGGCGGGGTCCAGTTCGGGGCCCGCGAGCCACGCGCCGGTCAGCGCCGACACCATCGGGATCCGGGCCTCGGTCGGCGCGATGCCCTGGAGCACGGAGAGAATCTCCTCGCGCAGCTCGTCCACGTGGGCGCTGTGCGAGGCGTAGTCCACCGGAATCATCCGGGCACGCGGCGAATCCCCGCAGGAGTCCGCCAGTTCACGCAGCGCGTCCGCATCACCGGACACCACCGTCGCCGACGGGCCGTTCACCGCCGCGACCGACAACCGGGAACCGTACGGGGCGATCCGCGCCCGGACACCGTCCACCGGCTCGGCGATCGACAGCATCCCGCCACGACCAGCCAGCGCCTTCAGAGTCTTGCTCCGCAGAACGACGACCTTCGCCGCGTCCTCCAGCGACAGGATCCCGGCGACCGCAGCGGCAGCGATCTCACCCTGCGAGTGACCCACCACCGCATCGGGAGCGACACCCGCCGCCTCCCACACAGCGGCGAGCGACACCATTACGGCCCACAGCGCCGGCTGCACAACGTCAGCAGCCTCAAAGCCGTGCCGGCCCGCCAGAACATCATCCAACTGCCAGTCCACGTAAGGAGCGAGAGCCGCAGCACACTCGGCCAGCCGCGCCGCGAACACCGGCGAGACCTCCGCCAGCTCACGCCCCATCCCGACCCACTGGCTCCCCTGGCCGGGGAAGACGAACACCGTCCGCCCCACCCCGGCGGCCGCCACCGACCCGGTCACCACACCCGCCGCCGGCTGCCCCGTGGCCACCGCCGCGAGACCCGCCGCAAGCTCGCCCCGCTCGCCGCCCAGCACGACCGCACGCTGCTCGAACACCGATCGCGTCGTGGCCAGCGACCACGCGACGTCGCCCACCGGCAGCTCCGGCCGCGCCAGCACGTACTCGCGCAGCCGACCCGCCTGGCCCGCCAGCGCGGTCGCGCCACGACCGGAGACCGGCCAGGCCACGCCTGCCGCCCCGGTGAGTACCGGGTTCTCCTGGCCCGCCGGCTCAGCCGCCGCCTCGACGGCCGCCGGGGCCTCCTCCACGATCAGGTGGACGTTGGTGCCGCTGATGCCGAAGGCGGACACACCCGCCCGACGCGGCCGCTCGCCCGCCGGCCACTGCACCGCGTCCTGGAGCAGACGGACGTTGCCCGTCTCCCAATCGACGTGCGAGGACGGCTCATCGGCGTGCAGGGTCTTCGGCAGCACCCCGGCCCGCAACGCCAGCACCATCTTGATCACACCCGCCACACCCGCGGCCTGCTGGGCGTGCCCGATGTTCGACTTCACCGACCCCAGCCACAACGGCCGGTCCCCGTAACGCTCCTGGCCATAGGTCGCCAGCAGCGCACCCGCCTCGATCGGGTCACCCAGCTCCGTACCCGTCCCGTGCGCCTCGACCACGTCGACATCCGCGGCCGACAGCTGCGCACTCGCCAACGCCGCCCGGATGACCCGCCGTTGGGCCGGGCCGTTGGGGGCGGACAGGCCGTTGGAGGCGCCGTCCTGGTTGACGGCGCTCCCCCGGAGCACGCCGAGCACCTGGTGCCCGTTGCGGCGGGCGTCCGAGAGGCGCTCCAGCACGAGCATGCCCGCGCCCTCGCCGATGCCCATGCCGTCCGCGCCCTCGCCGAAGGCCTTGCAGCGGCCGTCGGAGGCGAGCGCCCGCAGGCGCGAGAAGCCGACGAACTCGGCCGGGTCGGCGATCACCGTCACACCGCCCGCCAGCGCCATCGAGCACTCGCCCGACCGCAGGGCCTGGCCCGCCTGGTGCAGCGCGACCAGGGACGACGAGCACGCCGTGTCGACGGTCACCGCGGGCCCGTTCAGGCCCAGCGTGTACGACACCCGGCCGGAGAGCACGCTCAGCGCGTTGCCGGTGATCAGGTGCGCCTCGGCTCCCGGGACGGTGGCGCCCGTCGCGATGTAGCCCGACGACGCCGCGCCGATGAACACGCCGGTCGCGGAGCCGTGCAGCGACTTCGGGTCGATGCCGGCCCGCTCGACGGCCTCCCAGGAGGTCTCCAGCAGCAGCCGCTGCTGCGGGTCCATCGCCATCGCCTCGCGCGGGCTGATCCCGAAGAACCCGGCGTCGAACTCCGCGGCCCCGCTGAGGAATCCGCCCTCCACGACGTAGGTCGAGCCCTCGGCGTCGGGGTCGGGGTCGAACAGCGCCTCGATGTCCCAGCCGCGGTCGGCCGGGAACGCGCCGATCGCGTCCCCGCCCGCGACCAGGAGGTCCCACAGCTCCTCGGGTGTCCGGACGCCGCCCGGGTAACGGCAGGCCATACCGACGATCGCGATCGGATCGGTCGACACCGCCACCGCCGCCGTCACGGCCTGGCCCTCGTCCGCGTCCGTGCCGAACAGCGCGGCCAGGATCTCGTCCGCCAGCGCCGAGGCGCTCGGGTGGTCGAAGATCACCGTGGACGGCAGCCGCAGGCCGCACGCGGTGTTCAGGCGGTTGCGGAGCTCGACGGCGGTCAGCGAGTCGAAGCCCAGCTCCCGGAACGCCCGGCTGGCCACGATCTCGTCCACCGACTCGTGGCCCAGCACCGTGGCCGCGTGCGTCCGCACCAGTTCGGTGACCGTCCGGCGCCGCTCGGCCGCCGACAGGCCGGCCAGCTGGAGCTCGAAGTCACCGCGCTCGTCCTCGTCACGACGGACCGTCGTGTCCTCCTGGGCCTCCGGAATGGTGTCCAGCAGCGGGCGCGGCCGCGCGGCCGTGAAGACCGGCGCGAACTTCTCCCACTCGACGTCCGCGAGGGCGATGAAGGTCTCGTCGTCGGCCAGGATCTCGCCGAGCGCGGTCAGCGCCCGCTGGGTGTCGAGGAAGTTCATGCCCTGCCGCAGCAGCCGGTGCGGGGTGACGCGACCGGGAGCCTGGTCCATCGCCGCGTCGACGGCGTCCCAGTCGCGGGTGTTCCACACGCCCCACGCGATCGAGGTCCCGGGCAGGCCGCGGGCGCGACGGTCCTCGGCGAGGCCGTCCAGGAAGGAGTTGCCGGCCGCGTAGGCGGCGTGGTCGTTGCTGCCCCACGTGGCGGAGATCGACGAGAAGAGGACGAACTCGTCGATGCCCAGGTGCGCCGTCGCCTCGTCCAGGTGGACGGCGCCGGCCGCCTTCGCGCCGACCGCGACGGCCAGCTCCTCCCGGCTGGTGTCCTCCACCCGGGCCAGGATCGGCGCGTTGGCGGAGTGCAGGACGGTGGAGAGGCCGGGGCCGGTGTCCTCGATCCACGCGACCATCGCCGTGACCTGCGCACGCTCCGTCAGGTCGCAGCTGACGACCTCGACGGCCGAGCCGCCGTTCGCCACGGCGGCGGCCAGCGCCGCCACGCCGTGCGCCGACGGGCCGGACCGGGAGGTCAGAACCACCCTCGGCGCGCGGTGCTCGGCAAGCCAGGGGCCGATGCAGACGCCGATCGACCCCGTACCGCCGGTCAGCAGGACAGTGCCGCGCGGCGACCAGTCAGCCGACTCGACGCGCCGGGCCTCGGCCCGCACCAGACGGCGCAGGAACACACCCGACGGCCGCACCGCGACCTGGTCCTCACTGCCGTCCGCGAACACACCGACCAGACGAGCGGCCGCATCGGCGTCCACCACCGGCGGCAGGTCGAGCAGGCCGCCCCAGCGGTCCGCGTGCTCCAGGCCGACCGTACGGCCGAGACCCCAGACCTGCGTCTGCACCGGGCTGGTCGTCACCTCGTCGGCGGCGACCTGCACCGCGCCACGGGTCAGCACCCAGAGGGGAGCGGTGGTCCCGGCCCGGCCCAACCTCTGGACCAGGTCGAGGGTGTCCGCGCTGCCCCGGGACAGCCACGCGAACTCGGCGTCCGGCGACTCGTCGAGCGCCAGGAGCGACACCACACCGCGCACGTCCCCGCCCGCTCCTGCGATGGCCTCGTCGAGGCCCGCGAGCGTCGTCCGCACCGCCTCGGCGCCACGCGCCGTCAGCGCCTCGGCGATCGTGGCCGCGTCGGGGGCGTCGCCGACGACCAGCCAGGTGCCGGACAGGTCCGCCGGGCCGCTCGCGGCAGAGGGCTGCCAGGTGATGCGGTAGCGCCAGTCGTCCACCGACAGCTTCGCGCGCTCCACCGCCGGGGCCTCGGGCCAGTAACGGCGCCGCTGGAACGCGTAGGTCGGCAGCGCGACGGTCGTCCCGTCGCCGAGCACCGCCGCCCAGTCGACGGGGGCGCCCTGAACGTAGGCCTCGGCGAGCGAGGTCAGCAGGCGCTGGGCGCCGCCCTCGTCGCGCCGCAGGGTGCCTGCGACCACCGGGGAGCGGTCCTCCAGGCTGTCGGCGATCGCCGGGGTCAGCACCGGGTGCGGGGAGACCTCCAGGAACACGCCGTGTCCCGCGTCGCCGAGGATCCGCACGGCGCGGTCGAACTCCACCGTCTCGCGGAGCGACGCGTACCAGTAGGCGGGGTCCAGTTCGGGGCCCGCGAGCCATGCACCGGTCAGCGCGGAGATCATCGGGACCTGCGCCTCACGAGGCCGGATCCCGTCGAGGACGGTCAGGATCTCCTCGCGCAGCTCGTCCACGTGCGCGCTGTGGGACGCGTAGTCGACCGGGATCATCCGGGCACGCGGCGAATCCCCGCACGCCTCGGCGAGTTCACGCAGCGCGTCGGCGTCGCCGGAAACCACCGTCGCCGACGGGCCGTTCACGGCCGCGACGGAAAGGCGGGTGCCGTACGGGGCGATCCGCGCCCGGACACCGTCCACCGGCTCGGCGATCGACAGCATCCCGCCGCGCCCGGCCAGCACCTTCAGGGTCTTGCTCCGCAGAGCCACCACCTTGGCGGCGTCATCGAGGGACAGGATCCCCGCGACGGCCGCAGCGGCGATCTCACCCTGCGAGTGACCCAGCACCGCGTCCGGAGCGACACCAGCCGCCTGCCATACCGCAGCGAGCGAGACCATCACGGCCCACAGTGCCGGCTGCACGACATCAGCGGCTTCGAAACCGTGGCGCCCCGCCAGGACATCGCCCAACTGCCAGTCCACATAAGGCGCCAGAGCCTCGGCACACTCCGCCAGCCGCGCCGCGAACACCGGCGAGGCCTCCGCCAGCTCACGCCCCATCCCGACCCACTGGCTGCCCTGACCGGGGAAGACGAACACCGTCCGCCCCACCCCGGCGGCCGCCACCGACCCCGTGACCACACCCGCCGCCGGCTGCCCGGTGGCGACAGCCGTCAGCCCCGCCGCCAGCTCGTTACGCTCGCCACCGAGCACGACCGCCCGGTGCTCCAGTGCCGCACGCGTCGTCGCGAGCGACCACGCCACATCGCGGACCGACAACTCCGGCCGCTCCGCGACGTGTTCACGCAGCCGACCCGCCTGACCGGCGAGCGCCGCCACGCTGCGACCGGAGACCGGCCAGGCCACACCCGCCGCCCCGGTGAGCACCGGGCTCTCCTGGCCCGCCGGCTCAGCCGCCGCCTCGACGGCCGCCGGGGCCTCCTCCACGATCAGGTGGACGTTCGTCCCGCTCACACCGAACGCCGACACACCCGCACGCCGCGGCCGCTCGCCCGCCGGCCACGCCACCGGTTCGCTCAGCAGCCGCACATTCCCGGACGTCCAGTCCACGTGCGAGGACGGCTCCTCGGCGAACAGCGTCTTCGGCAGCACCTCGTGCCGCAGCGCCATCACCATCTTGATCACACCGGCCACACCGGCCGCGCACTGCGAGTGCCCGATGTTGGACTTCACCGACCCCAGCCACAACGGCCGGTCCTCGTAACGCTCCTGGCCGTACGTGGCCAGCAGCGCGCCGGCCTCGATCGGGTCACCGAGCGTCGTACCCGTGCCGTGGGCCTCCACCGCGTCCACGTCGGAGGGCGACAGCTGCGCGTTGGCCAGCGCCGCGCGGATCACCCGCCGCTGCGAGGGGCCGTTCGGCGCGGACAGGCCGTTCGACGCGCCGTCCTGGTTCGCCGCGCTCCCGCGGATCACCGCCAGCACCTGGTGGCCATTGCGGCGCGCGTCGGACAGGCGCTCCAGCAGCACCATGCCCGCGCCCTCGCCCCAGCCGATCCCGTCGGCCTCCTCCGAGAACGCCTTCGACCGGCCGCTCGACGCCATACCGCCCTGACGCCCGAACTCCATGAACGCACCCGGCGACACCATCACCGCCACGCCGCCGGCCAGCGCCATCGAGCACTCGCCCGACCGCAGCGCCAGGATCGCCTGGTGCATCGCCACCAGCGACGACGAGCACGCCGTGTCCACCGTCACCGCCGGACCGGTCAGACCCAGGCAGTACGAGATCCGACCCGACGCCACGGACGACACCGTACCGATCAGCCGGTAGCCGTCCAGGCTGGCGTCCTCGACGGGCAGGCTGGCCTCGTAACCGGCGTGGCTCGCACCGACGAAGACGCCGGTCGCCGAGCCGTGCAGCGACCGCGGGTCGATCCCCGCGCGCTCGATCGCCTCCCACGAGGTCTCCAGCAGCAGCCGCTGCTGCGGGTCCATCGCCAACGCCTCACGCGGACTGATCCCGAAGAACCCCGCGTCGAAGTCGGCCACGTCGTAGACGAATCCGCCCTGCCGGCGGTATCCGCCCTGGTTGTCGAACGCCTCCCAGCCGCGGTCGGACGGGAACCCGCCCACCGCGTCGACGCCGTCGGCCACCAGGTTCCAGAACTCCTCGGGACCGACCGCCCCGCCCGGGTACCGGCACCCCATGCCCACGATCGCGATCGGCTCGCGGGCGCCGGACTCCAGCTCCTTGACCCGCTCACGGGTTTCGAAGTGCTCGGCGGCCAGCTTCCTCAAAGCGTCGAGCAGCTGCTTCTCATCGGCCATCGTGGGTCCTCCTCGACGTCGTCTTGATCTGAGCACCGGAGATCATCACGACGCCCCCAGTTCCTTGTTGATGAAGTCCAGAACCTCGTCGGCCGAGGCTTCGTTGAGCTGTCCGGCCACGGTCTGCCGGGTGGCGGCGGCGCCACCGTCCTCCGCGCCGGCGCCGGGGGCGCCGCGCCGCATCCACCGGGACAGCAGGGTCTGCATGCGCTCGGTGATGTCCTGGCGCGCGTCGGCTCCCCCGTCGACGGAGTCCAGTTCGGCGGCCAGCCGCTCCAGGGTCTCCAGCACCGGATCGCCGTCGTCCGCTCCGCCGGTGCCGACCAGCTCACCTCGTACGTAGTCCGCGAGGGCGGTGGCGTTCGGGTGGTCGAAGACCATCGTGGAGGCCAGCTTGACACCGACCTCCTTGGAGAGGCGGTTCCGCAGCTCGACGGCTCCGACGGAGTCGAAGCCCAGCTCCTTGAACGCGCGTTGCGGCAGCACGTCGTCCGCCGAGTCATGGCCGAGGACCGCGGCCGCGTGGCCCCGGACCAGGTCGGTCAGGACCTGGCGCTGCTCAGCGACCGGCATCCCGGCCAACCGGCCCGCCCACGCGCCGACTTCCTCAGTCGTCGTGGTGACGGCGGCCTCGGCGGCCAGGACCGCACGGACCTCGGGAAGGTCCGCCAGCAGCCGGCTCGGCCGGTAGAGGGTGTAGGTCGGCACGAACTGCGGCCAGTCGAAGCCGGCCACCACCACCGCACCCTCACCGGCATCAAGGACCTGCCCCAAGGCCAGCATGCCCCGACGCCCGTCGATGCCCTCCATGCCGAACTCGCGCAACCGCTCACCACCCGAGCCGGCCGCCATGCCGACGCCGGCCCACAGGCCCCACGCGACCGAAGAAGCCACCAGACCACGAGAGCGGCGGTCCTCCACCAACGCGTCCAGGTGCGCGTTCGCCGCCGCATAGCCAGCCAGGCCACCGCTGCCCCACACACCCGCGCCCGACGAGAACAGCACGAACGCGTCGAGATCCCGACCCGCCGTCAACTCGTCCAGCACCACAGCGCCGCCGACCTTCGCCGACAACAGCCGCGACAGCTCGGCCACCGACAGCTGCTCCACCGGTGTCCGCCCGCCCGTCCCGGCCGAGTGGACCACCGACGACAGCGCCGGACCCGTCGCGTCGATACGCTCCAGGATCTCCGCCACGGAGGCGCGGTCGGCGATGTCACACGACACCACGTCGACTGCCGCACCGCGAGCCGCAATCGAGGCCGCCAACTCCGCCACACCGGCAGCACCCGGACCCGAACGGGACGTCAGCACGACCCGCGCCGCGCCACGATCCGCCACCCACTGGGCGGTGATCGCACCCACGCCGCTCGTACCGCCCGTCACCAGCACCGAGCCACGCGGCGACCACGCCTCGCGCACGACCGGACGGCCGGCGCGCACCAACCGCCGCGCCACCACACCGCCCGCACGCACCGCCACCTGGTCCTCATCGCCGACCAGGACGGACGCCAGCCGCGCACCGACGCGGGCGTCCATGGCAGCCGGAAGGTCGATCAGGCCGCCCCAGCGGCCCGCCAACTCCAGCGCCGCCACGGCACCCAGACCCCACACCTGCGCCTGGACCGGCCGCACCGCATCACCCGCGACGGCCCGCACCGCACCCTGCGTGACCACCCACAGCGGGGCGGACACACCGAGCCGCCCAAGCTCCTGGACCAACGCGAGCGTGTCAGCGCCACCACGCGACACCCACGGACCCGCCTCCTCCGGCGACTCGTCCAGCGCCAGCAGCGACACCACACCCCGCAGATCACCGAGCGCGGCCACAGTCTGACCGATCCGGTCAGGACGGTCCGCAGTGACGACATCGGCACCGTGATCCGCCAACGCCTGCGCCACGACGCCCGCGTCGGTGCCGTCCCCGACCAGCAGCCACGTCCCGGCCAGGACCCCGTTGGACTCGCTCACCGGCGCCCACGACACCCGGTACCGCCAGTCCGCGACCGCCGACCCGGCCAGGCCACGGCGCCGGTAATCGGCCAGCGCCGGCAACACCTCGCCCAGCCGGTCACCGTCGATGTTCAACGCCGCCGCCAGGCCGTCGGCGTCCCCGCCCTCGACCGCCGCCCAGAACTCGGCGTCGACAGCGGAGACCTCGGCAACCTCGGCCACCGCCTCGGGCCAGTAGTGACGGTGCTGGAACGCGTACGTCGGCAGGTCCACCGTCGAACCACCGCCCAGGAGCCCGGCCCAGTCGACGGGGAGCCCCCGCACATAGGCCTCGGCGAGCGAGGTCAGCAGGCGCTCGGCGCCGCCCTCGTCGCGTCGCAGCGTGCCGACCACGACCGGGGAGCGGTCCTCCAGGCTGTCGCCGATCGCCGGGGTCAGCACCGGGTGCGGCGAGACCTCCAGGAACACGCCATGGCCCGCGTCGCCGAGGATGCGCACGGCGCGGTCGAACTCGACGGTCTCGCGGAGCGACGCGTACCAGTAGGCCGGGTCCAGCTCGGGGCCCGACAACCAGGCGCCGGTCAGCGCCGACACCATCGGGATACGAGCCTCGGTCGGCGTGATGCCCTGGAGAACCGAGAGGATCTCCTCGCGCAGCTCGTCCACGTGGGCGCTGTGGGACGCGTAGTCCACCGGGATCATCCGGGCACGCGGGGACTCCCCACAGGAGTCGGCGAGTTCGCGCAGAGCATCCGCGTCACCGGAGACGACCGTCGCCGACGGGCCATTCACCGCCGCGACGGAAAGGCGGGTGCCGTACGAAGCGATCCTCGCCCGAACACCCTCCACCGGCTCCGCGATCGACAGCATCCCGCCACGACCGGCCAGCACCTTCAGGGTCTTGCTCCGCAGAGCCACCACCTTGGCGGCGTCCTCCAGGGAGAGAATCCCCGCGACGGCGGCAGCGGCGATCTCACCCTGCGAGTGACCCAGCACAGCGTCCGGAGCGACGCCCGCCGCCTGCCACACGGCCGCGAGCGAGACCATCACGGCCCACAGCGCCGGCTGCACGACGTCAGCGGCCTCAAAGCCGTTCCGACCAGCCAGCACATCGTCCAACTGCCAATCCACGTAAGGCGCGAGAGCCTCGGCACACTCCGCCAACCTCGCGGCGAAGACAGGGGACGACTCGGCCAGCTCGCGACCCATGCCGACCCACTGGCTCCCCTGGCCGGGGAAGACGAACACCGTCCGGTCCACCCCCGTGGCAGCCACCGACCCGGTCACCACACCCGCCGCCGGCTGCTCGGTGGCCACCGCCGCGAGACCCGCCGCGAGCTCACTCCGCTCGCCGCCGAGCACGACGGCCCGGTGCTCCAGCGCCGCACGCGTCGTCGCGAGCGACCACGCGACGTCGCCGACTGCCAACTCCGGCCGCGCCAGCACATGTTCACGCAGTCGACCGGCCTGACCGGCCAGCGCCACCGCGCTGCGACCGGACACCACCCACGCCTGGACCCCACTCTCCACCGCCGGAGCGGGAGCCGGGTCGCTCGCGTCGATCGCGGCCGGGGCCTCTTCGATGATCACGTGCGCGTTGGTGCCGCTGATCCCGAACGCCGACACACCCGCCCGACGCGGCCGCTCGCCCGCCGGCCACTGCACCGCGTCCTGGAGCAGCCGGACGTTGCCCGTCTCCCAATCGACGTGTGAAGAAGGCTCGTCCGCGTGCAGGGTCTTCGGCAGCACACCGGCTTGCAGCGCCAGCACCATCTTGATCACACCCGCCACACCCGCGGCCTGCTGAGCGTGCCCGATGTTCGACTTCACCGACCCCAGCCACAACGGCCGGTCCTCGAACCGCTCCTGGCCGTACGTCGCCAGCAGCGCACCCGCCTCGATCGGGTCACCCAGCTCCGTACCCGTCCCGTGCGCCTCGACCACGTCCACGTCCGCCGCCGACAGCTTCGCACTCGCCAACGCCGCCCGGATGACCCGCCGTTGGGCCGGACCGTTCGGCGCCGTGAGACCGTTCGACGCGCCGTCCTGGTTGATCGCGCAGCCGCGCACCAGGCCCAGGACCCGACGGCCCTTGCGCTGCGCCTCGGAGAGCCGCTCCAGCACGAGCATGCCGGCGCCTTCACCGATGCCCATGCCGTCCGCGCCCTCGCCGAAGGCCTTGCAGCGGCCGTCGGAGGCGAGCGCCCGCAGGCGCGAGAAGCCGACGAACTCGCCGGGGTCGGCCATCACCGTCACACCGCCGGCGAGGGCGACGTCGCACTCGCCCGACCGCAGCGCCTGCACCGCCTGGTGCAGCGCGACCAGGGACGAGGAGCACGCCGTGTCGACCGTCACCGCCGGGCCCACCAGGCCCAGGGAGTACGAGATCCGGCCGGAGAGCACGCTCAGCGCGTTGCCGGTGATCAGGTGGGCCTGGGCTCCCGCCTCGCCGCTCGCGGCGCCGATGTAGCCGGAGGAAGCCGCACCGACGAAGACGCCGGTCGCGGAGCCGTGCAGCGACTTCGGGTCGATGCCGGCCCGCTCGACGGCCTCCCAGGAGGTCTCCAGCAGGAGCCGCTGCTGCGGGTCCATGGCGAGGGCCTCGCGCGGGCTGATGCCGAAGAACCCGGCGTCGAACTCCGCGGCCCCGCTGAGGAATCCGCCCTCGACCACGTACGTCGAGCCCTCGGCGTCCGGGTCCGGGTCGAACAGCGCGTCGACGTCCCAGCCGCGGTCGGCCGGGAAGGCGCCGATCGCGTCCCCGCCCGCCGCCAGGAGGTCCCACAGCTCCTCGGGCGTCCGGACGCCACCGGGGTAGCGGCAGGCCATGCCGACGATCGCGATCGGGTCGGTCGACACCGCCGCCACCACGGTCTGGCCCTCGTCCGCGTCCGTGCCGAACAGCGCGGCCAGGATCTCGTCCGCCAGCGCCGAGGCGCTCGGGTGGTCGAAGATCACCGTGGACGGCAGCCGGACGCCCACGGCCGCGTTGAGACGGTTGCGGAGCTCGACGGCGGTCAGCGAGTCGAAGCCCAGCTCCCGGAACGCCCGGCTGGCCACGATCTCGTCCACCGACTCGTGGCCCAGCACCGCGGCGGCCTGGGCCCGCACCAGTTCCACGACGGTCCGGCGCCGCTCGGCCACCGACAGGCCCGCCAGGCGCGCGGCGAACTCGCTGCGCTGCTCGTCGACCGTACGAGGGGCGGTGTCCTCCTGGGCCTCGGGGATGGTGTCCAGCAGCGGGCGCGGGCGGGCGGCCGTGAACACCGGCGCGAACTTCTCCCACTCGACGTCCGCGACCGCGATGAACGTCTCGTCGTCGGCGAGGACCTCGGCGAGCGCGGTCAGCGCCCGCTGGGTGTCGAGGAAGTTCATGCCCTGCCGCAGCAGCCGGTGCGGGGTCACCCGCCCCGGCGCCTGGTCCATCGCCGCGTCCACGGCGTCCCAGTCACGGGTGTTCCAGACACCCCACGCGATCGAGGTCCCGGGCAGGCCACGGGCCCGACGGTCCTCGGCGAGCCCGTCCAGGAAGGAGTTCCCGGCGGCGTACGCGGCGTGGTCGTTGCTGCCCCAGGTCGCCGAGATCGACGAGAACATCACGAACTCGTCGATGCCCAGGTCCGCCGTCGCCTCGTCCAGGTGGACGGCGCCGGCCGCCTTCGCGCCGACCGCCAGGGCGAGCCCGTCGCGGTCGGTGTCCTCCAGCCGTGCGAGGAACGGGGTGTTCGCCGAGTGCAGGACGGTGGACAGGCCGGGGCCGGAGGCCTCGATCCACGTCACCATGCCGGTCACCTGCTCGCGCACCGACAGGTCGCACGACACGACCTCGACGGCCGAACCAGCCTGCGCCAGCGTGGCCGCGAGCGCCGCCACACCGTGCGCCGACGGGCCGGAGCGGGAGGTCAGAACGACCCTCGGCGCGCCGTGCTCGGCCAGCCACGGACCGAGGACCACACCGATCGCACCCGAGCCGCCGGTCAGCAGGACGGTGCCGCGCGGCGACCAGTCCTCCGACTCGACGCGCCGGGCCTCCGCCCGTACCAGCCGGCGCAGGAACACCCCGGACGGCCGCACCGCGACCTGGTCCTCGCTGCCGTCGGCGAACACGCCGACCAGACGAGCGGTGGCATCGGCGTCCAGCACCGGCGGCAGGTCGACCAGACCGCCCCAGCGGTCCGCGTGCTCCAGGCCGACCGTGCGGCCGAGACCCCAGACCTGGGTCTGCACCGGGCTCGTCGTCACCTCGTCCGGGCCGACGGCCACCGCGCCACGGGTCAGCACCCACAGCGGAGCCGTGACCCCGGCCCGGCCCAACGCCTGCACCAACTCGACGGTCTCCGCCAGCCCGCGCTGAACCAGCGGGTGGTCGGCGAGCGGCGTCTCGTCCAGGGCCAGCAGCGACACCACACCGGCCACGCCCTCGGCCGGCACCGCGCCAAGCTGCTCCGGGCCAACGGCCGTCACGACCTCGGCACCCTGACCGGCCAACGCCTCGGCGACCGTCGCCGCCTCGGGGCCGTCGCCGACGACCAGCCAGGTGCCGGACAGGTCCGCCGGGCCGCGAGCGGTGGAGGGCTGCCAGGTGATGCGGTAGCGCCAGTCGTCCACCGACGGCTTCGCGCGCTCGACCGCCGGGGCCTCGGGCCAGTAGCGGCGCCGCTGGAAGGCGTAGGTCGGCAACGCGACCGCCGTGCCGTCGCCGAGCACCGACGCCCAGTCGACGGGGGCGCCCTGGACATAGGCCTCGGCGAGCGAGGTCAGCAGGCGCTGCGCGCCGCCCTCGTCGCGTCGCAGGGTGCCTGCGACCACCGGGGAGCGGTCCTCCAGGCTGTCGCCGATCGCCGGGGTCAGCACCGGGTGCGGGGAGACCTCCAGGAACACGCCGTGGCCCGCGTCGCCGAGGATCCGCACGGCGCGGTCGAACTCCACCGTCTCCCGGAGCGACGCGTACCAGTACGCCGGGTCCAGCTCGGGGCCCGACAGCCATGCGCCGGTCAGCGCCGACACCATCGGGATCCGGGCCTCGGTCGGCGCGATGCCCTGGAGAACCGAGAGGATCTCCTCCCGCAGCTCGTCCACATGGGCGCTGTGCGAGGCGTAATCGACCGGAATCATCCGGGCACGCGGCGAATCCCCACAGGAGTCCGCCAGTTCACGCAGCGCGTCCGCGTCACCGGACACCACCGTCGCCGACGGACCGTTCACCGCCGCGATGGAAAGGCGGGTGCCGTACGACGCGATCCTCGCCCGAACACCCTCCACCGGCTCGGCGATCGACAGCATCCCACCACGACCCGCCAGCGCCTTCAGGGTCTTGCTCCGCAGAGCCACGACCTTCGCGGCATCGTCGAGGGAGAGAATCCCGGCCACCGCGGCGGCAGCGATCTCGCCCTGCGAGTGACCCACCACAGCGTCCGGAGCGACACCGGCCGCCTCCCAGACGGCGGCGAGCGAGACCATCACCGCCCACAGCGCCGGCTGCACCACATCAGCGGCTTCAAAACCATGAAGGCCCGCCAGCACATCGTCCAACTGCCGGTCCACGTAAGGCGCCAGAGCCTCGGCGCACTCCGCCAACTTCGCGGCGAAGACCGGGGACGACTCGGCCAGCTCACGCCCCATCCCGACCCACTGGCTCCCCTGCCCCGGGAAGACGAACACCGTCCGCCCCACACCAGCGGCAGCCACCGACCCCGTGACCACACCCGCCGCCGGCTGCCCGGTGGCAACGGCCGTCAGCCCCGCCGCCAGCTCATCCCGGTCCGCGCCGAGCACGACCGCCCGGCGCTCCAACGCCGCACGCGTCGTCGCCAGCGACCACGCCACATCACCGACCGACAACTCCGGCCGCTCCGCGACGTGTTCACGCAGCCGACCCGCCTGACCGGCCAGCGCCGCAGCGCTCTGACCGGAGACCGGCCAGGCCGACGCCCCACCGGCGAACACCGGAAGCACCCGGGCCTCCCGCGCCTCGGGTTCGACGGCCGCCGGAGCCTCCTCCACGATCAGGTGGACGTTCGTCCCGCTCACACCGAACGCCGACACACCCGCGCGACGCGGCCGCTCGCCCGCCGGCCACTCCACCGGTTCCTGAAGCAGCCGCACGTTCCCGGACGTCCAGTCCACGTGCGAGGACGGCTCCTCGGCGAACAGCGTCCTCGGCAGCACCTCGTGCCGCAGCGCCATCACCATCTTGATCACCCCGGCCACGCCGGCGGCGCACTGCAAGTGCCCGATGTTGGACTTCACCGAACCCAGCCAGAGCGGCCGGTCGGCGGCGCGGTCCTCGGCCTGCCCGTAGGTGGCCAGCAGCGCCTGCGCCTCGATCGGGTCACCGAGCGTCGTACCCGTGCCGTGCGCCTCGACCACGTCCACGTCCGCCGCCGACAGCTGCGCGTTGGCCAGCGCCGCACGGATCACCCGCCGCTGCGAGGGACCGTTCGGCGCCGCCAGACCGTTCGACGCGCCGTCCTGGTTCGCCGCGCTCCCCCGGATCACCGCCAGCACCTGGTGGCCATTGCGGCGGGCATCGGACAGGCGCTCCAACAGCACCATGCCCGCGCCCTCGCCCCAGCCGATCCCGTCGGCCTCCTCCGAGAACGCCTTCGACCGGCCACTGGACGCCATACCGCCCTGACGCCCGAACTCCATGAACGCACCCGGCGACACCATCACCGCCACACCGCCGGCCAGCGCCATCGAGCACTCACCCGACCGCAGCGCCAGGATCGCCTGGTGCATCGCCACCAGCGACGACGAGCACGCCGTGTCCACCGTCAGAGCAGGACCGGTCAGGCCCAGGCAGTACGAGATCCGGCCCGAGGCGACCGCCGACACCGCACCGATCAGCCGGTAGCCGTCCAGGCTCTCGTCCTCGACGGGCAGAACCGAGCTGTACCCCGACGTGTTGGCTCCGATGAACACACCGGTCATCGACCCGTGCAGCGACTTCGGGTCGATCCCGCCGTGCTCGATGGCCTCCCAGGAGGTCTCCAGCAGCAACCGCTGCTGCGGGTCCATCGCCAGCGCCTCACGCGGACTGATCCCGAAGAACCCCGCGTCGAACTCGGTCGCGTCGTAGACGAATCCGCCCTGTCGCCGGTACGTCTGCCCTCGGCCGAACGCCTCCTCGAAGGCCTCCCAGCCGCGATCGGCGGGGAAGGCGCCCACCGCGTCGACACCGCCGGCCACCAGGTCCCAGAACTCCTCGGGACCCGTCACACCGCCCGGGAAGCGGCAGCCCGCACCCACGATCGCGATCGGCTCGCTCGACGCCGCAAGGAGCGCGCTGTTCTGCTGCCGGAGCCGCTCGGCTTCCTTGAGGGAGGTGCGAAGTGCTTCGACGAGCCTGTCGTTGGTCGTTTCCATGATCATGTGCTCCGAATCAACGAGGGCGTCAGGAGTCTTTGCCATCGAGGGCTATGCGAATGAGGTCTTCGGCGTCCATGCCGTCGATGGACTCCGTGTCCGTTCGACTGTCCGCGCCGTTGTCCTGGGCCGGGTCGGCGAGTTGCAGCAGCAGGTCCAGCAGGCCGGCCTGCCGGATGCGGGCCAGCGGGATCGCCGAGATGGCCTCCCTGAGGGCCAGCTCGTCCGCGTCACCCTCCGGAGCGGCCTGCTCCGGCATGAACTCGCGCAGGATCTGCTCCGCGAGGGCGGTGGCGTTCGGGTGGTCGAAGACCATCGTGGAGGCCAGTCGGATACCGAGCGCCTTGGAGAGGCGGTTCCGCAGCTCGACGGCTCCGACGGAGTCGAAGCCCAGCTCCTTGAACGCGCGTTGCGGCAGCACGTCGTCCGCCGAGTCGTAGCCGAGGACCGCGGCCGCGTGGCCCCGAACCAGGTCGGTCAGGACCTGGCGCTGCTCAGCGACCGGCATTCCGGCCAACCGGCCCGCCCACTCGCTGACTTCCTCGGTCGTGGTGGTACCGGCCTCGGCGGCCAGGGCCTCCCGAACCTCAGGCAGGTCCGCCAGCAGACGGCTGGCCCGGTGAAGGGTATAGGTCGGCACGAACTGCGGCCAGTCGAAGCCGGCCACCACCATCGCGCCCTCACCGGCGTCCAGGACCTGGCCCAGCGCCAGCATGCCCCGACGTCCGTCGATGCCCTCCATGCCGAACTCGCGCAACCGCTCGCCACCGGAGCTCGCGGCCATGCCGACGCCGGCCCACAGGCCCCAGGCGACCGACGAGGCCACCAGGCCCCGGGAACGACGGTCCTCCACCAACGCGTCCAGGTGCGCGTTCGCCGCCGCGTAGCCACCCAGGCCACCGCTGCCCCACACACCCGCACCCGACGAGAACAGCACGAACGCGTCGAGGTCCCGACCCGCCGTCAACTCGTCCAGCACCACAGCGCCGCCGACCTTCGCCGACAGCAGCCAGGACAGGTCCGAAGGCTCGATCTCCTCGACCGGCCTACGGTCACCGACACCCGCCGAGTGGACCACCGACGACAACACCGGGCCCGCCGCATCGATGCGGTCCAGGACCTCCGCCACGGAGACGCGGTCGGCGATGTCACACGCCACCACGTCGACTGCCGCACCGCGAGCCGCGATCGACGCCGCCAACTCCGCCACACCGGCGGCACCAGGTCCCGAACGGGACGTCAGCACGACCCGCGAGGCACCACGATCCGCCACCCACTGGGCGGTGATCGCACCGACGCCGCTCGTGCCACCCGTCACCAGCACCGACCCACGCGGCGACCACGCCTCGCGGACGACCGGACGGCCTGCGCGCACCAACCGCCGCGCCAGCACACCGCCCGCACGCACCGCCACCTGGTCCTCATCGCCGACCAGGACGGACGCCAGCCGCGCACCGACGCGGGCGTCCACGGCGGCCGGCAAGTCGATCAGCCCGCCCCAGCGGCCCGCCAACTCCAGCCCCGCCACGGCACCCAGACCCCAGACCTGCGCCTGCACCGGCCGCACCGCATCACCCGCGACCGCACCCACCGCACCCCGCGTGACCACCCACAGCGGGGCGGACACACCGAGCCGGCCAAGCTCCTGAACCAGCGCGACCGTTGCGGCCAGACCGCCGGGAACCAGCGGGAACGCCTCCTCCGGCGACTCGTCCAGCGCCAGCAGCGAGACCACACCCCGCAGATCGGAGCATGCGGCCACCGCAGCGGCGACACCGTCCGGAGTCGAGCGGACGACCCGCGCACCCGGAAGGTCCAGCGCCTCCGCGACCGCAGCCGCGTCGGTGCCGTCCCCGACCAGCAGCCAGGTCCCGGCCAGGACCCCGTTGGACTCGCTCACCGGCGCCCACGACACCCGGTACCGCCAGTCCGCGACCGCCGAGCCAGCCCGCTCGCGGCGCCGCCAGTCGGTCAGCGCACCCAGCGCGGCATCCGCCGGGTCCACCCCGAGCAGATCGGCGAGCGCGGTGACATCACCGCTCTCCACGGCGGTCCAGAAGCCCGCCTCCGCACCGGTGGCCACCGTGACGTCCGCGCGCTTGCGGTCCGCCTCCGGCCAGTAGTGGCGGTGCCGGAAGGCGTAGGTGGGCAGGTCCACCGTCGAACCGCGGCCGAGTACGGCGGCCCAGTCGACGGGGAGACCCTGCGCGTACACCTCGGCGAACGAGGTCAGCAGACGCTGCGCGCCGCCTTCCTCCCGTCGCAGCGTGCCCGCGACGACCGGGGACAGCGCCTCCAGGGCGTCACCGATCGCCGGCGTCAGCACCGGATGCGGCGACACCTCCAGGAACACCCCGTGCCCGGACTCACCCAGCAGACGAACCGCCCGCTCGAACTCGACGGTCTCCCGCAGCGACGCGTACCAGTAGGCGGGGTCCAGCTCGGGGCCCGCGAGCCACTCGCCCGTCAGCGCGGAAACCATGGGGATCCGGGCTTCGGTCGGCGCGATGCCCTGGAGAACCGAGAGGATCTCCTCGCGCAGCTCGTCCACGTGGGCGCTGTGCGAGGCGTAGTCCACCGGAATCATCCGAGCGCGCAGCGCATCCCCACAGGAGTCCGCCAGTTCACGCAGCGCGTCCGCATCACCGGAAACCACCGTCGCCGACGGACCGTTCACGGCCGCCACCGACAGGCGGGAACCGTACGGGGCGATCCGCGCCCGGACGCCGTCCACCGGCTCCGCGATCGACAGCATCCCGCCACGACCCGCCAGCGCCTTTAGAGTCTTGCTCCGCAGAGCAACGACCTTCGCGGCATCGTCGAGGGAGAGAATCCCGGCCACCGCGGCGGCAGCGATCTCACCCTGCGAGTGACCCACCACCGCGTCCGGAGCAACACCCGCCGCCTCCCACACAGCGGCGAGCGACACCATCACAGCCCACAGCGCCGGCTGCACGACATCGGCAGCCTCGAAACCGTGCCGCCCAGCCAGGACATCGTCCAACTGCCAGTCCACATAAGGCGCCAGGGCCGCAGCACACTCCGCCAGCCGCGCCGCGAACACCGGCGACAACTCCGCCAGCTCACGCCCCATGCCGACCCACTGGCTCCCCTGACCGGGGAAGACGAACACCGTCCGCCCCACCCCGGCAGCAGCCACCGACCCGGTCACCACGCCCGCCGCCGGCTGCCCCGTGGCCACCGCCGCCAGACGCTCCGCGAACTCGCCCCGCTCCCCGCCGAGCACCACGGCCCGGTGCTCCAGCGCCGCACGCGCCGTCGCCAGCGACCACGCCACATCGCCGACCGACAACTCCGGCCGCGCCAGCATGTGTTCACGCAGTCGGCCCGCCTGGCCGGCGAGCGCCTCGGCGTCCCGTCCGGACAGCACCCACGCCGGGACACCGCCCGACAGCACCGGCACCACGTTCCCGCCGTCACTGTCGACGGGCGCCTCCGCCTCGGCCGGCGCCTCTTCGATGATCACGTGCGCGTTGGTGCCGCTGATGCCGAAGGCCGAAACACCCGCCCGACGCGGCCGCTCGCCCGCCGGCCACGCCACCTCGTCCTGGAGCAGACGGACGTTGCCCGTCTCCCAATCCACGTGCGAGGACGGCTCATCGGCGTGCAGCGTCTTCGGCAGCACACCAGCTTGCAGGGCCAGCACCATCTTGATCACACCGGCCACACCCGCGGCCTGCTGGGCATGCCCGATGTTGGACTTCACCGACCCCAGCCACAACGGCCGGTCCTCGAACCGCTCCTGGCCGTACGTCGCCAGCAGCGCACCGGCCTCGATCGGGTCACCCAGCTCCGTGCCCGTCCCGTGCGCCTCGACCACGTCCACGTCCGCCGCCGACAGCTGCGCACTCGCCAACGCCGCCCGGATGACCCGCCGTTGGGCCGGGCCGTTCGGCGCCGTGAGACCGTTCGACGCACCGTCCTGGTTGATCGCGCTGCCGCGCACCACACCGAGCACCCGGTGCCCGTTGCGGCGGGCGTCCGACAGCCGCTCCAGCACCAGCATTCCGACGCCCTCGCCCATACCCATGCCGTCCGCGCCCTCGCCGAAGGCCTTGCAGCGGCCGTCGGCCGACAGCGCGCGCAGCCGCGAGAAGCTCACGAACTCGCCGGGGTCGGCCATCACCGTCACACCGCCGGCCAGCGCCACCGTGCACTCGCCCGACCGCAGCGCCTGCACCGCCTGGTGCATCGCCACCAGCGAGGAGGAGCACGCCGTGTCGACGGTCACCGCGGGCCCGTTCAGGCCCAGCGTGTACGACACCCGGCCGGACAGGACGCTGAGCGCGTTCCCGGTGATCAGATGCGCCTGGGCCTCCGCTTCGTCGCCCAGCACCCCGATGTAGCCGGAGGCGGCCGCACCGATGAACACGCCGGTCGCGGAGCCGTGCAGCGACTTCGGGTCGATGCCGGCCCGCTCGACGGCCTCCCAGGAGGTCTCCAGCAGCAGGCGCTGCTGCGGGTCCATCGCCAGCGCCTCACGCGGGCTGATCCCGAAGAACCCGGCGTCGAACTCCCCGGCGCCGCCGAGGAATCCGCCCTCGATCACATAGGTCGAGCCCTCGGCGTCCGGGTCCGGGTCGAACAGGCCGTCGACGTCCCAGCCGCGGTCGGCCGGGAAACCGCTGATCGCGTCGCCGCCCGCCGCCAGGAGGTCCCACAGCTCCTCGGGAGTCCGGACACCACCGGGGTAGCGGCAGGCCATGCCGACGATCGCGATCGGATCGGTCGAGGCCGGTTGCACCACCACCGGGGCGGTCTCCTCCGAGACGCTCCCGAACAGCGCGGCCAGGATCTCGTCGGCCAGCGCGGACGCGCTCGGGTGGTCGAAGATCACCGTGGACGGCAGCCGGACGCCCACGGCCGCGTTCAGGCGGTTGCGCAGGTCCACGGCGGTCAGCGAGTCGAAGCCCAGCTCGCGGAACGCCCGGCTGGCGACGATCTCGTCCGCCGACTCGTGGCCCAGCACCGCGGCCGCCTGCGTCCGCACCAGCTCCACGACGATCCGGCGCCGCTCGGCGGCCGACAGGCCCGCCAGGCGCGCGGCGAACTCGCTGCGCTGGTCGTCGACCGGACGGCCGGGGGCGGTGTCCTCCTGCGCCTCCGGAATGGTGTCCAGCAGCGGACGGGGACGCGCGGCCGTGAACACCGGCGCGAACTTCTCCCACTCGACGTCCGCGACCGCGATGAAGGTCTCGTCGTCGGCCAGGACCTCACCCAGCGCGGTCAACGCCCGCTGGGTGTCCAGGAAGTTCATGCCCTGCCGCAGCAGGCGGTGCGGGGTCACCCGGCCCGGCGCCTGGTCCATCACCGCGTCCACGGCGTCCCAGTCACGGGTGTTCCACACACCCCAGGCGATCGAGGTCCCCGGCAGGCCCCGGCCGCGCCGGTCCTCCGCGAGCCCGTCCAGGAAGGAGTTCCCGGCGGCGTACGCGGCGTGGTCGTTGCTGCCCCAGGTCGCCGAGATCGACGAGAACATCACGAACTCGTCGATGCCCAGGTCCGCCGTCGCCTCGTCCAGGTAGGTGGCGCCGGCCGCCTTCGCGCCGAGTGCCGCCGCCAGGCCTTCGTGATCCGTGTGCTCGACCCGCGAGAGGTACGGGGTGTTCGCCGAGTGCAGGACGGTCGACAGGCCGGGACCGGTGTTCTCGATCCACGCCACCATCGCCGCAACCTGCGCACGCTCCGTCAGGTCGCAGCTGACGACCTCGACGGCCGAGCCGCCGTTCGCCACGGCGGCGGCGAGCGCCGCCACGCCGTGCGCCGACGGGCCGGACCGGGAGGTCAGAACCACCCTCGGCGCGCGGTGCTCGGCCAGCCAGGGGCCGATGCAGACGCCGATCGAGCCGGTGCCACCGGTCAGCAGGACGGTGCCGCGCGGCGACCAGCCCGCCGACTCGACGCGACGGGCCTCCGCCCGCACCAGACGGCGCAGGAGGACACCCGACGGCCGCACCGCGACCTGGTCCTCGCTGCCATCGGCGAACACGCCGACCAGCCGGGCCGCGGCATCGGCGTCCACCACCGGCGGCAGGTCGACCAGACCGCCCCAGCGGTCCGCGTGCTCCAGGCCGACAGCCCGGCCCAGACCCCAGACCTGCGTCTGGATCGGGTTGGTCGTCACCTCGCCGGCCGCGGCTTGCACCGCGCCGCGGGTCAGCACCCACAGCGGAGCGGTGACCCCGGCCCGGCCCAGCGCCTGCACCAGGTCGAGGGTGTCGGCGCTGCCGCGCGGGACCCACCCGAACTCGGCGTCCAGCGACTCGTCCAGGGC
Organism: Kitasatospora sp. NPDC001261; assembly: GCF_042896795.1. Lineage (NCBI taxonomy): Bacteria > Bacillati > Actinomycetota > Actinomycetes > Kitasatosporales > Streptomycetaceae > Kitasatospora > Kitasatospora sp. NPDC001261. The sequence goes on from NZ_JBIAXP010000005.1 coordinate 141,896, forward strand.
CAGCAGCGACACCACGCCCTGGACATCCGCACCGGCGACGGCCTCGTCGAGGCCCGCCAACGTCGTCCGCACGACCTCGGCGCCACAACTCGCCAGCGCCTCGGCCATCACACCGGCGTCCGCCGCGTCCCCGAACAGCAGCCAGGTACCGGACAGGACCGCCGGGCCGCTCCCGGTCGCCGGCTGCCAGGTGATCCGGTAGCGCCAGTCGTCCACCGACGCCCTGGCCCGCTGCGGGGTGCGCGGCTCCGGCCAGAACCGCTGGCGCTGGAAGGCGTACGTCGGCAGGCCGACGCTCTCGCCACCACCGAGCACCGTCGCCCAGTCCACCGGAGCGCCCTGGACGTAGGCCTCGGCGAAGGACGACAGCAGGCGCTCGGCCCCGCCGTCCTCGCGGCGCAGGGTGCCGACCACCACCGAACCGTCGACGTCCTCGACCACGTCGCCCACCGCGCCGGTCAGCACCGCGTGCGGGGACACCTCCACGAACACCCCGTGCCCGGAGGCGCCCAGGATCCGGACCGCCCGCTCGAACTCGACGGTCTCGCGGAGCGACGCGTACCAGTAGTCGGGGTCCAGCTCCGGGCCCGACAGCCACGCGCCCGTCAGCGCGGACACCATGGGGATGCGGGCGCCGGTCGGCGTGATGCCCTGGAGAACAGCGAGGATCTCCTCGCGCAGCTCGTCCACATGGGCACTGTGCGAGGCGTAGTCCACCGGGATCATCCGAGCGCGCGGGGACTCCCCACAGGAGTCGGCGAGTTCGCGCAGCGCGTCCGCATCACCGGAGACGACCGTCGCCGACGGACCGTTCACGGCCGCGACCGACAACCGGGAACCGTACGAAGCGATCCGCGCGCGGACACCCGCCACCGGCTCCGCGATCGACAGCATCCCGCCACGACCCGCCAGCGCCTTCAGGGTCTTGCTCCGCAGAGCCACGACCTTCGCGGCATCGTCGAGGGAGAGAATCCCGGCCACAGCGGCAGCGGCAATCTCGCCCTGCGAGTGACCCACCACCGCGTCCGGAGCGACACCAGCCGCCTCCCACACAGCGGCGAGCGAGACCATCACCGCCCACAGCGCCGGCTGCACGACGTCAGCGGCCTCAAAGCCGTGCCGGCCCGCCAGCACATCGTCCAACTGCCAGTCCACATACGGCGCGAGAGCCTCGGCGCACTCCGCCAACTTCGCGGCGAAGACCGGCGAGGCCTCCGCCAACTCGCACCCCATGCCGACCCACTGGCTGCCCTGACCGGGGAAGACGAACACCGTCCGCCCCACCCCGCCAGGAGCCACCGAACCGGTCACCACACCGGACGTCGGCTGCCCCGTGGCCACCGCCACGAGACCCGCCGCGAGCTCACTCCGCTCGCCACCGAGCACGACCGCCCGGTGCTCCAGCGCCGCACGCGCCGTCGCCAGCGACCACGCCACATCGCCGACCGACAACTCCGGCCGCGCCAGCACGTGTTCACGCAGCCGACCGGCCTGACCGGCCAGTGCCGCGACGCTCTGGCCCGACACCGTCCACACCGAAGGCGCGGTCCCGAGGACCTCCGGCGCCGGCTGCTCCGCCGGGCGCTCGGCCTCGACCGCCGCGACCGGCGCTTCCTCGACGATCAGGTGGACGTTGGTGCCGCTCACACCGAACGCCGACACACCCGCCCGACGCGGGCGCCCACCCGCCGGCCACTCCACCGCCTCCTGGAGCAGACGGACGTTGCCCGTCTCCCAGTCCACGTGCGAGGACGGCTCGTCCGCGTGCAGCGTCTTCGGCAGCACCTCGTGCCGCAGCGCCATCACCATCTTGATCACACCCGCCACACCGGCCGCGCACTGCGAGTGCCCGATGTTGGACTTCACCGAACCCAGCCAGAGCGGCCGGTCGGCGGCGCGGTCCTCGGCCTGCCCGTAGGTGGCCAGCAGCGCCTGCGCCTCGATCGGGTCACCGAGCGTCGTACCCGTGCCGTGCGCCTCGACCACGTCCACGTCCGCCGCCGACAGCTGCGCGTTGGCCAGCGCCGCACGGATCACCCGCCGCTGCGACGGACCGTTCGGCGCCGCCAGACCGTTCGACGCACCGTCCTGGTTCGCCGCGCTCCCGCGGATCACCGCCAGCACCTGGTGCCCGTTGCGGCGGGCATCGGACAGGCGCTCCAGCAGCACCATGCCGGCGCCCTCGCCCCAGCCGATGCCGTCGGCCTCGTCCGAGAACGCCTTCGACCGGCCGCTGGAGGCCATGCCGCCCTGCTGGGCGAACTCCATGAAGGCGGCCGGGGAGACCATCACCGCCACGCCGCCGGCCAGCGCCATCGAGCACTCGCCGGCCCGCAGCGCCTGCACCGCCTGGTGCGTCGCCACCAGCGAGGACGAGCACGCCGTGTCCACCGTCACCGCCGGACCGGTCAGGCCCAGGCAGTACGAGATCCGGCCGGAGTGGACAGCGGTCACGTTCCCGATCAGCCGGTAGCCGTCCAGGCTCTCGTCCTCGACGGGCAGGACCGAGCTGTACCCCGAGAAGTTGGCGCCGACGAAGACGCCGGTCGCGGAGCCGTGCAGCGACTTCGGGTCGATCCCGCCGTGCTCGATGGCCTCCCAGGAGGTCTCCAGCAGCAGCCGCTGCTGCGGGTCCATCGACAGGGCCTCGCGCGGGCTGATCCCGAAGAACCCGGCGTCGAACTCGGCCGCGTCATGGACGAATCCGCCCTGTCGCCGGTACTCCTGGCCCTTGCCGAACTCCTCCTCGTAGGCGTCCCACCCGCGGTCGGTCGGGAAGCCGCCGATGGTGTCGGTGCCGGAGGCCACCATGCTCCAGAACTGCTCGGGGCCGACCGCCCCGCCCGGGTACCGGCATCCCATGCCGACGATCGCGATCGGCTCGCCGATCGCCGCGGCCACGACCTGGACCGCGCCGTCCCGCTGGACCGTCTGCTCGTCCGCGCCGACGAGTTCGCCGCGTACGTAGTCCGCGACGGCGGCGGCGTTCGGGTGGTCGAAGACCATCGTGGAGACGAGCCGGACGCCGAGCGCCTTCGACAGGCGGTTCCGCAGCTCGACCGCTCCGACGGAGTCGAAGCCCAGCTCCTTGAAGGCCCGCTGCGGCAGCACATCGTCCGCCGACTCGTGGCCGAGGACGGCCGCCGCGTGACCGCGCACGAGGTCGGTCAGGACCTGGCGCTGCTCAGCGGCCGGCATTCCGGCCAACCGGCTTGCCCACTCGCCGACTTCCTCGGTGGTGGACTCGACGGAGGCCTCGGCGGCCAGGACCGCACGGACCTCGGGAAGGTCCGCCAGCAGCCGGCTCGGCCGGTGCAGGGTGTAGGTCGGCACGAACTGCGGCCAGTCGAAGCCGGCCACCACCATCGCGCCCTCGCCCGCGTCCAGGACCTGACCCAGCGCCAGCATGCCCCGGCGCCCGTCGATGCCCTCCATACCGAACTCACGCAACCGCTCGCCACCGGAGCTCGCGGCCATCCCGACGCCCGCCCACAGGCCCCAGGCGACCGAGGAGGCCACCAGGCCTCGGGAGCGGCGGTCTTCGACCAACGCGTCCAGGTGCGCGTTCGCCGCAGCGTAACCGCCCAGGCCACCGCTGCCCCACACGCCCGCGCCCGACGAGAACAGGACGAACGCGTCGAGATCCCGACCAGCCGTCAACTCGTCCAGCACCATGGCACCGCCGACCTTCGCCGACAGCAGCCAGGACAGGTCCGAAGGCTCGATCTCCTCGACCGGCCTACGGTCACCGACACCCGCCGAGTGGACCACCGACGACAACACCGGACCGGTCGCGTCGATCGAGTCGAGCAGGCCCTTGACGGAGGCGCGGTCGGCGACGTCGCACGCCACCACCTCCACTGCCGCACCGCGAGCCGCGATCGACGCCGCCAGCTCCGCCACACCGGCGGCACCCGGACCCGAACGGGACGTCAGCACGACCCGCGAAGCACCACGATCCGCCACCCACTGGGCGGTGATCGCACCCACGCCGCTCGTGCCACCCGTCACCAGGACCGAACCACGCGGCGACCACGCCTCGCGCACGTTCGGACGGCCTGCACGCACCAACCGCCGCGCCAGCACACCGCCCGCACGCACCGCGACCTGGTCCTCGACACCCGCGAGAACCGACACCAGCCGCGCACCCGTACGTGCGTCCACGGAAGCCGGAAGGTCGATCAGCCCGCCCCAGCGGCCCGCCAACTCCAGCCCCGCCACGGCACCCAGACCCCAGACCTGCGCCTGGACCGGCCGCACCGCATCACCCGCGACCGCACCCACCGCACCCCGCGTGACCACCCACAGCGGGGCCACAACCCCGGCACGATCGAGCGTCCGGATCAGCGCGAGCGTGTCAGCACCACCACGCGACACCCACGGGAACGCCTCCTGCGGCGACTCGTCCAGCGCCAGCAGCGACAGCACTCCGCTCAGGTCGGAGCACGCGGCCGCCGCCTCACCCACGGCATCCACCGCAGTACGGACCACGGTTGCCCCGTGGGACTCCAGCGCCTCCGCGACCGCAGCGGCATCCGGGGACTCCCCCACCAGCAGCCACGTCCCGGTCAACACCCCACCGGACTCGCTCACCGGCGCCCACGACACCCGGTACCGCCAGTCCGCGACCGCCGCATCGGCCTGGCCCCGGCGCCGGTAGTCGGCCAGCGCCGGCAACACCTCGCCCAGCCGGTCGCCGTCGATGTTCAATGCCGCCGCCAGGCCGTCGGCGTCGCCACCCTCGACCGCCGCCCAGAATTCGGCGTCGACGAGGGAGCCCTCAGCAACCTCGGCCACCGCCTCGGGCCAGTAGTGACGGTGCTGGAACGCGTACGTCGGCAGATCCACCGTCGAACCACCGGCGAGGACGGACACCCAGTCCACCGTGGCGCCCTGGACGTAGGCCTCGGCGAACGACGTCAGCAGGCGGTCCGCACCGCCCTCGTCGCGCCGCAAGGTGCCCACCACGACCGGGGACAGCGCCTCCAGGGCGTCACCGATCGCCGGCGTCAGCACCGGATGCGGCGACACCTCCAGGAACACACCGTGCCCGGACTCACCCAGCAGACGAACCGCCCGCTCGAACTCGACGGTCTCCCGGAGCGACGCGTACCAGTACGCCGGGTCCAGCTCGGAGCCGGCCAGCCACTCGCCCGTCAGCGCGGAGATCATCGGGACCTGCGCCTCACGAGGCCGGATCCCGTCGAGGACAGAGAGGATCTCCTCGCGCAGCTCATCCACATGCGCGCTGTGCGAGGCGTAGTCCACCGGGATCATCCGGGCGCGCGGCGAATCCCCGCACGCCTCGGCGAGTTCGCGCAGCGCATCGGCGTCACCGGAGACGACCGTCGCCGACGGGCCGTTCACCGCCGCCACCGACAACCGGGCACCATACGGGGCGATCCGCGCGCGGACACCCGCCACCGGCTCCGCGATCGACAGCATCCCGCCACGACCCGCCAGCGTCTTCAGAGTCCGGCTGCGAAGAGCAACAACCTTCGCCGCATCCTCCAGCGAAAGAATCCCCGAGACAGCAGCCGCCGCGATCTCACCCTGCGAGTGACCGACCACGGCGTCCGGAGCGACACCAGCCGCCTCCCACACCGCAGCGAGCGAGACCATCACGGCCCACAGCGCCGGCTGCACCACATCAGCGGCCTCGAAACCATGAAGCCCGGCCAGCACATCGTCCAACTGCCAGTCCACGTAAGGCGCGAGAGCCTCGGCGCATTCCGCCAGCCGCGCCGCGAACACCGGCGAAGACTCCGCCAGCTCACGCCCCATCCCGACCCACTGGCTCCCCTGACCCGGGAAGACGAACACCGTCCGCCCCACCCCACCGGGAGCGAGTCCGCCGGTCACGACACCGGGCGCGGGCTGCCCCGTGGCCACCGCCGCGAGACCCGCCGCGAGCTCACTCCGCTCGCCGCCCAGCACGACCGCACGCTGCTCGAACACCGATCGCGTCGTCGCGAGCGACCACGCCACATCGCCGACCGACAACTCCGGCCGCGCCAGCACGTGTTCACGCAGTCGACCGGCCTGACCGGCCAGCGCCACCGCACTACGACCGGAGACCCGCCACACCGACGTCCCGCCGGTCAGCACCGGAAGCTCCGGGAGCGCCGGCCCGGGCTCGGACGCCGCCTCGACGGCCGCCGGGGCCTCCTCCACGATCACGTGGACGTTGGTGCCGCTGATCCCGAAGGCCGACACGCCCGCCCGGCGCGGCCGCTCGCCCGCCGGCCACTCCACCTGCTCCTGGAGCAGGCGGACGTTGCCCAGGTCCCAGTCCACGTGCGAGGACGGCTGCTCGGCGTGCAGGGTCTTCGGCAGCACGCCGTGCCGCAGCGCCATCACCATCTTGATCACACCGGCCACACCGGCGGCCTGCTGGGCGTGCCCGATGTTGGACTTCACCGACCCCAGCCACAGCGGCCGGTCCCCGGCGCGTCCCTGGCCGTAGGTGGCCAGCAGCGCGCCGGCCTCGATCGGGTCGCCGAGCGTGGTGCCGGTGCCGTGCGCCTCGACCGCGTCGACGTCGGACGCCGACAGCTGGGCGTTGGCCAGCGCGGAGAGGATCACGCGCTGCTGCGAGGGGCCGTTGGGCGCGGACAGGCCGTTGGAGGCGCCGTCCTGGTTGACGGCGCTCCCGCGGAGCACGCCGAGCACCTGGTGCCCGTTGCGGCGGGCGTCCGACAGCCGTTCCAGCACCAGCATGCCGACGCCTTCGCCGATGCCCATGCCGTCCGCGCCGTCGCCGAAGGCCTTGCAGCGGCCGTCGGAGGAGAGCGCACGCAGCCGCGAGAAGCCGACGAACTCGCCGGGGTCGGCCATCACGGTCACGCCGCCGGCCAGTGCCACCGTGCACTCGCCCGACCGCAGCGCCTGGGTCGCCTGGTGCAGCGCGACCAGCGAGGAGGAGCACGCGGTGTCCACGGTCATCGCCGGGCCGACCAGGCCCAGGGAGTAGGCGATCCGGCCGGAGAGCACGCTCAGCGCGTTCCCGGTGATCAGGTGGGCCTGCACGCCGGCCTCGTCCCCGACCGCGCCGAAGTAGCCGGACGGGGCCGCACCGATGAAGACGCCGGTCGCCGAGCCGTGCAGCGTCTGCGGGTCGATGCCCGCGCGCTCGACGGCCTCCCAGGAGGTCTCCAGCAGGAGGCGCTGCTGCGGGTCCATGGCGAGGGCCTCGCGCGGGCTGATGCCGAAGAACCCGGCGTCGAACTCCCCGGCGCCGCTGAGGAATCCGCCCTCCACGACGTAGGTCGAGCCCTCGGCGTCGGCGTCCGCGTCGAACAGCGCCTCGGCGTCCCAGCCGCGGTCGGCCGGGAAGCCGCTGATCGCGTCCCCGCCGGCGGCGATCAGGTCCCACAGCTCCTCGGGCGAGCGCACGCCGCCCGGGTAGCGGCAGGCCATGCCGACGATCGCGATCGGCTCCGAGGGCGCGGCGGCCACCGCGACCACCTGGCCCGGGCCCTCCGCCCCGAACAGCGCGCTCAGGATCTCCTCGGCCAGCACGGAGGCGCTCGGGTGGTCGAAGACGACGGTGGACGGCAGGCGCAGGCCGCAGGCGGTGTTCAGGCGGTTGCGCAGCTCGACGGCGGTCAGCGAGTCGAAGCCCAGCTCGCGGAAGGCCCGCGTCGCGACGATCTCGTCCGCCGACTCGTGGCCGAGGACCGCGGCGGCGTGGGAGCGCACCAGCTCCACGACGCTCCGGCGCCGCTCGGCCGCCGACAGCCCGGCCAGCCGCGAGGCGAACTCGCCGCGCTCGTCGGCGGCCGTCGTGGCGGCCGTCTCGGCCCGGGCCTCGGGGATGGTGTCCAGCAGCGGGCGCGGGCGGGCGGCCGTGAAGACCGGCGCGAACTTCTGCCACTCGACGTCCGCGAGGGCGATGAAGGTCTCGTCGTCGGCGAGGACCTCGCCGAGCGCCGTCAACGCCCGCTGGGTGTCGAGGAAGTTCATGCCCTGCCGCAGCAGGCGCTGGGGCGTCACCCGGCCGGGAGCCTGGTCCATCACCGCGTCGACGGCGTCCCAGTCGCGGGTGTTCCAGACGCCCCACGCGATCGAGGTCCCGGGCAGGCCGCGGGCCCGGCGGTCCTCCGCCAGCGCGTCGAGGAAGGCGTTGCCGGCGGCGTAGGCGCCGTGGTCGTTGCTGCCCCAGGTCGCCGAGATCGACGAGAAGAGGACGAACTCGTCGATGCCCAGGCCGGCCGTGGCCTCGTCCAGGTGGACGGCGCCGGCCGCCTTCGCGCCGAGCGCGGCGACCAGGCCTTCGCGGCTGGTGTCCTCCACCCTGGCCAGGTAGGGCGCGTTGGCGGAGTGCAGGACGGTGGACAGGCCGGGGCCGGAGGCCTCGATCCAGGCCACCAGGCCGGTCGCCTGGCCCCGGTCCGCCAGGTCGCAGCTGACGACCTCGACGGCCGATCCGCCGTTCGCCACGGCGGCGGCCAGCGCCGCCACCCCGGGCGCCGACGGGCCGGAGCGGGAGGTCAGAACCACCCTCGGCGCGCCGTGCTCGGCAAGCCAGGGGCCGATGCAGACACCGATCGACCCCGTACCGCCGGTCAGCAGGACGGTGCCGCGCGGCGACCAGTCCTCCGACTCGACGCGCCGGGCCTCGGCCCGCACCAGACGGCGCAGGAACACACCCGACGGCCGCACCGCGACCTGGTCCTCACCGCCGTCCGCGAACACACCGACCAGACGAGCGGCGGCCTCGGCGTCCAGCACCGGCGGCAGGTCGACCAGACCGCCCCACCAGTCCGCGTGCTCCAGGCCCACGGCCCGGCCCAGACCCCAGACCTGGGCCTGCACCGGACTGGTCGTCACCTCGCCGGCGCCGACCGCCACCGCACCGCGGGTCAGCACCCACAGCGGGGCCGTGACCCCGGTCTCGACCAGCACCCGGACCAGGTCGACCGTCCCGGCCAGACCGCCCGGAACCGACGGGTGCTCCGCCAGCGGCGTCTCGTCCAGGGCCAGCAGCGACACCACACCGGCCACGCCCTCGGCCAGTGCCGCGTCGACGTCCTCCGGTCCCGCGACGGCGACGACGCTCGCGCCGTGGGCCGTCAGCGCGTTCGCGACCGCCTCCCGGTCGGGGCCGTCGCCGACCAGCAGCCAGGTCCCCGACGGCGTGGCGGCCCGGTTCGCGTCGGCCGCCTGCCAGACGATCCGGTAGCGCCAGTCGTCCACCGAGGTGTCCGGGCCGGCGGCCTGGACGGAGGCCACGGCGCCGAGCCAGTAGCGCCGGCGCTGGAAGGCGTAGGTGGGCAGGTCCACGACCGTGCCGCCGCCCAGGAGCGCGGCCCAGTCGACGGGGAGGCCCCGCACGTAGGCCTCGGCGAGCGAGGCCAGAAGACGCCCGGCGCCGCCCTCCTCGCGCCGCAGGGTGCCGACCACGGCCGAGCCCTCGACGTCCTCGACGACGTCGCCCACCGCGCCGGTCAGCACCGCGTGCGGGGAGACCTCCACGAACGCCCCGTGCCCGGACTCGGCGAGGATGCGGACCGCCCGCTCGAACTCGACGGTCTCGCGGAGCGAGGCGTACCAGTAGTCGGGGTCCAGCTCCGGACCGGACAGCCACGCGCCGGTCAGCGCGGAGACCATGGGGATGCGGGCGTCGGTCGGCGTGATGCCCTGGAGGACGGCGAGGATCTCCTCGCGCAGCTCGTCCACGTGGGTGCTGTGCGAGGCGTAGTCCACCGGGATCATCCGAGCGCGCGGCGAATCCCCGCAGGAGTCCGCGAGTTCACGCAGCGCGTCCGCATCACCGGAGACGACCGTCGCCGACGGACCGTTCACGGCCGCGACCGACAGACGGGAACCGTACGAAGCGATCCGGGCGCGGACACCCGCCACCGGCTCCGCGATCGACAGCATCCCACCGCGACCAGCAAGGGCCTTCAGGGTCTTGCTCCGCAGAGCCACGACCTTGGCAGCGTCATCGAGGGAGAGAATCCCGGCCACAGCGGCGGCGGCAATCTCGCCCTGCGAGTGACCGACCACGGCATCGGGAGCGACACCAGCCGCCTCCCAGACCGCAGCCAGCGAGACCATCACGGCCCACAGCGCCGGCTGCACCACATCAGCGGCCTCGAAGCCGTGAAGCCCGGCCAGAACGTCGTCCAACTGCCAGTCCACGTACGGAGCGAGAGCCGCAGCGCACTCCGCCAGCTTCGCCGCGAACACCGGCGACGAAGCGGCCAACTCACGCCCCATCCCGACCCACTGGCTCCCCTGCCCCGGGAAGACGAACACCGTCCGCCCCACACCCGCGGCGTCCACCGAGCCCGTGACCACGCCGGGCGCGGGCTGCCCCGTGGCGACGGCCGTCAGCCCCGCGGCGAGTCCGTCCCGGTCCGGGCCGAGCACGACGGCCCGGTGCTCCAGCGCCGACCGTGTCGTGGCCAGCGACCACGCGACGTCGCCGACCGACAACTCCGGCCGCTCCACCACGTGTTCACGCAGCCGACCCGCCTGACCGGCGAGCGCCGCGGCGCTCTGCCCCGACACCACCCACGCGGGAAGCCCCTCGCCGGACAGGACGCGCGGCGCGGCGCCCGCCACGACCTCCGGACGGCCCGAGCCCGCCGGCGCCTCCTCCAGGATCAGGTGCGCGTTGGTGCCGCTGACGCCGAACGCGGACACGCCCGCGCGGCGCGGCTGCTCGCCCGCCGGCCACGCCACCGCTTCGCTCAGCAGCCGGACGTTGCCCGAGGCCCAGTCCACGTGCGGCGACGGGTTCCCGGCGAAGAGGGTCTTCGGCAGCACGCCGTGCTGCAACGCCAGCACCATCTTGATCACACCGGCGACGCCGCTCGCGCAGCCGGAGTGGCCGATGTTGGACTTCACCGAGCCCAGCCAGAGCGGCCGGTCGGCGGCGCGGTCCTCGGCCTGCCCGTAGGTGGCGAGCAGCGCCTGCGCCTCGATCGGGTCGCCCAGCGTGGTGCCCGTCCCGTGCGCCTCGACCACGTCCACGTCCGCCGCGGTCAGGCCGGCGTCGGCCAGCGCCGAGTGGATGACGCGGTACTGCGAGGGCCCGTTGGGGGCGGTGATGCCGTTGGAGGCGCCGTCCTGGTTGACGGCGCTGCCGCGGATCACGCCGAGCACCTGGTGGCCGTTGCGGCGGGCGTCGGAGAGGCGCTCCAGCGCGATGATGCCGGCGCCCTCGCCCCAGCCGATGCCGTCGGCCTCGGCGGCGAAGGACTTGCACCGGCCGTCGGCGGCCATGCCGCCCTGCTGGGAGAACTCGATGTACGCGTCGGGCATGACCAGCACCTCGACGCCGCCCGCCAGGGCGAGGGAGCACTCGCCCGAGCGCAGCGAGCGCACCGCGAGGTGGAGTGCCACGAGCGAGGAGGAGCAGGCGGTGTCGATCGTCACGGCGGGGCCGGTCAGGCCCAGCGTGTAGGAGATGCGTCCGGAGACGACGGCGGTCAGGCCGCCGGTCATCTTGTAGCCCTCGGCGCCGCTGCCGTTGCCGCCCACGCCCGAGCCGTACGCGGTGCCGCTGGCGCCGACGAACACGCCGGTGTCGGAGCCCTTCAGGGACATCGGGTCGATGCCGGCCCGCTCGACCGCCTCCCAGGCGGTCTCCAGCAGGATCCGCTGCTGCGGGTCCATCGCCAGGGCCTCGCGCGGGCTGATCCCGAAGAACCCGGGGTCGAAGTCGGCCACGTCGTAGAGGAATCCGCCGACCCGGGCGTACTCCTCGCCGGCGCGCGCGTCCGGGTTGCCGTAGGCGCGCTCCCACTCCGCCCAGCCGCGGTCGGTGGGGAAGCCGCCCATGGCGTCCGTCCCGGCGGAGAGCAGGTCCCAGAACCGGTCGGGGCCGGTGATGCCCCCGGCGTAGCGGCAGCCGAGGCCGACGACGGCGATCGGCTCGCGCTCGCCGGCTTCCAGTTCCTTGACGCGCTCGCGGGTCCGATACAGGTCGGCGGCGAGCTTCTTCAGAGTGTCGAGCAGCTGCTTGTCGCCGCCCGCCGCCTGCGCACCACCGGTCATCACGAAAGCCCCAATTCCTTGTTGATGAAGTCCAGGACCTCGCCGGCGTCGGCGTCGTCCAGTCGCCCGGCCAGCGTCTGCTGCTCCTGCTCGTCCTGCCGTGGTTGCTCGGTGTCGCCCAGCCAGCGGGAGAGCACGTTCCTCAGCCGCAGGGTCACGTCGCGCCGGGCGCCGCTGCCGCCGGGCACCGCCGCGAGCGCGGCCTCCAGGCGGTCGAGCCCGTCGAGCACCGGGTCGGTGCCGGGGGCGGCCCGGGTGTCGTCGGCGGGCGCGGCTCGCAGGCCGAGTTCGCCGTGCAGGTACTCGGCGAGTTCGGCGGGGGTCGGGTGGTCGAAGACGAGGGTGGCGGGCAGCCGCCGCCCGGTGGTGTCGGTGATCCGGTTGCGCAGGTCGACGGCCATCACGGAGTCGAAGCCGAGGTGGCGGAACGGTCGGCCCTTGGGCAGTGCTCCGGCGGTGTGGCCGAGGACGGCGGCGGCCTGGTCGCAGACGATCTCCACGAGTCGGCGCAGCTGCTCCGCGTGGGGCAGGCCGGCGAGTCGGTCGGCCAGGCCGGTGCCGGCCGGTCCGTCGCTCCCGGTGCCGGGGCCGGAGTCCGCGGGCTCCGGTCGGGTCCCGGCGTCGGGCAGGTCGGCGAGGAGGCGGCTGGGACGGCGCAGGGTGAACGTCGGGCCGAACACCGACCAGTCGATGTCCGCGACGGTGACGGCGTCCTCTCCCCCGTCCAGGGCCTGGCCGAGGGCGCGGACGGCGAGTTCGGGCGCCATGGCCCGGACGCCGTAGCGGGTCAGCCGGGTGGTCACGCTGCCGCCGCCCATGCCGCCGCCGTCCCACAGGCCCCAGGAGAGCGTGGTGGCGGGGCGGCCGGCGGCGCGGCGTTCGGCGGCGAGGCCGTCGAGGTAGCCGTTGGCGGCGGCGTAGCCGGCCTGGTCGCTGCCGCCCCAGACGGCGGCGCCGGAGGAGAACAGCACGAAGTCGTCGAGGCCGCGGTCGGCGGTCAGCTCGTCGAGCCAGCGGGCGCCGCCCGCCTTGGGGGCGCACACCTCGGCCAGCCCGGCCGCGGTGGTCTCGCCGACGGTGCCGCCCTGGCCGACGCCCGCGGTGTGCAGCACCGTGGACAGGGCCGGGCCGCCGGTGGCGTCGATCCGGGCCAGCAGGGCGGCGACCTCGGCGCGCTCGGCGACGTCGCAGGCGACGACGTCGACGCCGGTGCCGCGGGCGGCGAGTTCGGCGGCGCGGGCGGCGACGCCCTCGGTGGCCGGGCCGCGCCGGCCGGTCAGCACGACGCGCCGCGTGCCGCGGTCGGCGAGCCAGCGCGCGACGTGCTCGCCGATGGCGCCGGTCCCGCCGGTGACCAGGACGGTGCCGCGCGGGGTCCACGCGGTGCCGTTCGCCGGGGCCTGCGGCTGCGCGGCGCGCACCAGCCGTCGTCCGTACGCGCCGGACGGGCGCAGCGCCACCTGGTCCTCGCCGTCGCCGCCCGTGAGGACGGCGGCCAGGCGCCGCAGGGCGGGGCCGGTGTCCTCGGGACGCTGCGGCAGGTCGATCAGGCCGCCCCACAGGTCGGGGTGGGCGAGGGCGGCCGTCCGGCCGAGGGCCCAGATCTGGGCGTGGACGGGCGGGCCGGCCGGCTCGCCGTCGGTGGCGGCGGCCGCGCCCCGGGTCAGCACCCACAGCGGGGCGGCGGGCGTGTCGTCCCCGTCCCCGCGCCGGTCGGCGACGGCCTGGGCCAGGGCCAGGGTGGCGGCCAGGCCGCGCGGGACGCCGGGGTGGGCGTCGAGCGGCGCGGCCGCCTCGTCGTCGAGGGCGAGGGCGGAGACGATGCCGGAGAGGTCGGCGACACCGGTGGGCAGCGCGGCGGCGAGCGCCTCGCGGTCGGTGGTGTCGATACCGTCCCCGGGCACCGTGAGGACGCGGGCGCCGGCGGCCGTCAGGGTGTCGGCGACGTCCGGCGCGGAGCCGACGAGCAGCCAGGTGCCGGTCAGCGCGGTGCCGTGCTCGGGCAGGGCCGACCAGGCGATGCGGTAGCGCCAGCCGGCGACGGCCGATTCGGCGCGTTCGCGGTGGCGCCAGCCGGTGAGCGCGCCGAGGGCCGGGTCGGCCGGGTCGACGCCGAGCAGGTCGGCGAGAGCATCGGCGTCACCGCGCTCGACGGCGTTCCAGAAGCCCGCCTCGGCGGGCGTGCCCGCGGTGACCGGCACGGTCGGGGCCTCGGTGGGCTCCGGCCAGAACCGGTCCCGCCGGAAGGCGTAGGTGGGGAGGTCCACAACCGTGCCGCCGCCCAGGAGCGCGGCCCAGTCGACGGGCACGCCCCGGACGTAGGCCTCGGCGAGCGAGGCCAGGAGACGCCCGGCGCCGCCGTCCTCGCGTCGCAGCGTGCCGACCACGGCCGGGGTCCGGTCCGCGAAGGCGTCGCTGATCGCCGGGGTGAGCACCGGGTGCGGGGACACCTCGACGTACGCCCCGTGGCCCGCGTCGGCGAGGATCCGCACGGCGCGGTCGAACTCGACGGTCTCGCGCAGGGACGCGTACCAGTAGGCCGGGTCCAGCTCCGGGCCGGACAGCCACGCGCCGGTCATGGCGGAGACCATGGGGATCCGGGCCTCGGTCGGCGTGATGCCCTGGAGGACGGCGAGGATCTCCTCGCGCAGCTCGTCCACGTGCGCGCTGTGCGAGGCGTAGTCCACCGGGATCATCCGGGCACGCGGGAACTCCCCGCAGGAGTCGGCGAGTTCGCGCAGCGCGTCGGCGTCGCCGGAGACGACCGTCGCCGACGGACCGTTCACGGCCGCGACCGACAGCCGGGAACCGTACGGGGCGATCCGGGCGCGGACACCGTCCACCGGCTCCGCGATCGACAGCATCCCGCCACGACCCGCCAGCGCCTTCAGGGTCTTGCTCCGCAGAGCCACGACCTTCGCGGCATCGTCGAGGGAGAGAATCCCGGCCACAGCGGCAGCGGCAATCTCGCCCTGCGAGTGACCCACCACCGCGTCCGGAGCGACACCGGCCGCCTCCCACACAGCGGCGAGCGAGACCATCACGGCCCACAGCGCCGGCTGCACCACATCGGCGGCCTCGAAGCCGTGAAGGCCCGCCAGGACGTCGTCCAACTGCCAGTCCACGTACGGCGCCAGAGCCGCAGCACACTCCGCCAGTCGCGCCGCGAACACCGGCGACGACTCCGCCAGCTCGCGGCCCATGCCGACCCACTGGCTGCCCTGGCCGGGGAAGACGAACACCGTCCGCCCCACCCCGTCCGGGGCGACCTCGCCGGTGACCACGCCGGGCGCGGGCTGTCCGGTGGCGACGGCCGAAAGCCCCGCCTCCAGTTCCTCCCGGTCCGTACCCAGCACCACCGCGCGCTGTTCGAAGGCCGACCGCGTCGTGGCCAGCGACCACGCGACGTCACCGATCGGCAGTTCCGGCCGCTCCGCGACGTGCTCGCGCAGCCGGCCCGCCTGACCGGCGAGCGTCTGCCCGTCACGGCCGGACAGCACCCACGCCGGGAGGGGGCGCGACAGGACCGGCGCGAGGTCCTCGGCGGCGTCCTCGGGGACGGTCTCCGCCTCGACCGGCGCCTCTTCGATGATCACGTGCGCGTTGGTGCCGCTGATGCCGAACGCCGACACACCCGCCCGGCGCGGCCGCTCGCCCGCCGGCCACGCCACCTCGTCCCGCAGCAGCCGGACGTTGCCCGTCTCCCAATCGACGTGCGAGGACGGCTCGTCCGCGTGCAGCGTCTTCGGCAGCACACCGGCTTGCAGGGCCAGCACCATCTTGATCACACCGGCCACACCGGCGGCCTGCTGGGCATGCCCGATGTTGGACTTCACCGACCCCAGCCACAACGGCCGGTCCTCGAACCGCTCCTGGCCGTACGTCGCCAGCAGCGCACCCGCCTCGATCGGGTCGCCCAGCTCCGTACCCGTCCCGTGCGCCTCGACCGCGTCCACGTCCGCCGCCGAGATCCGGGCGTTGGCCAGCGCCGCGCGGATGACGCGCTGCTGCGAGGGGCCGTTAGGGGCGGTGAGTCCGTTGGAGGCGCCGTCCTGGTTGATGGCGCTGCCGCGCACCACGCCGAGCACCCGGTGCCCGTTGCGGCGGGCGTCGGAGAGGCGTTCGAGCACCACGATGCCGACGCCCTCGCCCATGCCCATGCCGTCGGCGCCCTCGCCGAAGGCCTGGCAGCGGCCGTTCGGCGACAGGGCCCGCAGGCGCGAGAAGCCGACGAACTCGCCCGGGTCGGCCATCACCGTCACGCCGCCCGCCAGGGCGACCGAGCACTCGCCCGACCGCAGCGACTGCACGGCCTGGTGCAGCGCGACCAGCGAGGAGGAGCAGGCGGTGTCCACCGTCATCGCCGGGCCCACCAGGCCCAGCGCGTAGGCGATCCGGCCGGACAGCACGCTCATCGCCGTGCCGGTCATGCGGTGTCCTTCGGACCCGGCGGTCTCCTCCACCACGCCGAGGTAGGTCGACCGGGCCGCGCCGACGAACACGCCGGTCGCGGAGCCGTGCAGCGACTTCGGGTCGATGCCCGCGCGCTCGACGGCCTCCCAGGAGGTCTCCAGCAGCAGCCGCTGCTGGGGGTCCATCGACAGGGCCTCGCGCGGGCTGATCCCGAAGAAGGCGGCGTCGAACTCGGCGGCCCCGGTCAGGAAGCCGCCCTCGGCGACGTAGGTCTTGCCCTCGGCGTCCGGGTCCGGGTCGAAGAGGCCCTCGGTGTTCCAGCCGCGGTCGGTCGGGAAGCCGCCGATCGCGTCCCCGTGCTCGGCCAGGAGGGCCCAGAGCTCCTCGGGGGTCCGGATCCCGCCGGGGTAGCGGCAGGCCATGCCGACGATCGCGACCGGTTCGGCGGGGGCCGCGACCACGGCGGGCACCGGCCCGGCGCCGGCCGCCGCCTCGGCCCCGAAGAGCCGGGAGAGGATCTCCTCGGCCAGTACGGCCGGGTTGGGGTGGTCGAACACGACCGTGGCGGGCAGCCGGACGCCCGCGGCGCCGCCCAGCCGGTTGCGCAGTTCGACGGCGGTCAGCGAGTCGAAGCCGAGCTCCCGGAAGGCGCGCGTGGTCGGGACCTCGGCCGCGGAGCCGTGGCCGAGGACGGCGGCGGCGTGCGCGCGGACCAGCTCGACCACGGCGCGGCGGCGCTCGGCGGCGGTCAGGCCGACGAGGGCGTGGAACAGTTCGCCGGTGGCCTCGGCCGGCCGGTCCGACCCGGCGGCGTCCGGGCCCCGGTCCTCCTGCTCCCGGGCCTCGGGGATGGCGTCCAGCAGCGGGCGCGGGCGCGCCGCGCGGAACACCGGCGCGAACTTCTCCCACGTCACGTCGGCGAGCGCGATGAAGGTCTCGTCGTCCGCGAGGGTCTGGTCCAGCGCCGTCAGCGCCCGTTCGGTCTCGAGGAAGTTCATCCCCTGCCGGCGGAGCCGTCGGGGCGTCACCCGGCCGGGGCTGTGGTCCATCAGGTCGTCGACCGCGTCCCAGTCCCGGGAGTCCCAGACGCCCCAGGCGATCGAGGTGCCCGGCAGGCCCCGGGCCCGGCGGTCCTCGGCCAGGCCGTCGAGGAAGGCGTTCCCCGCCGCGTACGGGCCGTGGTCGTTGCTCCCCCAGGTCGCCGAGATCGACGAGAACAGCACGAACTCGTCCACGTCCAGCGCGGCCGTCGCCTCGTCCAGGTAGGTGGCCCCGGCGGCCTTGGCGCTGAGCGCCGCCGCCAGGCCCTCCCTGGTGGTGTCCTCGACCCGGGCCAGGTAGCCGGTGTTGGCCGAGTGCAGGACCGTGGACAGGCCCGGTCCGGTGGCCTCGATCCGGGCGACGAGGTCGGTGACGTCCCGGCGGACGCCGGTGTCGCAGCTGACGATGTCGACGGCCGTCCCGGCGGTCGCCATCGCGGCCGCGAGTTCCACCGCCCCCTCCGCGGACGGGCCGGAACGGCTCGTCAGCACGACGCGCGGGGTGTCCCGCTCGGCGAGCCAGCGCGCGACGCAGGCCCCGATCGAGCCGGTGCCGCCGGTCAGCAGCACGGTGCCGCGCGCCCGCCAGGGGGCGCGGCCGGCCGGCCGCGGCTCGGCCCGCACCAGGCGGCGGGCGAGCGTGCCGGAGGGGCGCAGGGCGACCTGGTCCTCCGTACGGTCCGCGAGGACCGCGACCAGCCGGGCGCCGGTCCGCGCGTCGAACTCCGGCGGGAGGTCGACCAACCCGCCCCAGCTGTCCGGGAGTTCCATGCCGATGACGCGGCCCATGCCCCACAGCTGGGTCTGCACGGGAGCGGTCGTCACCTCGTCCGGTCCGGTCTGCACCGCGCCCCGGGTCAGCAGCCACAGCGGGGCGTCGACGCCGGTCCGGCGCAGCGCCTGGACGAGGTCGACCGTCGCGGCGGTGCCGCGCGGGATCCACGGGTACGCCGGGTCGTGGCCCTCCTCCAGCGCCAGCAGGGACACCACGCCGGACACGGGGCCGGTGACGGCCTGGTCGAGCGTCTCGACGCCGGTCCGGACGACCTGCGCGCCGTGGTCGGCCAGGGTGCGGGCGCACGCGTCGGCCACATCCCCCTCGCCGACGAGCAGCCAGGTGCCGGACAGGGCCGGTACGGCGGCCGGGTCCGCGTCCGCGGGCTGCCAGCGGATCCGGTAGCGCCAGTCGTCGACGCCCGCCGCGCCCGCCGGCCGGGCCGGGGCCGCCGGCCAGTACCGCTGGCGCTGGAAGGCGTAGGTCGGCAGCTCGACCGCCGTCCCGCCGCCGAGCACCGCCGCCCAGTCGACAGGGGCGCCGCCCGTGTACGCCTCGGCGAGCGAGGTCAGCAGGCGCTCGGCGCCGCCCTCGTCGCGTCGCAGGGTGCCCACCACGGTCGGGGAGCGGTCCTCCAGGCTGTCGGCGATCGCCGGGGTCAGCACCGGGTGCGGCGAGACCTCCAGGAACACGCCGTGCCCGGCCTCGCCGAGGATCCGCACGGCACGGTCGAACTCGACCGTCTCGCGCAGGGAGGCGTACCAGTACGCCGGGTCCAGCTCCGGGCCCGACAGCCACTCGCCGGTCAGCGCGGAGATCATCGGGACCTGCACCTCGCGGGGGGCGATGCCCTGGAGCACGGCGAGGATCTCCTCGCGCAGCTCGTCCACGTGCGCGCTGTGCGAGGCGTAGTCGACCGGGATCATCCGGGCGCGCGGGGACTCCCCGCAGGAGTCGGCGAGTTCGCGCAGCGCGTCGGCGTCACCGGAAACCACCGTCGCCGACGGGCCGTTTACGGCCGCGACGGAAAGGCGGGTGCCGTACAGGGCGATCCGCGCCCGGACGCCCTCCACAGGCTCGGCGATCGACAGCATCCCGCCACGACCGGCCAGCGCCGTCAGGGTCTTGCTCCGCAGAGCCACCACCTTGGCAGCGTCGTCCAGGGAGAGAATCCCCGCGACGGCAGCCGCCGCGATCTCACCCTGCGAGTGACCGACCACGGCGTCCGGAGCGACACCGGCCGCCTCCCACACCGCCGCCAGCGAGACCATCACGGCCCACAGCGCCGGCTGCACCACATCGGCGGCCTCGAAACCGTGCCGGCCCGCCAGGACGTCGTCCAACTGCCAGTCCACGTACGGAGCGAGAGCCTCGGCACACTCGGCCAGCCGCGCCGCGAACACCGGCGAGACCTCCGCCAGCTCACGCCCCATCCCGACCCACTGGCTGCCCTGACCGGGGAAGACGAACACCGTCCGCCCGGCGCCGCCGGAGGCCACCGACCCGGTCACCACACCCGCCGCGGGCTGTCCCGTGGCCACCGCCGCGAGACCCGCCGCGAGTTCACCGCGCTCGCCGCCCAGGACCACCGCGCGCCGCTCGAAAGCCGACCGCGTCGTGGCCAGCGACCACGCGACGTCGCCCACCGGCAGCTCCGGCCGCGCCAGCACGTGCTCGCGCAGCCGGCCCGCCTGACCGGCCAGCGCGGTCGCGTTGCGGCCCGACACCACCCAGGCCGACGCCGCCGTCGGCAGGACGGGCGCCGGGCGCTCCTCGTCCGGTGTCGGTTCCTCGTTCACCGCCGGCTCCCCGGCCGTCGGCGCGGGCGCCTCCTCCAGGATCACGTGGACGTTCGTCCCGCTCGCGCCGAACGCCGACACACCTGCTCGGCGCACCCGCTCGCCCGCCGGCCACTCCACCGGTTCCTGGAGCAGCCGGACGTTCCCCGAGGCCCAGTCGACGTGCGAGGTCGGCTCCCCGGCGTGCAGGGTCCTGGGCAGGGTGCCGTGCCGCAGGGCGAGCACCATCTTCATCACGCCGCCGACGCCGGCGGCCTGCTGGGCGTGGCCGATGTTGGACTTGAGCGAGCCGAGCCACAGCGGCCGGTCCTCGTCGCGGCCCTGTCCGTAGGTGGCCAGCAGGGCGCCGGCCTCGATCGGGTCGCCCAGCTCCGTGCCCGTCCCGTGCGCCTCGACCGCGTCGACCTCGGAGGCCGTCAGGCGGGCGTCGGCGAGGGCGGCCCGGATGACCCGGCGCTGCGCGGGCGCGCTGGGCGCCGTCAGGCCGTTCGACGCGCCGTCCTGGTTCATCGCGCTGCCGCGGATGACCGCCAGGACGCGGTGGCCGTTGCGGCGGGCGTCCGACAGCCGCTCCAGCAGGACGAGTCCGGCGCCCTCGCCCCAGCCGGTGCCGTCGGCGTCCTCCGAGAACGGCTTGCAGCGCCCGTCGGAGGCGAGGCCCTGCTGGCGGGCGAAGTCGGCGAACATCACCGGGGTGGACATCACCATCACGCCGCCGGCGAGGGCGAGCGAGCACTCGCCCGTGCGCAGCGAGCGGGCCGCCAGGTGGACGGCGGCCAGCGAGGAGGAGCAGGCCGTGTCGACGGTCACGGCGGGCCCGTTCAGGCCCAGGGTGTAGGAGACCCGGCCGGAGAGCACGCTGATCGCGCTGCCGGTGACCAGGTGGCCCTCGTCGTGGCCGTGTTCGCGCGCGTACCAGTCGTAGCCGGACGCGCTGGCGCCGACGAACACGCCGGTGTGCGAGCCGCGCAGGGCGCGCGGGTCGAGTCCGGCGTGCTCCAGGGTCTCCCAGGCGACCTCCATCACGAAGCGCTGCTGGGGGTCCATCGCGAGGGCCTCGCGCGGGCTGATGCCGAAGAAGCCGGGGTCGAACTCGGCCGCGTCGGGGAGGAAGCCGCCGCGGGTCTCGTAGCCGTGGGCGGCCGCCTCGCCCGGGTCCCAGCCGCGGTCGGCGGGGAAGTCGCCGACCGCGTCGGTGCCGGTGGCGACCAGGTTCCAGAGCTCGTCCGGCGTGCGCACGCCGCCCGGGTAGCGGCAGCCCATGCCGACGACGGCGATGGGCTCGCCGGTCACGGTCTCCAACTCGCGGACGCGCTCGCGGCTCTCGTGCAGCTCGGCCGTGACGCGCTTCAGGAAGTACCGGAGCTTGTCCTCGCTCACGCGTTCCACCTCGGGGTGCTCGGGCTGTGGGTACTCGGTCTGGGCAGCGCTCGGGCGGCCCGCGGGAGGGTCGGCGGTACGGTCATTCGATGCCGAACTCCTTGCCCAGGAGGTCGAAGACCTCGTCGTCGTCCGCGGCGGCGAGGCGCTCGGAGACGTCCTGGCCGGCGGCGGTGCCGGCGCCGTTGCCGCCGCCGGTGGCGGGGCCGCCGGCGCGGCGCTGGAGTCGTTGCCACTTGGCGCTCAGTGCGGCGAGCTGCGCCGCGACGGCCTCCTCGTCCCCGTCCGTCCCGTCGCCGTCCTCGCCGAGCCGGTCCAGCAGGCCCGACAACGAGGCGTCCAGCCGGTCGAGTTGGGTGCGTACGGACTCCGGGCCGGCGCCGAGCTCGCGCAGCAGGTGCGCGGCGAGGGCGGCGGACGTCGGGTACTCGAAGACGACGGTGGAGGGCAGGGTGACGCCGGTGGCGGCGGCGAGCCGGTCGCGCAGTTCGATGGCGGTCAGGGAGTCGAAGCCGAGGTCCCGGAAGGCGCGTTCGGCGTCGATGTCGGCGGTGCTCCCGTGCGACAGCACCAGGGCCGCCTGGGCGCGCACCAGGTCCGTCACCGCGGCCGGCCGGCGGGCGGCGGGCAGGGCGAGGACGGTCCGGGCGAACTCGGGCGCCGTGCCGCCGTCGGCCGGGCCGACCGGTTCGGCCGCCGGGGCGGCCGCTTCCGGCAGGTCGGCGAGCAGCGGGCTCGGACGGTGCAGGGTGAAGGCGGGCGCGAAGGTCCGCCAGTCCACGTCGGCGATGGTGACGAGCGCGTCGCGCCCGTCCATGGCCTGGCCGAGCGCCCGGACGGCGGTGCCCGGGTCCAGGACGCCCAGGCCGTGCCGGACGGAGGACCGGGCGCCGGCCCCGCCGTCGGCCCAGGGGCCCCAGGCGACCGAGGTGGCGACCTGTCCGCGGGCGCGGCGCTGCTCGGCGAGGGCGTCGACGAAGGCGCTGCCCGTGGCGTAGCCGGGCACCAGGGCGCTGCCCCAGGTCGCGGCGACGGAGGAGAACAGGACGAAGTCGTCCAGGTCGAGGTCGGTGGTCAGTTCGTCGAGCCAGCGGGCGCCGGCCGACCGGGCGCCGGCGACGTCGGCGAGCTCCCGTGCCGTGGTGTCGGCGACGGCGGTGGCCTGTCCGGCGCCGACGGCGTGCACGACGCCGCGCAGGGCGGGGCCGCCGTCGGCGGTGATCTGCCGTAGCAGGCCGCCGAGTTCGGCGCGCCGGGTGGTGTCGCAGGCGGCGATGGACAGGGCGGCGCCGGAGGCGGCGACGTCGGCGGCGAGCCGGGCGACGTCGGCGGTCAGCGGTTCGCCGGCGGCGAGGACGACGCGTTCGGCGCCGCGCCCGGCGAGCCAGCGGCCGACCTCGGCGCCGATGGCGCCGGTGCCGCCGGTGACCAGGACGGTGCCGCGCCCGGGCCGGGGGGTGGCGGCGGCCGCGGCGGCGCGGACCAGGCGGCGGGCCAGGATGCCCTGCGGGCGCAGGGCCGTCTGGTCCTCGGCGACGGCGCCGGACAGCAGGGCGGCGAGCCGGCTGCCGGTGCGGTCGTCCCAGGCGCCGGCGGGCGGCAGGTCGACCAGTCCGCCCCAGTGCCCGGGGTGTTCGAGGCCGGCGACCCGGCCCAGTCCCCAGACCTGGGCCTGGGCGGGGCTGCCGCTCTCGCCGGGGCCGGTGGCCACGGCGCCGGAGGTGAGCACCCACAGCGGGGTGCCGGGGGCGCCGGCGCCGAGCTGCTGGATGAGGTCGAGGGTGGCGGCCACGCCCCGGGTCATGGTCGGGTGCCCCTGGTCCGGGGACTCGTCCAGGGCGAGCAGGGAGACCACGCCGGCGGGCGCCGGGTGGGCGGCGAGAGCGGTGCGGTCGGCGTCCGGCAGGGTGCGGACGTCGGTGGCGCCGTGCTCGGCCAGGGCCCGGGCGACCTTCCGGGCGGTCTCCGGGTCGGCGGCCGCGCCGACCAGCAGCCAGCTGCCGGTCAGTTGCGGGGGTGCGGGGTGCTCGGCGGTCCGGGTCCAGGTGATCCGGTAGCGCAGGCCGGTCAGCGCGTCGTCGGGCGCGGGGGCGGCGGGCCGGGCCGGTTCGGGCCAGTAGCGGCTGCGCTGGAAGGCGTAGGTGGGCAGGTCCACGAGGGTGCCGGGGCCGTGCACGGCCGCCCAGTCGACGGGTGCGCCGGCCACGTAGGCGGTGGCGAGCGAGGTGAGCAGGCGGCGGGCGCCGCCGTCCTGGCGCCGCAGCGTGCCGGTGACGACCGCCGCCTCGCCGAGGGTGTCCCGGACGGCGCCGGTCAGCGCGGGGTGCCCGGACACCTCGACGAACACCCGGTGCCCGCTGTCGCCGAGGGTCCGTACGGCCCGTTCGAACTCGACGGTGCCGCGCAGGCTCGCGTACCAGTAGTGGGCGTCCAGCTCCCGGCCGTCCTGCCACTGCCCGGTGTACGCGGAGACCAGCGGGACGTCGGCCGCGCGGGGCTCGATGCCGGCGAGGGCGGCGAGGATCTCCTCGCGCAGCTCCTCCACCTGGGGGCTGTGCGAGGCGTAGGCGATCGGGACGCGGGTGGTGCGGCAGGTGGGCGGGCAGGCGGCGGCGAACTCGTCGAGCGCGTCGGGGTCGCCGGAGACCACGCAGGAGCGGGGGCCGTTGACGGTGGCGAGCGCGAGCCGTCCCTCGAAGCCGGCGAGCCGTTCGCGCACCGTGTCGGCGGGCTCGGCGACGGAGAGCAGGCCGCCGCGTCCGTCCAGGGTGCGCAGGGCCCGGCTGCGCAGGGCGGCGACCTTCGCGCCGTCCTCCAGGGTGAGGGCGCCGGCGACGGTCGCCGCGGCGATCTCGCCCAGGGAGTGGCCGACGACCGCGTCCGGGGAGACCCCGGCGGCCTGCCAGACGGCCGCCAGCGCCACCGAGACCGCCCAGACGGCGGGTTGGAGCACGTCGGCGGCGAGGAAGTCGTGCTCGCCGGCCAGGACATCCGCGAGGTCCCAGTCGACGTACGGGGCCAGGGCCCGGGCGCACTGGTCCAGCCGGTCGCGGAAGACCGGTGAGACCTCGGCGAGTTCGCGGCCCATGCCGATCCACTGGCTGCCGTGGCCGGGGAAGACGAACACGGTGCGGCCGGTGCCGCCGGGCGCGACGGAGCCGGTGACGGCGTCGGGCGAGTCCTGTCCGGTGGCCACCGCCGCGGCGGCGGGCAGCAGTTCGGCGTGGTCGGCGCCCAGCAGCACGGCGCGGTGGTCGTGCGGCGGGCGGGTGGTGGCGAGCGACCAGGCCACGTCGCCGACCGGCAGGTCGGGGCGGGCCAGCGCGGACTCGCGCAGCCGGCCCGCCTGGGCGGCGAGGGCGCGCGGGTCGCGGGCGCCGACCGGCCAGGCGACCGGTCCGCCGGTCAGCACCGGGGCGGGGCCGGCGTCCGGCGTCGCGTCCGTCGTCGCGGGCGCGGGCGCGGGCCGGGCGGGGGCCTCCTCGATGATGACGTGGGCGTTGGTGCCGCTGACGCCGAAGCTGGAGACGCCGGCCCGGCGGGGCCGCTCGCCGTCCGGCGCCCAGGCGACGGGCCGGTGCAGCAGGGCAACGTGCCCGGCGGTCCAGTCGACGTGCGGGGTCGGGGTGTCGGCGTGCAGGGTGCGCGGCAGCTGTCCGTGCCGCAGGGCCAGGACGATCTTCATGATCCCGGCGACGCCGGCGGCGGCCTGGGTGTGGCCGATGTTGGACTTCACCGAGCCCAGCCACAGCGGCCGGTCGGCGGGCCGGTCCTGGCCGTAGGTGGCGAGCAGGGCCTGGGCCTCGATCGGGTCGCCGAGTTCGGTGCCGGTGCCGTGCGCCTCGACGGCGTCCACGTCGGCGGCGGTGAGGCCGGCGCCGGCCAGCGCGGCGCGGATCACCCGCTGCTGGGAGGGGCCGCTGGGGGCGGTGAGCCCGTTGGAGGCGCCGTCCTGGTTGACGGCGCTGCCGCGGACCACGCCGAGCACCTGGTGGCCGTTGCGGTGGGCGTCGGAGAGCCGTTCGACCGCGAGGACGCCGACGCCCTCGGCCATGCCCATGCCGTCGGCGCCCTCGCCGAAGGCCTTGCACCGGCCGTCGGCGGCCAGGCCGCGCTGCTGGGAGAAGCCGACCAGGTCGCGCGGGGTGGGCATCACGGTGACACCGCCGACCAGGGCGAGGTCGCACTCGCCGGCCCGCAGCGCCTGGGCGGCGGAGTGCAGGGCGACCAGCGAGGAGGAGCAGGCCGTGTCGACGGTGAACGCCGGGCCCTCCAGGCCGAGGAGGTAGGAGACCCGGCCGGACAGCACGCTGGTGGCGGTGCCGATCATGGCCTGGCCCTCCAGGCGGTGGTCGGCGTGGCCGGCGGCGCGGGCGGTGAGGTGGTCGTAGCCGGAGCCGAAGCCGCCGACGAACACGCCGGTACGGCTGCCGCGCAGGCCGGTGGGGTCGATGCCGCCGCGTTCCAGGGTCTCCCAGACGACCTCCAGCAGCAGCCGCTGCTGCGGGTCCATGGTGACCGCCTCGCGCGGGCTGACGCCGAAGAACCCGGCGTCGAACTCGGCGGCCTCGTGCAGGAACCCGCCCTCGCGGGCGTAGAAGGTGCCGGGCCTTTCGGCGGTGGGGTCGTAGAGGGCGGCGAGGTCCCAGCCCCGGTCGGTGGGCAGGCCGGTGACGGCGTCCTGTCCGGCGTCGAGCAGCTGCCACAGCTGCTCGGGGGTGTGGATGCCGCCGGGCAGGCGGCAGCCCATGGCGACGATCGCGACCGGGTCGGCGAGCGGGTCCGGGCCGGTGGCGCGCGGTGCGGCCGGGGCGGCGGTGTCCGGTCCGCCGCCGACCAGCCGGGTGCGCAGGTGCGCGGCGAGCACCTGCGGGTCCGGGTAGTCGTACAGCAGGGTGGCGGGCAGCGGCAGGCCGGCGGCGGTGCTGAGCCGGTTGCGCAGTTCGACGGAGGTGAGGGAGTCCAGGCCGAGTTCGCTGAAGGCGCGGCCGGGCTCGACGTCGGCGGCCGAGGCGTACCCCATCACGGTGGCGGCCTCGTCCCGGACCAGGTCGCAGAGCAGCCGGTCCTGCGCCTCGGCGGAGGTCAGCGCCGACAGCCGGACGGCCAGCGGGTGCTCCGCCTCGGCGGCGCGCGGCGCCGGGTCCGCGGCGTCGGCCGCGTCGGCGGCCCGGATCTCGGGCAGGTCGCGCATCAGCGGGGCGCGGCGCAGCTGTTCGGGGCCGCGGGCGGTGGCCATCGCGGCGAAGTCGACGGCCATCAGCGACAGTACGGCCAGCCGGGGGTCGGGGTCCTCGACGGCGGCGGCGAGGGCGCGGACCGCGTCCTCGGGCTCCATCAGGACCTCCCACTTGTTGCGGGCGAGCCGCCGGCGGGCGCCTTCGCTGGCCTGGCCGACGCCGCCGCCCGCCCACGGGCCCCAGGCCAGCGAGGTGGCGGGCAGGCCGCGGGCGCGGCGCTGCTCGGCGAGGGCGTCCAGGTAGGCGTTGGCGGCGGCGTAGTTGCCCTGGCCGCCGTTGCCGAAGGTGGCGGAGATGGAGGAGCAGAGGACGAAGGCGTCGAGGTCCAGGTGGGCGGTCAGCTCGTCGAGGTGGGCGGCGCCGCCGGCCTTGCCGTCGAAGGTGCGGGCCAGGCGGGCGGCGTCCAGGCGGTCCAGGACGCCGTCGTCCAGGGCGCCGGCGGCGTGCAGCACGGTGGACAGGGCCGGTCCGGTGGCGGCGACGCGGTCGAGCACGGCGGCGAGCGCGGGGCGTTCGGCGGTGTCGCAGGCGAGGACGTCCACGGCGGCGCCGGCGGCGGCGAGTTCGGCGGCGAGCGCGGCGGTGCCGGCGGCGGCGGGGCCGGAGCGGCTGGTGAGGACGAGGCGGCGGGCGCCGCGCTCGCGGGCGAGCCAGCGGGCGGCGTGGCCGCCGATGTGGCCGGTGCCGCCGGTGACGAGGACGGTGCCGCGGGGGGCGAGCGGCCGTCGGTCGGCGGGGCGGGGCGGCCTGGGGGCGTGGGCGAGGCGGCGGGGCCGCAGGCCGTCGGCGCGCAGCGCGACCTCGTTCTCGTCGCGGGCGGCGAGGACGGCGGCCAGGCGGGCGGCGGCCCGCTCGTCCCACTGCCCGGGCAGGTCGACCAACCCGCCCCAGCGGTCGGGGTGTTCGGCGGCGACGGTGCGGCCCAGGGCCCAGACGGGGGCCTGCTGCGGGTCGGCGGCGCCGGTGCCGGGGTCGGTGGTGACGGCGCCGGCGGTCAGCAGCCACAGCGGGGCGGGGACGGCGGCGTCGCCGAGGGCCTGGACCAGGGCCAGGGTGGCGGCGAGGCCGCGGGCCACGGCGGGGTGGGCGGTGAGCGGGGCGGTGTCGAGGGCGAGCAGGGAGAGCACGCCGGCGGGCCGGGCGCCGTCCAGTGCGGCGGTGAGCCGGCGCGCGTAGTCGGCGCGGTCGGCCTCGGCGGTGTCCAGCTCGACGGTGACGGTCCGGGCGCCGCGCTCGGTGAGGGCCGCGGCGCAGGGGTGGACGGGGTGTCCGGCGGGGGTGGGCACCAGCCAGGTGCCGGTGAGCAGCGCGGGGGCGGGCTCGGGGGCGTGGGCCCACTCGGCGAGGAAGCGCCAGTCGTCGGTGGGGTCGGCGGCCGGGCCGTGGGCGGCGGGGGCGGCCGCGGCCGGGCGGGCCGGCGGCCAGAAGCGGCGGTGCTGGAAGGCGTAGGTCGGCAGTTCGACGCGCCGCGCGGCGTCCCGGACGTCGGCGGGGGCGGGCAGCACGGCGGTCCAGTCGACGGGCAGGCCGTGGACGTAGGCGGTGCCGATCGAGCGCAGCAGCCGGTCGGCGCCGTCGTCGTCGCGGCGCAGCGTGTCGATCACCAGCGGGCCGGGCAGGTCGGTGCGGGCGGCCAGCGTCTCCTGGACGGCGGGCAGCAGCACCGGGTGGGCGGAGACCTCGACGAAGGTGCGGTGGCCGGTGGCGGCGAGGGCTTCGACGGCCTCGGCGAAGCGGACGGTCTGCCGGACGTTGGCGTACCAGTACCGCGGCCCCAGCTCCTCGCCGTCCACCAGCCGTCCGTGGACGGTGGAGAACAGCGGGACGGCGGCGGGGCGCGGCCGGATGTCGGCCAGCAGCCGCGGCAGGGTCTCCGCCAGCGGCTCGCACAGCCGGGAGTGCGCCACGAAGTCGGTGACGGGCACGCGCCAGCGCATCGCCTTGCGCTTGCGCAGCACGCGTTCGAACTCGACGAGCGCGTCGGGTTCGCCGGAGACGACGGTCGTGGCGGGGGCGTTGACGGCCGCGACGGCGAGCCGGTCGCCGAAGGGTTCCAGGAGTTCGCGCACCAGCTCGACGGGCAGCACCACGGAGAGCATGCCACCCTCGACGCCGAGGCCGGTCAGCGCGGCGGCGCGGACGGCGACGATCCGGGCGGCGTCCTCCAGGGTGAGCGCGCCGGCGACGGTGGCGGCGGCGATCTCGCCCTGGGAGTGGCCGACGACCGCGTCGGGGACGACGCCGGCGGCCTCCCAGACGGCGGCGAGCGAGACCATCACGGCCCACAGCAGCGGCTGCATGACGGCGGCGCCGTCGGGCGCGGGGGCGTCGGGCTCGCCCGCGAGCACGGCGTGCGGGTCCCAGTCGACGTACGGGCGCAGGGCCCGCGCGCACTCGGCGAACCGGGCGGCGAACACCGGCGACTGCGCGGACAGCCGTCGGCCCATGCCCTCCCACTGGCTGCCCTGGCCGGGGAAGACGAACACCGTCCGGTCCTCGCGGGCGGCGCTCTCGCCGGTGAGGGCGTGCTCGGTGTCCTGGCCGGTCATCAGGGCGGCCAGGCCCCGGCCGAGTCCGGCGGGGTCGGCGCCGACGACGACGGCGCGGTGCTCGAAGGGGCTGCGCGTGGTGGCGAGCGCCCGGGCCACGGCGGCGGGCGGCGGGGTGTCGGCGGCGAGGGCGTACGCGCGCAGGCGGCCGGCCTGCGCGGCCAGGGCGTCCCGGCCGCGGGCGCTGACCGGCCAGGCGGTGACGTCCGTACCGGCGGCGAGCAGCGGCGGTCCGGCCGGGGCGGCCGGGTCGTCCTGCGGCGGGTCGGCGGGGGCGGGGAGGTGTTCGGGGGCCTGTTCGATGAGGACGTGCACGTTGGTGCCGCTCATCCCGAACGCGGAGACGCCGGCGCGGCGCGGCGCGTCCTGCGGGGTCGTCCAGGGCCGCTGCTCGGTCAGCAGCCGTACGGCGCCGGACTCCCAGTCGATCTCCCGGGACGGCTCGTCCGCGTGCAGGGTGCGCGGCAGCGTGCCGTGCCGCATGCCGAGGACCATCTTGACGAGGCCCGCGAGGCCGGCGGCGGTCTGGGTGTGGCCGATGTTGGACTTGGCGGAGCCGAGCCACAGCGGCCGGTCGGCGGGGCGGTCCCGGCCGTAGGTGGCCAGCAGGGCGTGGGCCTCGACGGGGTCGCCGAGGGGGGTGCCGGTGCCGTGCGCCTCGACCGCGTCGATCTGGTCGGGGGTGAGGCCCGAGGCGTCCAGGGCGGCGCGGATCACGCGCTGCTGGGAGAGTCCGCTGGGGGCGGTGAGGCCGTTGGAGGCGCCGTCCTGGTTGATGGCGGTGCCCCGTACGACGGCCAGCACGGGGTGGCCGAGGCGCCGCGCGTCGGAGAGCCGTTCGACGGCGATGGTCGCGGCGCCCTCGGACAGGCCCATGCCGTCGGCTCCGGCGGCGAAGGGCTTGCAGCGGCCGTCGGGGGCGAGGCCGCGCTGCCGGGAGAAGCCGACCAGCTGGCTGGGGGTGGACATCACCATCACGCCGCCGACCAGGGCGAGTTCGCACTCGCCCGCGCGCAGCGCCCGGCCGGCCAGGTGCAGGGCGACCAGGCCGGAGGAGCAGGCGGTGTCGATGGTGAGGGCGGGGCCCTCCAGGCCGAGGGCGTAGGCGACGCGGCCGGAGATGATGCTGCTGGAGTGGCCGGTGACGAGGTACCCCTCGGCGGCCGGGTCGCCGTCGGCCAGGCCGTCGCCGTAGCCGGTCAGGGTGGCGCCGGCGAAGACGCCGACGGGGGTGCCGCGCAGCGATTCGGGGGCGATGCCGGCGCGTTCGAGGGCTTCCCAGGAGGTCTCCAGCAGCAGGCGCTGCTGGGGGTCCATGGCGAGGGCCTCGCGCGGGTTGATGCCGAAGAAGGCGGCGTCGAAGTCGGGGGCGTCGTGCAGGAAGCCGCCGCGGTGGGTGACGGACTTGCCCTGGCGGGCGGGGTCGGGGTCGTAGAGGTCCGGGTCCCAGCCGCGGTCGGTGGGCAGGCCGCCGATCACGTCGGCGCCGGAGGCCAGCAGGTCCCAGTACTGGTCGGGGGTGGTGACGCCGCCGGGGAACCGGCAGCCGATGCCGACGATGGCGAGCGGTTCGTCGGGGTCGGCGGCGGCGCCGTCCCGGGCGGGCGCGGCGGCGTCGGTGCCGGTGCCGGTGCCGGTGCCGAGGGCCGCCGCGGCGAGGTGGGCGCCGAGCGCGGCCGGGGTGGGGTGGTCGAAGACGATCGTGGACGGCAGCCGCAGGCCGGTGGCCGTGGCCAGCCGCTTGCGCAGTTCGACGGCGGTCAGCGAGTCGAAGCCCAGGTCGCGGAAGGCGCGCTGGCCGGCGATGTCGCCCGCGTCGCGGTGGCCGAGGACGGCCGCCGCGTGGGAGCGGACCAGGTCGGTGGCCAGGCGCTCCTGCTCGGGGGTGCCGGCGGCGCCGGCCAGGGCGCGGGCGAAGTCGTTCCCGCTGGTGTCCGCGCCGTCGGCGGCGGCCGTGGGCGCCCCGGTGGCGGCCGCGCCGCCGTCGAGGGCCCGGCGGGCGGCGGGGATGCGGTCCAGCAGGGCGCTGCGGCGGGCCGCGGTGAACACCGGCGCGAAGTCGTCCCAGGCCATGTCGGCGAGGGCGAGGTAGGGGCCGGTGGCGCCGGCTCCGTCGGCGAGGACGCGGCCGAGCACGTCCAGCGCGCGGTCCGGGTCCAGGAACCGGGTGCCCTGGCGGCGCAGCACGTCGCCGGTGATGGTGGCGGGCCCGTGCGGGCCGAAGGCGTCCGGCGCGGTCCAGTCGCGGGTGTCCCACACGCCCCAGCCGAGCGAGAGCGCGCCGGCGCCGCGTGCCGCGCGCCGTTCGGCGAGCGCGTCGAGGTGGGCGTTGGCGGCGGCGTAGGCGCCGTGCTCGGCGCTGCCCCAGGCGGCGGCGATCGACGAGAAGAGGACGAACTCGTCGGCGTCGGCGACCAGTTCGTCGAGGTGGTCGGCGCCGGCCGCCTTGCCGGCCAGGGAGGCGGCCAGGCCCTCGGGGTCGGTGTCGTCGAGGCGGGTGAGGTGGAAGGCGTTGGCCGCGTGCAGCACGGTGGACAGCCGCGGGCCGGTGGCGGCGACGCGGTCGAGCAGGGCGGCGAGCGCGGAGCGGTCGGCGAGGTCGCAGGCGAGCACGTCGACGGCGGTGCCGGCCTCGGCGAGGGCGGCGGCGTGGGCCGCGAGCCGCGGGCCCGGCCCGGAGCGGGTGGGCAGCACGAGGCGCGCGGCGCCGCGGCCGGCCAGCCAGGCGGTCAGGTGCGGGCCGATGGAGCCGGTGGCGCCGGTGACGAGCACCGTGCCGCGCGGGGACCAGCCGCCGTCCGGCCCGACCGGGCCGGGGGCGGTGCGGGGCGCGTGGACCAGCCGCCGGGCGAAGGCCCCGGCGCAGCGCAGCGCCACCTGGTCCTCGGCGCCGTCGGCGAGCACGGCGGCCAGCCGGGCGGCGGCCCGCTCGTCCCACTGCTCGGGCAGGTCGACCAGTCCGCCCCAGCGGTCGGGGTGCTCCAGCGCGGCGACCCGGCCGAGCCCCCAGACCTGGGCCTGGACGGGGGCGGGCGGGGCGTCGTCGGCGGCGACCCGGACGGCGCCGCGGGTGAGCGCCCAGAGCGGGGCGTCGACCGCGGCGTCGCCGAGGGCCTGCACCAGGGCCAGGGTCGCGGCGGTGCCGTGCGGGACGGCGGCGGTTGCGGGCGGGGCAGTGGGTGCGCCGGGCAGCGGCCGGGGGTCCAGCGCGAGCAGCGACAGCACGCCGGCCGGCTTCGCGGGCGCCCCGGGGAGGGCGGCGAGCGCGGCCGTGAGCTCGGCGGCGAGCGCCTCGCGCAGCACCGCGTCGGTGCGCAGCACGACGGCCTCGGCGCCGTGCGCGGTCAGGGCCTCGACGTGCCGGGCCGGGTCGCCGTCCTCGC
Source organism: Kitasatospora sp. NPDC001261 (assembly GCF_042896795.1). NCBI lineage: Bacteria > Bacillati > Actinomycetota > Actinomycetes > Kitasatosporales > Streptomycetaceae > Kitasatospora > Kitasatospora sp. NPDC001261. Next base: position 174,484 of record NZ_JBIAXP010000005.1, read on the forward strand.
GGGCGACGACCAGCCAGGTCCCGCTCAGGGCGGGGGCGGTGGGGCCGAGCGGCTCCCAGGCCGTGCGGTAGCGCCAGCCGTCCTCGGCGGCGGTGACCGCCGCCTGCGGCGCGGCCTCGACCCGGCGGGGCCAGTAGCGGCCGCGCTGGAAGGCGTAGGTGGGCAGGTCGGCCCGCTCGGCGCGGGGCAGGACGGCGGTCCAGTCCACGGGCGCGCCGTGGGCGTACGCCTCGCCGAGGGAGGCGAGCAGCCGCGCGGCGCCGCCGTCGTCGCGGCGCAGCGTGCCGACGACCACGGGGTCGCGGTCCGCCAGTTCCTCGCCGACGGCCATGGCCAGCACGGGGTGCGGGGACACCTCGACGAAGGTGTCGTAGCCGTCGTCGCCGAGCGTGCGCACGGCGCGGGCGAACTCGACGGTCTCGCGCAGGCTGGCGTACCAGTAGGCGGGGTCGAGCTCCGGCCCGGCGAGCCGGCGGCCGTCCATCGCGGAGACCATCGGGATCCGGGCCGTACGGGGCTCGATCCCCTCCAGGGCGGCGGTGACGTCCTCGCGCAGCTCCTCGACGTGGGCGCTGTGCGAGGCGTAGTCCACCGGCAGGACGCGGGTGCGCACGTCGGGGTGGAGCGCGGCCAGCTCGTGCAGCGCGTCCGGGTCCCCGGCGACCACCGTGGCGGACGGGCCGTTGACGGCCGCGACCGACAGGCGCTCCCCGAACGGCTCCAGCCAGCCGCGGACGGTGTCGGCCGCGCCGTCGACGGCCATCATCCCGCCGCGCCCGGCGAGGGCGGTCAGGGTCCGGCTGCGCAGGGCGACGACCTTGGCGGCGTCCGCCAGGGACAGGCTCCCGGCGACGACGGCGGCGGCGATCTCGCCCTGGGAGTGGCCCACCACCGCGTCGGGGACGACGCCGGCCGCCTCCCAGACCGCGGCCAGCGAGACCATCACGGCCCACAGCGCGGGCTGCACGACGTCAGCGGCCTCGAAGCCGTGAAGGCCCGCCAGCACATCGTCCAACTGCCAGTCCACGTACGGCGCGAGGGCCTCGGCGCACTCGGCCAACCGGGACGCGAACACCGGCGAGGCCCCGGCCAGCTCGCGGCCCATGCCGACCCACTGGCTGCCCTGGCCCGGCAGGACGAAGACCGTCCGGCCGGTGCCCTCGGCGCGGGTCTGCCCGGTCACGACGTCCGCGGCGGGCTCCCCGGCGGCGAGCGCGGCCAGGCCCCCGGCCGACTCCGGGTCCAGCAGCACGGCGCGGTGCTCGAAGGCGGTCCGGGTGGTGGCGAGCGACCAGGCCACCTCGGCGGCCCGCGCCCCGGGGCGGGTGGCGAGGTGGGCGGAGAGCTTGCGGGCCTGCGCGGCCAGCGCCCGCGGGGTGCGCCCGGACAGCACCCAGGCGCTCGACCCGGGCAGGACGGCCGGGGCGGCGGCCCGCACCGGCTCCACGGCCGGGGCCTGCGGCTCGGGCGCGTCCTCCAGCACCAGGTGGGCGTTGGTGCCGCTGATGCCGAACGCCGAGACGGCCGCGCGCCGGGGGGTGTCGTCCGCGGGCCGGGGCCAGTCCACCGGCCGCTGCAGCAGCCGCATCCGGCCGGCCGTCCAGTCGACGTACTCCGAGGGCCGCTCGGAGTGCAGGGTGCGGGGCAGCACGCCGTGCCGCAGCGCCATCACCATCTTGATCACACCGGCGACACCGGCCGCGGCCTGGGTGTGGCCGATGTTGGACTTCACCGAGCCCAGCCACAACGGCCGGTCGTCGGCGCGGCCCGCCGCCTGCCCGTAGGTCTCCAGCAGGGCCTGGGCCTCGATCGGGTCGCCGAGCCGGGTGCCCGTCCCGTGCGCCTCCACGGCGTCCACGTCGGCCGCCGTCAGCTGGGCGTTGTCCAGGGCGGCCCGGATGACGACGCGCTGCGAGCTGCCGTTGGGCGCGGTCAGCCCGTTGGAGGCGCCGTCCTGGTTGACCGCGCTGCCGCTGATCACCGCCAGGACGGGGTGCCCGTTGCGGCGCGCGTCCGACAGCCGCTCCAGGACGACCATGCCGGCGCCCTCGCCCCAGCCCGTGCCGTCGGCGTCCGCCGAGAAGGGCTTGCAGCGGCCGTCGGCGGCCAGGCCCTGCTGGCGGGAGAACTCGCGGAACAGCACCGGCGAGGACATCAGGGTCGCGCCGCCCGCCAGGGCCAGGTCGCACTCCTCGGCGCGCAGCGCCTGCACCGCCAGGTGCAGGGCGACCAGGGAGGAGGAGCAGGCGGTGTCCACCGTCACGGCGGGGCCGACCAGGCCGAGGGTGAAGGAGATCCGGCCGGAGAGCACGCTGTTGGCGGTGCCGGTCAGCAGGTGGCCGGTGGCCTCCGCGAAGTCCAGTCCGGCGTCGCTCCCGTAGGCCGCGGCGGAGGAGTAGACGCCCGCGAACACGCCGGTGCGGGAGCCGTGCAGGGTGGCCGGATCGATGCCGGCGCGCTCGACGGCCTCCCAGGAGGTCTCCAGCAGCAGCCGCTGCTGCGGGTCCATGGCGAGGGCCTCGCGCGGGCTGATCCCGAAGAAGGCGGCGTCGAACTCGGCCGCCTCGTACAGGAAGGCGCCCTCACGGGTGGTGGAGCCCGGCAGGTCGGGCGAGTCGTAGAGCCCCGCGGTGTCCCAGCCCCGGTCGGCGGGGAAGCCGGCGACGGCGTCGGCGCCGTCCGCGACCAGCCGCCACAGCGCCTCGGGGCTGTCGACGCCGCCGGCGTAGCGGCAGCCCATGCCGACGACGGCGATGGGCTCGTGCCTGAGCCGGTCCAGTTCCGTCCGGGTGCTGCGCAGTTTGGCCGTCACGACCTTGAGGTAGTCGCGAAGCTGCTGTTCGTCGGCCATGGCGGCCCTGCTCCCCCCGTAGTGAACTGCGAGTCGACGTGCTGACCGCGCGCGTGCACGACGAGCGCGGCCCTGCCACTGGAGTACGTGTTCTTCACGGTGCTGCCACCGCACCGCTCCCGCCGGGCGGGCGGGCACGCGGAAGACCGCGGCCGACCGCTCCTCGCGGTGGCCGCGCTCCTCCCCCGGTGCCCGGCGGTACTGCGGCGCGGATCCCGCGCGCCTGCCGCGGGATCACTGTCCGGCTCCCGCGCGGTTGCCGCGGGAACGGCGCCCGGCTCCCGCGCGGTTGCTGCTCGGCGCCCGCGCAGGAGTCGGCCTCAGTCCCCGCGGGGCGGGGACGTGCGTGCCGTCAGGAGACGGCCTCGGCCGCCTCGTTGACGGCCTCCTCGCCGCCCTCGGCCGCGGCCGGCTGGGCGGGCACGCTCAGGCCCGGGACGGACAGGTCCGGGACGGCCTTGACGGCCTCGAAGCCGGCCTCGATGGCCTCGGCGAGCGTGGCCGTGACCCCGTCCTCGAATTCGATCCGGGTGACCGGGACGTCGGCGTTCGTCGGGAGGGTGTCGTCGACGAACGCGATGTCGGCGCGGCTCGCCTCCTTCAGGGTGACCTTCTCCTGATCGTTCACTTCTCGGTTCAGGACAAGCGAGAATCGGTGCGTCATGATTGGCCGCTCCTCTGGTGGATGCGAGATTATATTTCAGGCAAGGCGCAGGAATACTGCAGGCCGACTTCGACTTTATCGGCGGTCCGACAAAGGCACAAGATCCGACCGGAATTACGGCGGGGATTAGAAATCGATTAACGCCGACGGGAAATCAGCCGGTCCGGCCGAAACCCCCCGCGAAGCCATTCCCCCCGGCCGGCGCGGCACCCTTCGGGGAAACCCCCGGCGCAATGGCGGCCCGCTTCACCGGGACGGGCTCCTCACCGCGCTCCAGCCGCCGCCGCACATCGAGCGCCGTCGCGGGCGACACCCCGGCCGTCCTGGCCAACTGGCGCAGCGAGGCCTTCGGGTTCTCCCCGAGAAGCTCCGCCACGCGCAGCCGCCCGGCCGCGCCGTTCAACGGGCGGGACTTGCCGTCCCGGCCGATCCGGAATCCGGATTCCGCCACGGATTCCGACAGGCGCCGCAGCTCGGCAACGGTTCGCGCGCCAAGGCCGGTCGACTCCGCGACCGCCCGGTCGGACAGCGAGGGATGGGCCTGGAGGATCCGCAACGCCGCCTCGGCGCGCGCGGCCCGCTCCGCCGGCCGGCCGCCCCCGGAGGCCGTTTCGGATGCTCCGACCGGACCTCCCGGACCCCGGCCGCCATCCGCACCGACCGGAGTCGGAGCGGTGCGCAGGCGCTCCCCCATGCTGAACTCCCCCTTCAGAACACGCCGACCCAAGTCCCCATCGCGCCGGTACGACACCACCCGCGGAATCACCGGCAAATTGATTGCTTCATTCGCGGAACCCGGAAGCGGGATTCAGAGCCCAATCCTTCCGCCCCTACTCCCGCCCACCCCTCCGCGACCGACCGGTGTTCAACTGCGACGCGACATCAGTTGAACACCCGACTGGCCCCCGCTGTCCAAACACCCCCCCGGGGTTCGATCAATATCGAAGCTTTCCGTTGATCATAGGCGCGGCTGTCACGGAAACGCAACACTTTCCTGACCCACCAATTCACGCCATTCCCTGTACCCACATCCATCACAACAGTCACGTCAGTCACATGAGTCACAGAAGCGGAATGCAACATGTCGGATTCCGTTTTCGTACGGTTCGGCCGGATGGTGCCGCCGGGCGCTTCTCCGCAGCTGGGGAGGTGTGGGACGGGCGCCGCGGGCCCGGGGGCCTGGAAACGCGCGCTGCCTCCCGCGCACGACGGGAGGCAGGCGGAAGGCGACGGGGCGGCAGGCGAGGGCAGGCAGGCGGTGACGGGGTGTGACGGGCAGGGCCGCCGGGGAAGGGCGGCCGTAGGCAAAGGCATTACCCGACGGCGGCCGGGCAACGGCCGATCGGCACACGTGGGGAGAGCGCCCGCTCGGCGGCGGGCCCGGTCGGGGGCGCGCAGGCCGAACCGGGCCGCGGGGGAAGGGCGGCCGGAGCTTCCACGGCCACCCCTCCGGCGGGGTGGCCGTGGGCGGGGGCTCTGCTCGACGGCGGCCGTGCGGCGGCCGACCGGTCAGGCCGCGAGCGGAGGCCGGTCGGCGGCGCGGCCCGGCCGGGGCCGGGCGCGCCGCGGCCCGCCGGGTTCAGGAGACCGGCGGCAGCAGGCGGTCGGTGACGATGCGGACGATCTCGCCCTGGTGGTGGGCCAGGTAGAAGTGGCCGCCGGGGAAGACGTGCAGGGCGGAGCCGCCGGTGGTGTGGTCGCGCCAGGACCCGGCCTCGTCGACGGTCGCCTTCTCGTCGCTGTCGCCGACCAGGGCGTCGACCGGGCAGGAGAGCGGCGGCCCCGGCCGGTAGCGGTAGGTCTCGACGGCCTTGTAGTCGGCGCGGACCGCGGGGAGGATCATCCGCAGCAGCTCCGGGTCCTGCAGGGCCCGCGGGTCGGTGCCGTCCAGCTTGCGGAGTTCCGCGACGATGCCGTCGACGCCGCGGAGGTGGACGTCCTCGTCCCGGTGCCGGGAGGGTGCGCGGCGGCCGGAGGCGAACAGGGCGACCGGCGGGGCGCCGAGGTCCTCCAGGCGCCGGGCGACCTCGAAGCCGACGACCGCGCCCATGCTGTGGCCGAACAGGGCGAGCGGCAGGTCGCGGTGGGGCAGCAGCGCCTCGGTGACCCGCTCGGCCAGCGCCTCGACGGTCTCGACGCAGGGTTCGTGGCGCCGGTCCTGCCGCCCCGGGTACTGGACCGCGAGGACCTCGATCCCGGCCGCCGTGGCGGCGGACATCGGGTACCAGTAGCTCGCCGACCCTCCCGCGTGGGGCAGGCAGACCAGGCGGACGCGGGCGTCCGGGGCCGGGTGGAAGCGGCGGATCCAGCTGTCGGCCGCGCCGTCGGTGAGCGTCATGGTGTTCCGGTGGTCCCTTCTGGACGGGGTCCTCGCCCCGCCGGCGGGTCCTCCCCACTCCGAGCCTGGTGCAGGCCGGACGGCCGGACAACCCCTCACCACCACCCCCCTTCTCCCGCGGCGGAGCCGGCCGGGACAAGGGCCCGTAGGGGAACCGTAGGGGTGCGGCCCCCGCGGACGGCTGGACGAGACTGCCACGGGATACCGAATGATGCGTCACCCCTCTCTGTTCTCCGGGAGTCCCCAGCCTCCCGTGCTGTTTCCGCGTGCCCAAGGAGCCGTTGACATGCCGCGTACCGAGCTGATCAGGCCGCTGCCCGAACTGCTGCGCTCCCAGGCCGCGTCGCTGCGCGACAAGCCGGCCTTCCGGGACGGCCGCCGGTCCGTGGGCTACGCCGAGCTGGAGCTCCGGACCGGACGGCTGGCCGGCCACCTGGCGGCCCTGGGCCTGGGCCGCGGCGGGCGGGTGGCGATCCACCTGGACGCCGGTGTCGAGGTGGTGGAGGCCTACCTGGCCGCCGTCCGGGCCGCCGGTGTCGCCGTCCCGGTCAACCCGCACTCCAGCGACGAGGAGCTGGCCCACATCCTGGACGACAGCGGCGCCGCCGTGGTCGTCACCGACACCCGCCACCTGGACCAGGTGCTGCGGCTGCGGGCCGACCGGCCCGGGCTGCTGGTGGTCGTCTCCGGTCCGACGGCGCAGGCGCCGCAGGGGCCGCAGGCGGCGCGGGACCTGCCGTCGTTCGAGGCGCTGGCCACCGTCGAGCCCGCCGTGCCGCCGCGCGACGACCTCGGCCTGGACGAGACCGCCTTCATGCTCTACACCTCGGGCTCCACCGGCGCCCCCAAGGGCGTGCTGTCGACCCAGCGCAGCTGCCTGTGGTCGGTGGCGTCCTGCTACGCGCCGCTGCTCGGGCTCTCCCGCGACGACCTGGTGCTCTGGCCGCTGCCGCTGTTCCACAGCCTGGCGCACATCGTCTGCGTGGTCGGCGTCACCGCGACCGGCGCGACCGCGCACATCATGCCGGGCTTCTCCGCGGACGAGGTGCTGGCCGAGCTGCGCGGCGACGCGTACACCTTCCTCGCCGGGGTGCCCGCCCTCTACCACCACCTGCTGCGGGAGGCCGACGCCGGGCGGCTGGACATGCCGCGGCTGCGGGTCTGCCTGTCGACCGGCGCGGTCACCTCGGCCTCGCTGGCCCGGGACTTCGAGGACGCGTTCGGCGTCCCGCTGCTCAACAGCTACGGCTCCACCGAGACCTGCGGCGCGATCGCGACCGAGGCGCCGGGCGCCGAGCGGGTCTCCGGCTCGTGCGGCCTGCCGGTCCCCGGCCTGGAGGTGCGGGTGGTCGACCCGGAGACCGGGATCGACACCGCCCCCGGGACGGAGGGCGAGGTGTGGGTGCGCGGGCCGAGCCTGATGCAGGGCTACCACAACCGGCCGGAGGCCACCGCCGAGGCGCTGCGGGACGGCTGGTACCGGACCGGCGACCTGGCGGTCCGGGCGGCCGGCGGCCAGCTGACGATCAGCGGGCGGCGAAAGGAGCTGATCATCCGGGGCGGGGAGAACATCCACCCGGGCGAGATCGAGGACGTCGTCCGCACGGTGCCCGGCGTGCTGGACGTCGCCGTGGCGGGCCGGCCGGACGAGGTGCTCGGCGAGGTGCCGGTCGCGTTCGTGGTCGCCGCGCCGGAGGGCGTCGACGCCGAGCTGGTCTTCGCCGCCTGCGCCGAGCAGCTGTCCTGGTTCAAGGTGCCGCAGGAGGTCCGGGCGATCGCCGCCGTGCCGCGCACCGCCTCGGGCAAGGTCACCCGGCACCGGCTGTTCGACCAGCCCGGCACCCTGCTCGGCGCCCGGGGCGTCCGGCAGGAGTCGCTGTACCGGATGGACTGGGTGCCGCTGCCCGCCGGGCCCGTGGAGCCGGTGCGCGCCGCGCTGCTGGGGAGCCCGTCGGACGGAGCCGCCCGGCTGAACGGACTGGACGGCCTGAACGGACCGGACGGACTGGACGGCCCGGACGGACTGGACGGCCTGGGCGGACCGGACGGACTGGACGGACTGGACGGCCTGGGCGGACCGGACGGCCTGGCGGTCGACCGCTACGCCGACCTGGCGGAGCTCACCGCGGCCGGTGCGCCCGAGGTCGTCTACCTGCCCTGGCCCGCCGCCGGCGCGGAGCCGGTCGCGGACGCGGCCCGGCGGACCGCCCGCGAGGCCGCCGAACTGCTGACCCGCTGGCTCGCCGACGACCGGCTGCGGGAGACCCGCCTGGTGGTGCTGACCCGGGGCGCGCTGGCCGTGCACCCGGGCGAGGAGGTCCCGGGGCTGGCGCAGGCTCCGCTCTGGGGGCTGCTGCGCGCCGCGCAGACCGCGCACCCCGGCCGCTTCACCGTGGCCGACCTGGACGGCGAGTCCGCCTCCGCGGCCGCCCTGCCGGCCGGTCTGGCCACCGGCGAGCCGCAGTTCGCCGTCCGCGGCGGGGTGCTGCGGGCGCCCCGCCTGGTGCCGGTCACCGCCGCCGCGTCCGGCCGCCGCCTCGACGGCACCGTGCTGGTCACCGGCGCCGGCGGGACGGCCGCGGCCGCGATCGCCCGGCGGCTGGTCGCCGAGCACGGCGTCCGGCACCTGGTGCTGGCCTCCACCACCCCCGACTCGGCCGCGCTGGCCGTGGAGTTGAGCGAGTCCGGCGCGGAGGTCACCCTGGCCGCCTGCGACGCCGCCGACCGCGCCTCCGTCGCCGAGCTGCTCGCGGGCGTCCCGGCCGAGCACCCGCTCACCGCGGTGGTGCACGCGGCCGGCTCCCCCGGGCCGGCCGCCGGCGGGCAGGCCGACCGCTGGGTGCGCACCGGCGTCGACGGCGCGGTGGCCCTGCACGAGCTCACCGCCGGGCTCGACCTGACGGCCTTCCTGCTGGTCTCCTCCACCGGTGCCCTGCGGGGCGCGGACGACGGCGACCACGGCGGCTGCGCCGCGTTCCTGGACGCGCTGGCCCAGCACCGCCGCGCCACCGGCTGGCACGCCGTGTCGCTGGCCTGGGACACCACCGACCCGGGCGCCGTGTCCGACGCCGAGCTGGGTGCGCTGCTGGACTCCGCGCTGGGCGGCGCCGACACCCCCGTGGTCGCCACCCGGGACACCACCGGCGCCCTCTTCCGCGACCCGGCCGCCGCCGACGGCGCGGCGGACACCGTGTTCGCCGCCCGGCTGCGCGCGCTGCCCCGGGCGGAGGCCCGGCAGACGCTGCTCGGCCTGGTGCGGGCCGAGGCGGCCGGGGTGCTCGGCCGGGGCCTGCCGCGGACGATCGCGCCCGAGCGGGCCTTCAAGGACCTCGGAGTGGACTCCGCCTCGGCCGTCCGGCTGCGCAACCGGCTGCGGACCGCGCTCGGCCTGCGCCTCCCGGCGACCGTGGTCTTCGACCACCCCACCCCGGCCCGGCTGGCCGGCTTCCTGCTCGCCGGACTCCTCGACGAGGCACCGGCCCAGGCCGCCCCCGCCCGTCCGGCGGTGGCGGCGGACGAGGACCCGATCGCGATCGTCGCGATGAGCTGCCGCTACCCGGGCGGGGCGATCACCCCCGAGGCCCTGTGGCAGCTGGTCGCCGAGGGCCGGGACGCCGTCTCGGAGTTCCCGACGGACCGTGGCTGGGACACCGACGCCCTGTTCGGCGGCGCCCCCGGCTCGGTCGGCAGCTCCTCGGTCCGGGAGGGCGGCTTCCTCTACGACAGCGCCGACTTCGACCCGGACTTCTTCGGCATCAGCCCGCGCGAGGCCCTCGCCATGGACCCGCAGCAGCGGCTGCTGCTGGAGACCTCCTGGGAGGCCGTGGAACGGGCCGGGATCGACCCGGAGGCCCTGCGCGGCAGCCGGACCGGCGTGTTCACCGGCGTGATGTTCCACGACTACGCCAGCCGGCTGCCCCGGGTGCCCGAGGAGGTGGAGGGGTACCTCGGCACCGGCACTGCGGGCAGCGTCGCCTCCGGCCGGGTGTCGTACACCTTCGGCTTCGAGGGCCCGGCGATCACCGTGGACACCGCCTGCTCCTCCTCCCTGGTGGCCCTGCACCTGGCGGTCGCGGCCCTGCGGCGCGGGGAGTGCGACCTCGCCCTGGCGGGCGGCGTGGCGCTGATGGCGACGCCCGAGGTGTTCGTCGAGTTCAGCCGCCAGCGCGGCCTCGCCGAGGACGGGCGCTGCAAGTCCTTCGCCGCCTCCGCCGACGGCACCGGCTGGGCCGAGGGTGCGGGTGTGCTGCTGGTCGAGCGGCTGTCGGACGCCCGCCGCAACGGGCACCCGGTGCTGGCCCTGGTCCGCGGCACGGCGGTGAACCAGGACGGCGCGTCCAACGGGCTGACCGCCCCGAGCGGCCCGGCGCAGGAGCGGGTGATCCGCGAGGCGCTGGCCGCCGCGGGCCTGGCCCCGGCCGAGGTCGACGCGGTGGAGGCGCACGGCACCGGCACGAAGCTCGGCGACCCGATCGAGGCCAACGCGCTCCTCGCCACCTACGGCCAGGGCCGTGAACTTCCGCTGCTGCTCGGCTCGTTGAAGTCGAACATCGGGCACGCCCAGGCGGCCGCCGGGGTCGGCGGCATCATCAAGATGGTGCTGGCGATGCGGCACGGGGTGCTGCCGCGCACCCTGCACGTGGACGCGCCGACGCCGCACGTCGACTGGTCGGCGGGCGCGGTGGAGCTGCTGACCGAGGACCGGGAGTGGCCGGAGACCGGCCGTCCGCGCCGGGCCGGCGTCTCCTCCTTCGGCGTCAGCGGCACCAACGCCCACGTCATCCTCGAACAGCCCGTCGTGGAGGAAGGCCCCACCGGCGAGCCCGCCGCGCACGGCGTCCTGCCGCTGCTGCTGTCCGCGAAGTCGGCGGACGCCCTGCGCGCCCAGGCCACGCTGCTCCAGGACTCCGAGGCCGCCCCGCTCGACCTCGCCCACTCGCTGGCGACGACCCGCTCACTGTTCAACCACCGTGCGGTGGTGCTCGGTTCGGACCGCACCGAGCTGACCGAAGGCCTCCGGGCGCTCACCGAGGGCACCGAGAGCGCCACCGTGCTGACCGGTACGGCGGACGCCACCGGCGGGACCGTCTTCGTGTTCCCCGGGCAGGGCTCCCAGTGGGCCGGCATGGCCGTCGAACTCCTCGACACCGAGCCGGTGTTCGCCGCACGGATCGCCGAATGCGCCGACGCCCTGGCCGAGTTCACCGACTGGAAGCTCCTCGACGTCCTGCGCGGCGCCGAGGGCGCACCCGGCTACGACCGGGTGGACGTCGTCCAGCCCGCCCTGTGGGCCGTCATGGTCTCCCTCGCCGCCCTCTGGCAGGCCCACGGCGTCCAGCCCGACGCCGTCATCGGCCACTCCCAGGGCGAGATCGCCGCCGCCACCGTCGCCGGCGCGCTCTCCCTCCAGGACGGCGCCCGGGTCGTGGCCCTGCGCTCCCAGGCCATCACCGCCATCGCCGGAAACGGCGGCATGGTGTCGCTCTCCCAGTCCGCCGAGGACGCGCTCGCCACCATCGCGCCGTGGGCCGACCGCGTCTCCGTCGCGGCCGTCAACGGCCCCTCCTCCGCCGTCGTCGCCGGGGACGCCGACGCCCTGGACGAGCTGCTGCGGCGGTGCGCCGACGACGGCACCCAGGCCCGCCGGATCAACGTCGACTACGCCTCGCACTCGGCCCATGTCGAGGCCCTGCAAGCCGAGTTGCTCGACCTGCTCGCCCCCGTCACCCCGCGCGGCACCGACATCCCGTTCTGGTCCACCGCCGACAGCCGCTGGCTGGACACCACGACGATGGACGCCGCCTACTGGTACCGCAACCTCCGCCAGACCGTCCGACTCGCCGACGCCACCCGGCAGTTGGCCGACCAGGGCCACGACCTCTTCATCGAGGTCAGCCCCCACCCCGTCCTCACCGGCGCCATCCAGGACACCCTCCACCACACCACCGCCCACACCCTCGGCACCCTGCGCCGCGACCACGGCGGCACCCGCCGCTTCCTCACCTCCCTCGCCGAAGCCCACGTCCACGGCGCCCCCGCCGACTTCACCCCGCTCCTCACCGCCGGCCACCGCACCGACCTCCCCACCTACCCCTTCCAGCGCAACCGCTACTGGCTGGAGGCGGCCCCCGGCGCCTCGGACGTGACCGCCGTCGGCCTGGCCGCGGCCGACCACCCGATGCTCGGCGCGGCCGTCCCGCTCGCCGACGGCCACGGCCACCTGCTGACCGGCCTGATCTCGCGCACCACCCACCCGTGGCTGGCCGACCACACCGTCATGGGCACCACCCTGCTGCCCGGGACCGCCATGGTGGACCTGGCCGTCCGGGCCGGTGACGAGGTCGGCTGCGGCCGCCTCGACGAACTCACCCTGGAAGCCCCGCTGGTGCTGCCCGAGCAGGGCGCCGTCCAGGTCCAGGTGGTGGTCGGCGAGGCCGACGCCACCGGCGCCCGGCCGGTCGGCCTGCACTCGCGGCCGCAGGACGCCGCGGCCTCCCGGCCGTGGACCCGGCACGCCGCGGGCACCCTCTCGCCCGCCGCGCCCGCCGCCCCCGCGGACCTCACCCAGTGGCCGCCGGCCGGCGCCGAACCGCTGCCGGTCGAGGACCTGTACGAGCGGCTGCCCGCCGGGTACGGACCGGCGTTCCAGGGGGTCCGCGCGGCCTGGCGGCGCGGCGAGGAGGTGTTCAGCGAGGTCGTGCTGAGCGAGGAGGTCGCCGACCGGTCGGCCCGCTACGGGCTGCACCCCACGCTGCTGGACGCCGCCCTGCACGCCATGGACCTCGGCGCCGTCCGGCACCGCGAGGAGTCCGCCGAGGGCCACCTGGCGTTCGCCTGGAGCGGGGTCTCGCTGCACGCCGCCGGCGCGACCGCCCTGCGGGTCCGGCTCTCCCCGGCCGGTCTGGACTCGGTCGCCCTGGAGGCCTCGGACGAGCACGGCGTGCCGGTGGTCTCGGTGGAGGGCCTGGCCGTCCGGCCGGTCTCCTCCGAGCAGCTGCGCGCGGTCCACGCCGGGCCCGACGGCGACTCGCTGTTCCGCGTCGACTGGACGGACCTGCCCGGGGCCGCCCCGGTCACCGGCCGCTACGCCCTGGTCGGCGAGGACGCCCTCGGCCTGGCCGCCGGGCTCACCGCGGCGGGCAGCACGGTGGACGCGTACCCCGACCTGGCCGCCCTCGCCGCCGACGACGGCGCCGCCCCCGACACCGTCCTGCTGCCCCTCGCACCTTGCGCCGCATCCGAGTTGGTCCCCGCCGTGCGGGCGGCCACCCACGCGCTGCTGGGCCTGCTCCAGCAGTGGCTCGCCGAGGAACGCTTCGCCGAGAGCCGCCTGGTCGTGCTGACCCGGGGCGCGGTGGCCGGGGACGGCCCGGGCGACGGCCTGCCGGACCTGGTGACCGCCCCACTCTGGGGCCTGGTCCGCTCGGCGCAGTCCGAGCACCCGGACCGGATCGTCCTGGTCGACCTGGACGAGCAGGACGCCTCCTACCGCGCCCTGCCCGCCGCCCTGGCCGGCGACGAGCCGCAACTGCTGCTGCACGACGGCTCGGTACGGGCCGCGCGGCTCACCCGGGTCCGGCCCGCCGAGCAGGGCGCCCCGGCGCTCGACCCGAACGGGACGGCCCTGGTCACCGGGGCCACCGGCGGCCTCGGCGTGCTCGCCGCCCGCCACCTGGTCGCCGCCCACGGCGTCCGGCACCTGCTGCTGACCAGCCGCCGCGGCGAGGCCGCCGAGGGCGCCGCCGAACTCCTCGCCGAGCTGCGCGCGACGGGCGCCGAGGTCACCCTGGCCGCCTGCGACGTCGCCGACCGCCGGCAGCTCGCCGAGCTGCTCGCCGGCATCCCCGCCGAGCACCCGCTCACCGCCGTGGTGCACACCGCCGGCATCGTCGACGACGGCGTGATCGAGACGCTCACCGACGGGCAGTTCGACCGGGTGCTCGCGCCCAAGCTCTCCGGCGCGCTCAACCTGGCCGAGCTCACCCGCGACGCGGACCTGGCCGCCTTCGTGCTGTACTCCTCCGCCGCCGCCGTGTTCGGCGCCGGCGGGCAGGCCAACTACGCCGCCGCCAACGCCTTCCTCGACGCCTACGCCCGGCACCTGCGAGCCGAGGGCCGCCCGGCCGTCTCGCTGGCCTGGGGCCTGTGGGCGGAGCGCAACGGCATGGGCGGCCGGCTCACCGGCACCGACCTGCGCCGGATGGCCGGCGTCGGCACCGCGGCGCTCTCCGCCGAGGAGGGCCTCGCCCTGCTGGACGCCGCCCGCGCGGCCGGCGAAGCGGCGCTGATGCCGATCCGGCTCGACCTGGCCGCCGTGCGCGCCCAGTCCGACGCCGTCCACCCGCTGCTGCGCGGCCTGGTCCGCACCCGCTCGGGCCGTCGGCGGCCGACCGACCGGGCCGGCGGCTCGGCCCTCGCCCAGCGACTGGCCGGGCTGACCGGGCCCGAGTGCGACCGGGAGCTGCTGGACCTCGTCCGCGCCACCGCCGGCACCGTGCTCGGGTACCCGGCCGGCACGGCGGTGGACCCCGAACGAACCTTCAAGGAACTGGGCTTCGACTCGCTCACCGCGGTCGAGCTCCGCAACCGCCTGCACGGCTCGACGGGCCTGCGCCTGCCCGCCACGCTGATCTTCAACTACCCGACCCCGAAGGCCCTGGCCGGCCACCTGCGCGAGCAGGTGCTCGGCGACCGGCTCCCCGCCGCCGCACCGGCCGCTGCCACCACCGCGGCGGCCCGGGACGACGACCCGATCGCGATCGTTGGCATGGGCTGCCGCTTCCCGGGCGGGGTGCGCACCCCGGAGGACCTGTGGGAGCTGGTCCTCGCCGGGCGCGACGCGGTCGGCGCCCTGCCGACCGACCGCGGCTGGGACCTCGACGGGCTCTACGACCCCGACCCCGACCGGGTCGGCACCTCGTACACCCGCGAGGGCGGATTCCTGTACGACGTCGCCGAGTTCGACGCGGCGTTCTTCGGGATCAGTCCGCGCGAGGCGCACGCCATGGACCCCCAGCAGCGGCTGCTACTGGAGACCTCCTGGGAGGCCTTCGAGCGGGCCGGCGTCGACCCGGTGTCCGTCCGGGGCGGGCAGGTCGGCGTGTTCGTCGGCACCCACGGCCAGGACTACGGCACCCTGCTGGCCGCCGCCCCGCCCGGCAACGAGGGCTACCTGGTCACCGGCAACGCGGCCAGCGTGGTCTCCGGCCGGATCTCCTACGCGCTCGGCCTGGAAGGGCCGGCCGTGACCATCGACACCGCCTGCTCCTCCTCCCTGGTGGCGCTCCACCTCGCCGTCCAGGCGCTGCGCGCCGGCGAGTGCTCGATGGCGCTCGCGGCCGGTGCCGCGGTGATGGCCACCCCCGAGGGGCTGGTGGCGTTCAGCCGCCAGCGCGGCCTCGCCGAGGACGGGCGCTGCAAGGCCTTCGCGGCGGCCGCCGACGGCTTCGGCATGGCCGAGGGCGTGGGCGTGCTGCTGGTCGAGCGACTGTCGGACGCCCGCCGCAACGGGCACCCGGTGCTGGCGGTCGTCCGGGCCACCGCGATCAACCAGGACGGCGCCTCCAACGGGCTCACCGCCCCCAACGGCCCCGCCCAGGAACGCGTCATCCGCCAGGCCCTGGCCACCGCCGGTCTCACCGCCGCCGACGTGGACGCCGTGGAGGCGCACGGCACCGGCACCCGGCTCGGCGACCCGATCGAGGCCAACGCCCTGCTCGCCACCTACGGCCAGGACCGCGAACTGCCGCTCCAGCTCGGCTCGGTGAAGTCCAACCTCGGCCACACCCAGAGCGCGGCGGGCGCGGCGGGCATCATCAAGATGGTGCTGGCGATGCGCCACGGGGTGCTGCCCCGGACCCTGCACGTGGACGCGCCCACCCCGCACGTCGACTGGACGGCGGGCGCGGTGGAGCTGCTCACCGAGGAGCGGGAGTGGCCGGAGACCGGCCGCCCGCGCCGGGCCGGCGTCTCCTCCTTCGGCGTCAGCGGCACCAACGCCCACGTCATCCTCGAACAGCCCTCCCCGGAGGCCCCGGCGGGCGAACCGACGGCGCACGGCGTGCTGCCGCTGCTGCTGTCCACGAAGTCGGCGGACGCCCTGCGTGCCCAGGCCGCGCTGCTCCAGGACTCCGAGGCCGCCCCGATCGACCTCGCCCACTCGCTGGCGACGACCCGCTCGCTGTTCAACCACCGTGCGGTGGTGCTGGGTTCGGACCGCACCGAGCTGACCGAAGGCCTCCGGGCACTCGCCGAGGGCACCGAGAGCGCCGCCGTGGTCGAGGGCACCGTCTCCACCACCGGACGCACGGTGTTCGTGTTCCCCGGGCAGGGCTCCCAGTGGGTCGGGATGGCCGTCGAACTCCTCGACACCGAGCCGGTGTTCGCCGAGCGGATCACCGAATGCGCCGACGCCCTCGCCGAGTTCACCGACTGGAACCTGATCGACGTCCTGCGCGGCGCCGAGGGCGCCCCCGGCTACGACCGGGTGGACGTCGTCCAGCCCGCCCTCTGGGCCGTCATGGTCTCCCTCGCCGCCCTCTGGCAGGCGTACGGAATCCACCCCGACGCCGTCATCGGCCATTCCCAGGGCGAGATCGCCGCCGCCACCGTCGCCGGCGCGCTCTCCCTCCAGGACGGCGCCCGGGTCGTCGCCCTGCGCTCCCAGGCCATCACCGCCATCGCCGGAAACGGCGGCATGGTCTCCGTCGCCCTCCCGGCCGAGGACATCGACCTCACCCCCTGGCAGAACCGGATCTCCGTCGCCGCCGTCAACGGCCCCTCCTCGGCGGTCGTCGCCGGGGACGCCGACGCCCTCGACGAACTCGTCGAGCGCTTCACGGCGGACGGCATCCGTGCCCGCCGGGTCACCGTGGACTACGCCTCGCACTCGGCCCATGTCGAGGCCCTGCAGACCGAGTTGCTCGACCTGCTCGCCCCCGTCACCCCGCGCGGCGCCGACATCCCGTTCTGGTCCACCGTCGACAGCCGCTGGCTGGACACCACGACGATGGACGCCGCCTACTGGTACCGCAACCTCCGCCAGACCGTCCGACTCTCCGACGCCACCCGCCAGTTGGCCGAACAGGGCCACGACCTCTTCATCGAGGTCAGCCCCCACCCCGTCCTCACCGGCGCCATCCAGGACACCCTCCACCACACCACCGCCCACACCCTCGGCACCCTGCGCCGCGACCACGGCGGCACCCGCCGCTTCCTCACCTCCCTCGCCGAAGCCCACGTCCACGGCGCCCCCGCCGACTTCACCCCGCTCCTCACCGCCGGCCACCGCACCGACCTCCCCACCTACCCCTTCCAGCGCAACCGCTACTGGCTGGACACCGTGGCCGGTGCGGCCGCCGTCACCACGGCGGGCCTCACCGCCCCCGAGCACCCCCTGCTCGGCGCGGCCGTGCCGCTCGCGGACGGCCACGGCCACCTGCTGACCGGGCTGCTCTCCCGGCACAGCACGCCGTGGCTGGCCGACCACACCGTGATGGGCGCGACCCTGCTGCCCGGAACGGCGTTCCTGGAGCTGGCCGTCCGGGCCGGCGACGAGGTCGGCTGCGGCCGCCTCGACGAACTCACCCTGGAAGCCCCGCTGGTCCTGCCCGAGCGCGGCGGGGTCCGGCTCCAGGTCCTGGTCGGCGCGGAGCAGGACGGCCTCCGTCCGCTGCGGATCGACTCCCGCCCGGCCGACGCCGCCGAGGACGAGCCGTGGACCCGGCACGCCTCGGGCACGCTCTCCGCGGCCACCGACGCGGCCCTCGACGCCGCCACCGACGAACCCACTGCGGACCTCACCGCCTGGCCGCCGGCCGGCGCGACCCCGCTGGACGTCACCGACGCCTACCAGCGGCTCGCCGACGCCGGGGTGGACTACGGCCCGGCCTTCCAGGGCCTGCGGGCCGCCTGGCAGCACGGCGACCAGGTCTACGCCGAGGTCGCCCTGCCCGCCACCGAGCAGGCCGCGGCCGCCCGCTACGGGCTGCACCCGGCGCTGCTGGACGCCGCCCTGCACGCGATGGGCCTGGTGCCGGACGCCGAACAGGGCAGGCTCGCCTTCTCCTGGGGCGGGATCCGGCTGCACGCGAGCGGCGCGACCGCGCTGCGCGTCCGGCTGGCCCGGACGGCTCCGGAGACCCTGTCGCTGACCGTCGCGGACCTCGGCGGCGCGCCCGTCGCCTCGGTGGACTCGCTGCTGCTGCGGCCCGTCTCCGCCGAGCGGCTGCGCACCGCCGACCGGGCCGTGCGCGAGTCGCTGCTGCGGGTCGAGTGGCTGCCGGTACCGGCCGGCGGCCCGGCCGCCCGCTCCTGGACGCTCCTCGGCACCGACCGCACCGACCGCACCGACCGCACCGACAGCGCCGACGGCACGGACGGCGCCAGCAGCACGGACGGCGCCAGCAGCACGGACTGCCTGGCCGCCCTGGCCGAGCTGGGCTCGGCGGTGGACGCCGGCGCGGCCGTGCCCGACGTGGTCGCGGTGGAACTCGCCCCGTACCAGGGGTCCGAGGCGACGGACGAGCTGGCCGCCGCGGTCGGCGCGACGACCGTACGGGTGCTGCGACTCGTCCAGGAGTGGCTGGTGGACCCGCGGTTCGCCGAGGCCCGGCTGGCCGTGCTGACCCGCGGCGCGGTCGCCACCGGGGAGGGTGCGCCCGATCCGGTCCTGGCCGCCGTGTGGGGCCTGGTCCGCTCCGCGCAGTCGGAGAACCCGGACCGGCTGGTCCTGGTCGACCACGACGGAGGTGAACTGCCGCTGGCCGCACTGCCGGTGGACACCGAGCCGCAGCTGGCCGTCCGGCGGGGCGCCCTGCTCGCCCCGCGCCTGGCCAAGGCGCCGACCGCCACCGGGAAGGCGGGTGCTGGTGCGCAGGTCCCGCTGGACGTCTCCGGGACCGTCCTGGTCACCGGCGCGATCGGCGGCCTGGGCGAGCTGACCGCCCGCCACCTGGTCGCCGCCCACGGCGCCCGGCACCTGCTGCTGACCAGCCGGCGCGGCCCGGCGGCCGAGGGCGCCGCCGAACTCCTCGCCGAGCTGCGCGCGACGGGCGCCGAGGTCACCCTGGCCGCCTGCGACGTCGCCGACCGCCGGCAGCTCGCCGAGCTGCTCGCCGCCGTCCCCGCCGAGCGCCCGCTCACCGCCGTGGTGCACACCGCGGGCGTGGTGGACGACGGAACCGTCCTCTCCCTCTCCCCCGAGCAGTTCGACCGGGTGCTCGCACCCAAGGTCACCGGCGCGCTCAACCTGCACGAACTCGCGGGCGACGTCGGCGGGTTCGTCCTCTTCTCGGCCGCGGCCGGTGTGCTCGGCAACCCCGGGCAGGCCAACTACGCCGCCGCCAACTGCTTCCTGGACGCGCTGGCGCAGCGCCGCCGCGCCCAGGGCCGGCCCGCCGTCTCGATGGCCTGGGGCCTGTGGCAGGAGCGGTCCGGCATGGCCGGGCGCCTCGTCGACGCCGACCTGGAGCGGATCGTGCGCGGCGGCGCGGTGCCGATGAGCGCCGAGACCGGACTGGCCCTGTTCGACGCGGCCGTGGCCTCGGGCGAGGCGGTGCTGGTGCCGATCCAGCTGGACCGGGCCCACCTGCGCGGCCGGGCGGCCACCGTCCCCGCGCTGCTGCGCGGCCTGGCCTCCGGTGGCCCGGGCCGCCGCACGGCCGGTGCCCCGGACGCCGCTCCGGCGGGCGGTCTGGCCGGGCGCCTGGCCGGGCTCTCCGGCGAGGACCGCCGGCGGACCGTGCTGGACCTGGTCCGCGGCCACGTCGCCGCGGTGCTCGGGCACGACTCGGGCGACGCCGTGGAGGAGGAGAAGGCGCTCAAGGAGCTGGGCTTCGACTCGCTGACCGCGGTGGAGCTGCGCAACCGGCTCAACTCCGCGACCGGGCTGCGCCTTCCGGCGACCCTGGTGTTCAACCACCCGACGCCGCGCGCGCTCGCCGCGCACCTGGTCGAGGAGCTGCTCGGCGCGGACGCGGACGACTCCGCCCCGGCCCCGGCCCCGGCCGCGGTGGCGGTCACGGCCGACCCCGACGAGCCGATCGCGATCGTCGCGATGAGCTGCCGCTTCCCCGGGGGGATCGCCACCCCGGAGGCGCTGTGGGAGGTGCTCGCCGAGGGCGGTTCGGTGCTCTCGGAGTTCCCGGCCGACCGCGGCTGGGACCTGGAGGGCATCTACCACCCCGAGCCGGGCACCCCGGGCCGCACCTACACCCGGACCGGCGGCTTCCTGACCGACGTGGCCGGGTTCGACCCGGCGTTCTTCGGGATCAACCGCCGTGAGGCGCTGGCGATGGACCCGCAGCAGCGGCTGCTGCTGGAGACCTCCTGGGAGGCCTTCGAGCGGGCCGGGATCGACCCGCTCGGCCTGCGCGGCAGCCGGACCGGCGTGTACGCGGGCATGGTCTACCACGACTACGCGACATGGGTTCAGGACGTGCCCGAGGAGGTCGACGGCTACCTCGGCAACGGCAGCGCGGCCAGCGTGGCCACCGGCCGGGTGGCGTACGCGCTGGGCCTGGAGGGCCCGGCCGTCACCGTGGACACCGCCTGCTCCTCCTCGCTGGTGGCGCTGCACTTCGCGGCGGCCGCCCTGCGGCGCGGCGAGTGCGACCTGGCGCTGGCCGGCGGCGTGACCGTGATGTCCACGCCGAAGCTGCTGATCGAGTTCGCCCGCCAGCGCGGCCTCGCCGAGGACGGCCGCTGCAAGGCCTTCGCGGCCGGCGCCGACGGCACCGGGTTCTCCGAGGGCATCGGCATGCTGCTGGTCGAGCGGCTGTCGGACGCCCGCCGCAACGGGCACCCCGTGCTGGCGGTGCTGCGCGGCAGCGCCGTCAACCAGGACGGCGCCTCCAACGGGCTCACCGCCCCGAACGGCACCGCGCAGGAGCGGGTGATCCGCCAGGCGCTGGCCGCCGCCGGTCTCGCCGCGGGCGAGGTCGACGTGGTGGAGGCGCACGGCACGGGCACCAAGCTGGGCGACCCGATCGAGGCCCAGGCGCTGCTGGCCACCTACGGCCAGGACCGCGAACTGCCGTTGCTGCTCGGCTCGGTGAAGTCCAACCTCGGCCACACCCAGGCCGCGGCGGGCGTCGCCGGGGTGATCAAGACGGTGCTCGCGATGCGCAACGGCGTCCTGCCGGGCACCCTGCACGTCGACGAGCCCTCGCCGCACGTGGACTGGACGGCCGGAGCGGTCGAGCTGGCCACCGCGACGCGGGACTGGCCGGAGACCGGCCGCCCGCGCCGGGCCGGCGTCTCCTCCTTCGGCATCAGCGGCACCAACGCCCACCTCGTCCTGGAGCAGGGCGACCCGGCGCCGACGGCCCCCGAGCGGACCCACGAGGGCCCGGCCGTACGGCCGTTGGTGCTCTCCGGCCGGTCCGAGGAGGCGCTGCGCGGCCAGGCCGGGCGACTGCTGGAGCTGGTCGAGGAGCGGCCGGAGCTGCACCCGGCCGACCTCGGGCTCTCCCTGGCCACCACGCGCTCGCAGTTCCCGCACCGGGGTGCCGTGGTCGCCGCGGACCGGGACGGCCTGCTGGCCGGGCTGCGGGCCCTGGCCGCCGGGACGCCGCAGGCGCCCGGGGTGCTGAGGGCGGTGGCGACCTCCGGCCGGACGGCCTTCCTGTTCACCGGCCAGGGCGCCCAACGGACGGGCATGGGGCACGAGTTGTACGCGGCGTACCCCGCGTTCGCGGCGGCGTTCGACGAGGTCTGTGCCGAGCTGGACCGGCACCTGGAGCGGCCACTGCGCGAGGTGATCGCCGAGGGCGGCGAACTCCTGGACCGTACGGGCTGGACCCAGCCCGCCCTGTTCGCCGTCGAGGTGGCGCTCTACCGCCTGGTCGAATCCTGGGGCGTGCGCCCGCACTTCCTGGCCGGCCACTCGATCGGCGAGGTCGCGGCCTTCCACGCGGCCGGGGTGCTGTCCCTCCCGGACGCCGCCCGCCTCATCACCGCCCGTGCCCGTCTGATGGACCACCTCCCCATCGGCGGCGCCATGGTGGCGCTCCGGGCCGGCGAGGAGGAGGTCCTGCCCCTGCTCACCGAGCGGGTCTCGATCGCCGCCGTCAACGGCCCCCGCTCCCTGGTCATCGCCGGTGACGCCACCGAAGTCCGGGCCGTCGCCGCACGGTTCGACAAGGCCCGCGAACTGCGCGTCAGCCACGCCTTCCACTCCCCGCTCATGGAACCGATGCTCGACGAGTTCCGCGACGTCCTCGCCCAACTCACCTACCACGCACCCGCCATCCCGATCGTCTCCACCCTCACCGGCGAACCCGCCACCACCGAGCAACTCACCGACCCCGACTACTGGATCCGCCACGCCCGCCACACCGTCCGCTTCCACGACGCCGTGGAGACGCTGCTGGCGGAGGGCGTCACCACCTTCCTGGAGCTCGGCCCCGACGGTGTGCTCACCGCCATGGGCCAGGAGTTCCTGGACGGCACGGCGGCCGGCGGCCGGGCGGCCCTGGTCGCCGCGCAACGCCGGGACCGCTCCGAGGAGTTCGCCCTGGCGTCCGCGCTGGCCGCGCTGCACCTGCGCGGCGTGCCGGTGGACTGGACGGCGTTCCACGCGGACGGCCGGCGGGTCGACCTGCCGACCTACGCCTTCCAGCGCGGGCGGTACTGGCTGGACGTCGTCCAGCCGAAGGCCGGCGCCGGGGCGGCCGACCCGCTGGACGCCTCCTTCTGGGCGGCCGTCGAGCAGCAGGACGAGGCTTCGCTGGCCGCCGTCCTACGCCTGGAGGGCGACAGCGGGGACCTCCCGTCCGAACTGCGGGCCGCGCTGCCGCTGCTCGCCGCCTGGCGGCGCGCCGCCAGGGCGGACGCCCCCGCGCCGCGGCCGGCCGACGCGCAGGACGCCGACGCGCCGGGCGCCGGTGAGCGGCCGGACCGGTCCGCCGGGCTGCGGGAGCGGCTCGCCGGACTCACCGAGCCGGAGCGCGACGAGCTGCTGCTGGAGCTGGTCGAGGAGTGCGTCGCCGGCGTGCTCGGCGAGGCCCCGGACAGCGGCCTCGACCCCGAGTGCGGCTTCCTGGAGCAGGGCTTCGACTCCCTGACCGCGGTCGAGCTGCGCAAGCTGCTCACCGACGCCACCGGTCTGCGCCTGAGCAGCACGCTGATCTTCGACTACCCGACCCCCGCCGCCCTCGCCAAGCAGCTGCGCACGGCGCTGGACCCCGAGCTGCCGGGCGTCGGCCCGGCCGCGGGCGACGGCGCCGGGGCGACCGGCACCGCCGAGGCGGTCGGCGACGAGCTGATCGACGACATGGATCTGGCCGAGCTGCTCCGCCTGGCCCGCGACAACTCCTAGGCGGCCCCGGTGATCCGCGCCGAGTACCCGGCGCGGATCACCGCCCCCCTAGCCCCGACCTGAGCTTGATGTACGGAGATTTGTGATGAACGCAGCACCCCAGGAAGTCGTCGCGGCACTCCGGGATTCCCTCAAGGAGATCCAGCGGCTGCGCCGGGAGAACCGGCAGCTGGTGGACGCCGGCCGCGAGCCGATCGCGATCGTCGGCATGGCCTGCCGCTACCCGGGCGAGGTGACCTCGCCCGAGGAGCTCTGGCAGCTGGTCGACGGGGGTGTGGACGCGATCTCCGGCTTCCCGGTCAACCGGGGCTGGGACGTCGAGGCGCTGTACGACCCCGACCCGCAGACGCCGGGCACCAGCTACGTCCGCGAGGGCGGCTTCCTGCACCGGGCCGACGAGTTCGACCCGGCGTTCTTCGGGATCAGCCCGCGCGAGGCGCTGGCCATGGACCCGCAGCAGCGGCTGCTGCTGGAGACCTCCTGGGAGGCCTTCGAGCGGGCCGGGATCGCGCCGACCTCGGTGCGCGGCAGCCGGGTCGGGGTGTTCGCCGGTATCGCCACCGCCGACTACGCGGCCCGCTTCCAGTCCGTTCCCGAGGAAGTGGAGGGCTACCTGGGCAACGGCAGCGCCGGCAGCGTGGCCTCCGGCCGGGTGGCGTACGCGCTGGGCCTGGAGGGCCCGGCCGTCACCGTGGACACCGCCTGCTCCTCCTCGCTGGTGGCGCTGCACCTGGCGAGCCAGGCCCTGCGTTCGGGCGAGTGCTCGCTGGCCCTGGCCGGCGGCGTCACGGTGCTCTCGACCCCGGCCGGGTTCGTGGAGTTCAGCCGCCAGCGCGGGCTGGCGCCGGACGGCCGCTGCAAGTCCTTCGCCGCCGCCGCGGACGGCACGGCCTGGGGCGAGGGCGTCGGCATGCTGCTGCTGGAGCGGCTCTCCGACGCCCGGCGCAACGGGCACCCGGTGCTGGCGCTGGTCCGCGGCTCGGGCATCAACCAGGACGGTGCGAGCAGCGGGCTGACCGCGCCGAACGGTCCCGCCCAGCAGCGGGTGATCCGGCAGGCGCTGGAGAGCGCCGGGCTGGCGGCCGACGAGGTGGACGTGGTGGAGGCGCACGGCACCGGCACCACCCTCGGCGACCCGATCGAGGCCCAGGCGCTGCTGGCCGCCTACGGCCAGGACCGCGAACGGCCGCTGCTGCTGGGCTCGTTGAAGTCCAACATCGGCCACACCCAGGCCGCCGCCGGGGTCGGCGGCATCATCAAGATGGTCGAGGCGATGCGCCGGGGCACCGTCCCGCGCACCCTGCACGTGGACGAGCCGACGCCCGAGGTGGACTGGACGGCCGGGTCGGTCGAGCTGGTCACCGAGGCCCGGGACTGGCCGGACACCGGCCGCCCGCGCCGGGCCGGGGTCTCCTCCTTCGGCGTCAGCGGCACCAACGCCCACGTCATCGTCGAGCAGGCGCCGGAGGCCCCGGCCGACCCGGAGGCCGAGGCGCCGGCCGGGACGGCGCCCGCGCCCGCCCCGCACCTGCTGTCGGCGAAGACCGTCCCCGCGCTGCGGGAGCAGGCCGCCCGGCTGCGCGCCCTGCTGGACGCGGACCCCGGGCTGGACCTCACCGACCTGGCCTACTCGCTGGCCACCGGCCGTGCGCAGTTCGCCCACCGGGCCGCCGTGGTCGCCGCGGACCGCGCCGAACTCGCCGCCGGACTGGCCGCGGTGGCCGAGGGCGACGGGATCACCGCGACGACGACCGGCAAGACCGCGTTCCTGTTCACCGGCCAGGGCGCCCAACGCACCGCGATGGGAAGCGAGTTGTACGCGGCGTTCCCGGTGTTCGCGGCGGCGTTCGACGAGGTCTGCGCCGCGCTGGACCGGCACCTGGAGCGCCCGCTGCGCGAGGTGATCGCCGAGGGCGGCGAGCTCCTGGACCGTACGGGCTGGACCCAGCCCGCCCTGTTCGCCGTCGAGGTCGCCCTCTACCGCCTGGTCGAATCCTGGGGCGTCCGGCCGCACTTCCTGGCCGGGCACTCGATCGGCGAGGTCGCGGCCTTCCACGTGGCCGGGGTGCTCTCCCTCCCGGACGCCGCCCGCCTCATCACCGCCCGCGCCCGTCTGATGGAGCACCTCCCCACCGGCGGCACCATGGTGGCGCTCCGGGCCGGCGAGGACGAGGTCCTGCCCCTGCTCACCGAGCGGGTCTCGATCGCCGCCGTCAACGGCCCCCGCTCCCTGGTCATCGCCGGTGACGCCACCGAAGTCCGGGCCGTCGCCGCACAGTTCGACAAGGCCCGCGAACTGCGCGTCAGCCACGCCTTCCACTCCCCGCTCATGGAACCGATGCTCGACGAGTTCCGCGACGTCCTCACCGAGCTGACCTACCACGCCCCCGCCATCCCGATCGTCTCCACCCTCACCGGCGAACCCGCCACCACCGACCAGCTCACCGACCCCGACTACTGGATCCGCCACGCCCGCCACACCGTCCGCTTCCACGACGCCGTGGAGACGCTCCGGGCGAAGGGCGTCACCACCTTCCTGGAGCTCGGCCCCGACGCCGTGCTCACCGCCATGGGCCGGGACCATGGCGACGACGCCGACGAGGCCTTCGTGCCGGTGCTGCGGCGCGACCGGGCCGAGGTGCGGACCGCCGTGTCCACCATGGCGGCGCTGCACGGGCGCGGGGTGCGGGCCGACTGGGCGGCGTTCTTCGCCGGTTCCGGCGCGCGCCGGGTCGACCTGCCCACCTACGCCTTCCAGCGCCGCCGCTTCTGGCTGGACGCCGCGCCCGTCGCGGGCGCCGCCGACCCGGCGGACGCCTCCTTCTGGGCCGCCGTCGAGCAGCAGGACCTGGCCGCCCTCGGTTCGAGCCTCCGGCTGGCCGAGGAGGAGCAGCGCTCGCTGGGCGACCTGCTGCCCGCGCTCTCCTCCTGGCGGCGCGAGCGCCAGGACCGTTCGCTGCTGGACTCCTGGCGCTACCGGGTCGAGTGGCAGCGGCTCGCCGACCCGGCCGCCCCGCCCGGGCTCTCCGGCGACTGGCTGGCCGTCCTGCCGGCCGGCTGGACGGAGGAGGGCACCGGCGGCGCGCTGTCCGCGCTGCGGGCCCGCGGCGCGCGGGTGCTGACCGTCGCGGCGGCCGAGGGCGAGGACCGTGCCGGGCTGGCCGCCCGGTTGCTGGCCGCCGCCAAGGAGCGGCAGCCGGACGGCGTGCTCTCCCTGCTGGCCCTGGACGAGCGGGAGGCGCGGCCCGGGGTGCCGGCCGCGCTGCCCGACACCGTGCTGCTGCTGAACGCCCTGGACGAGGCCGGGCTGGACGCGCCGCTGTGGTGCGCGACCCGGGGCGCGGTGGCGGCCGGGACGGGCGACCGGGTCGGCCCCGCGCAGGCGCAGCTGTGGGGCCTGGGCCGGGTGGCGGCGCTGGAGTGCCCGGTGCGCTGGGGCGGCCTGGTCGATCTGCCGGAGACGGTGGACGGCAAGGCGGCCGACCGGCTGGCCGCGGTGCTGGCGGGCGGGTCCGGCGAGGACCAGGCCGCCGTCCGGGCGGACGGGCTGTACGCGCGCCGCCTGGTCCGGGCGGCCGGTGGCGCGGCGGGCCGCGAGTGGCGGCCGCGCGGCACCGTGCTGGTGACCGGCGGTACCGGCGCGCTGGGGGCCCGGATCGGGCGCTGGCTGGCCGCGAACGGCGCGGAGCACGTGGTGCTGACCGGCCGTCGGGGCGGTGCGGCCGCCGGGGCCGCCGCGCTGGAGGCCGAGCTGTCGGCGCTGGGCGCCCGGGTCACGGTGGCGGCCTGCGACGTCGCGGACCGCGCGGCGCTGGCCGGGCTGCTGGACGGGCTCGGCCCGCTGAGCGCCGTGGTGCACGCGGCCGGCTCGGGGGCGATGGGGCCGCTGCGCGAGCTCGACGCGGACGCGCTGGCCGCGTCCGGCGCCGCCAAGGTGACCGGAGCGGCGCACCTGGACGAGCTGCTGGACGGGCAGGAGCTGGACGCCTTCGTGCTGATGTCCTCCGTCGCCGGGGTCTGGGGCGGCGGCGGCCAGGCCGCGTACGGCGCGGCGAACGCGTTCCTGGACGCGCTGGCCGAGCAGCGCCGGGCGCGCGGCCTGACGGCCACCTCGGTGGCCTGGGGCCCGTGGGCCGGGGAGGGCATGTCGGCCGGTCAGGAGGGGCCGCTGCGGCGGATGGGCCTCGGCGCGCTGGCGCCGGACCTCGCGGTCGCGGCCCTGCGGCAGGCGCTGGACCTGGACGACACGGCCGTGACCGTCACCGAGGTCGACTGGTCGCGCTTCCACCCCGGTTTCACCGCCGTCCGGCCGAGCCCGCTGCTGGGCGCGCTGGCCGAGGTGCGGGAGCTGGAGCGCGCCGAGGAGCGGCCCGCGCCCGCCGACGACACCGCCTCGGCGCTGCGCTCCGCCCTCGCGGGCCTGCCGGTCGCCGAGCGCTCCCGTTCCCTGGTGGAGCTGGTGAGCGGCCTGGCGGCGGAGGTCCTGGGCCACCCCACGGCCGACGGGATCGAGGTGGTCCGCCCGTTCCAGGAGCAGGGCTTCGACTCGCTGACGGCGGTGGAGCTGCGCGACCGGCTCGCCCGGTCGACCGGGGTGCGGCTGCCGAGCACCCTGCTGTTCGACCACCCGACCCCGGAAGCGGTGGCCGCCCGGCTGCTCGGCGAACTGCTCGGCGAGGACGGCTCGGCGGCCGCCCCCACCGCCGGCCCGGTGGACGCCGGGGAGCCGATCGCGATCATCGGGATGAGCTGCCGCTACCCCGGCGGGGTCGGCTCGCCCGAGGAGCTGTGGCAGCTGGTCGCCCAGGGCCGGGACGCCGTCGGCGGCTTCCCGCAGGACCGCGGCTGGGACACCGCCGCGCTGTTCAGCGACGACCCCGAGCAGCCCGGCACCTGCTACGCCTCCGAGGGCGGCTTCCTGTACGACGCGGCCGGGTTCGACGCGGCGTTCTTCGGGATCAACCCGCGCGAGGCGCTGGCGACGGACCCGCAGCAGCGGCTGCTGCTGGAGACCTCCTGGGAGGCCTTCGAGCACGCGGGCGTGGACCCGGTGTCGGCGCGGGGCAGCCGGACGGGCGTCTTCACCGGCATCTCGTACCACGACTACGCGGCCCGCTTCAGCACCGTCCCGGAGGAGGTGGAGGGCTACCTGGGCAACGGCAGTTCGGCCAGCGTCGCCTCCGGCCGGATCGCCTACACCCTCGGCCTGGAGGGCCCGGCGGTGTCCGTGGACACGGCCTGCTCCTCCTCGCTGGTGGCGCTGCACCTGGCGGGCCAGGCGCTGCGCTCCGGCGAGTGCTCGCTGGCCCTGGCCGGCGGCGTCGCGGTGATGTCGACGCCGGGTTCGTTCATCGAGTTCAGCCGCCAGCGCGGGCTGGCGCCGGACGGGCGCTGCAAGGCGTTCGCCGAGGCGGCGGACGGCACCGGCTGGGGCGAGGGCGTCGGCATGCTGCTGCTGGAGCGGCTCTCCGACGCCCGGCGCAACGGCCACCCGGTGCTGGCGGTGCTGCGCGGCAGCGCCGTCAACCAGGACGGCGCCTCCAACGGGCTGACAGCCCCCAACGGCCCCTCCCAGGAGCGGGTGATCCGCCAGGCCCTCGACCGGGCCGGGCTGGCCGCCACCGAGGTCGACGTGGTGGAGGCGCACGGCACGGGCACGAAGCTGGGCGACCCGATCGAGGCGCAGGCACTGCTGGCCACCTACGGCCAGGACCGTGAACGGCCGCTGCTGCTGGGCTCGTTGAAGTCCAACATCGGCCACACCCAGGCCGCGGCCGGGGTCGGCGGCGTGATCAAGATGGTCGAGGCGATGCGCCGGGGCACCGTCCCGCGCACCCTGCACGTGGACGCGCCGTCCTCGCAGGTGGACTGGACGGCGGGCGCGGTGGAGCTGCTCACCGAGGCCCGGGACTGGCCGGAGACCGGCCGCCCGCGCCGGGCCGGCGTCTCCTCCTTCGGCGTCAGCGGCACCAACGCCCACGTCATCCTCGAACACGCCCCCGAGGAGCAGCCCGCCGAGGAGTCGGCTGAGGAGGCTCCCGCACCGGGCGCGCTCCCCTTCCTCCTCTCCGCCAAGACCGACCAGGCCCTGCGCGACCAGGCCCGCCGCCTGCGCGACCACCTGGACACCGAGGCCGCCTCGGCCGACCTCGGCCTCTCCCTCGCCGTCTCCCGCACACAGTTCGCCCACCGCGCGGCCCTGGTGGCCGCCGACCCGGACGGCCTGCGGGCCGGACTGGAGGCGCTCGCGGCCGGCGAAGCGGCGCCCGAGCTGGTGCGCGGCACGGCCTCCCCCGGCCGCACGGCCTTCCTCTTCACCGGCCAGGGCGCCCAACGCGTGGGCATGGGCAGCGAGTTGTACGCGGCGTACCCGGTGTTCGCGGCGGCGTTCGACGAGGTCTGCGCCGCGCTGGACCGCCACCTGGAGCGCCCGCTGCGCGAGGTGATCGCCGAGGGCGGCGAACTCCTGGACCGTACGGGCTGGACCCAGCCGGCGCTGTTCGCCGTCGAGGTCGCCCTCTACCGCCTGGTCGAGTCCTGGGGCGTGCGGCCCGACTTCCTGGCCGGGCACTCCGTCGGCGAGCTGGCCGCCGCGCACGCGGCCGGGGTGCTGTCGCTGGCCGACGCCGCCACGCTGGTCGCCGCCCGAGGCCGGCTGATGGAGCGACTGCCCGCCGGCGGCGCGATGGTGGCCGTGGCGGCCGCCGAGGCCGAGGTGCTGCCGCTGCTCGGCGGCGAGGTGGCCGTGGCCGCCGTCAACGGCCCGCGCGCCACCGTGCTGGCGGGCCCGGAGGAGGCCGTCCTGCGGATCGCCGGGCAGCTCGCCGACGCCGGGCACCGCACCCGGCGGCTGCGGGTCAGCCACGCCTTCCACTCCCCGCTGATGGACCCGATGCTGGCGGAGTTCCGCGAGGTCGCGGCGGCGCTGACGTACCACGAGCCGCGGATCCCGGTGGTCTCCGGCACCGGCCGCCCGGTGGCCGCCGAGGAGCTGTGCACGGCGGAGTACTGGGTCGGCCAGATCCGTGCCGCCGTCCGCTTCGACGACGTGTTCCGGCGGCTGGCCGCCGACGGGGTGAGCCGGTACCTGGAGCTGGGCCCGGACGGCGTGCTGACCGCGATGGGCCAGGACTGCCTGGCCGTGGCGGCGCCCGAGGGCGGCTTCGCCCTGCTGCCCGCGCTGCGCCGGGACCGGCCGGAGGCCGCGGCCCTGGTCCGGGCGGTCGGCGCGCTGCACACGCTCGGCGCGGAGGTGGACTGGCCGGCCTTCTTCGCCGCGGCCGGAGCCGCCGCGTCCCGCCGTGTGGAGCTGCCCACCTACGCCTTCCAGCGCGAGCGGTTCTGGCTGGACGGCCCCGCCCCGGCGGCCGACCCGGTGGACACCGCCTTCTGGGCGGCCGTCGAGCAGCAGGACCTGGCCGCGCTCGGCGCGAGCCTCCGGCTGGCCGAGGAGGAGCAGCGCTCGCTGGGCGAGGTGCTGCCCGCGCTGTCCTCCTGGCGCCACCGCAAGCGGGACGGCTCCCGGCTCGACTCCTGGCGCTACCGGGCGGGCTGGCAGCGGCTCCCGGAGCCGCGGGCCGACCGCCCGATGGGCACCTGGCTGGCCGTGCTGCCCGCCGGGGGCGCCCCGGCGGCCGTCGAGGGCGCCCTGGCGGCACTGGAACGGCACGGCGCGGACCTGCTGCGGGTGACGGTCGGCCCGGACGGCCTCGACCGGAGCACCCTGGCGGGCCCGCTCCGGCAGGCCCTGGACGGCACGGCCCCGACCGGGGTGCTCTCGCTGCTGGCCCTCGCGGACGGCGCCGACGAGCACACCGTCACCTCCGGCGCCGTGGCGCTGCTCCAGGCCCTCGGCGACCTCGCCCCGGACGCCCCGCTCTGGTGCGCGACCCGGGCCGGCGTGACGGTCGGCGGGCAGGTCGCGAGCCCGGCGCAGGCCGCGCTGTGGGGCCTGGGACGGGCCGCCGCGCTGGAGCACCCCGACCGCTGGGGCGGCCTGGTGGACCTGCCGGAGGAGTTCGACGGCCCGGCCGGGGACCGGCTGGCCGCGCTGCTGACGGGCGCGTCCGGCGAGGACCAGGTCGCGGTGCGGCCCGACGGCCTGTACGGGCGGCGGCTGCTGCCCGCGCCGTCGGCCCGGCGCGGCGACGCGCCCGGGTGGGACCCGGAGGGCACGGTGCTGATCACCGGCGGCACCGGCGCGCTCGGCGCCCGGCTGGCCCGCCACCTGGTCGCCGAGCACGGCGTCCGCCACCTGCTGCTCACCAGCCGCAGCGGGCCCGGCGCCCCGGGCGCGGCCGACCTGACCGCCGAACTCCGCGCCCTCGACGCCACCGTGACCGTCACGGCCTGCGACGCCGCCGACCGCGACCGGCTCGCCGCGCTCCTCGCGGACATCCCGGCCGAGCACCCGCTCACCGCGGTGGTGCACGCCGCCGGGGTGCTCGACGACGGCGTGATCGACGCGCTGACCCCGGAGCGGCTGGCGACCGTCCTGCGGGCCAAGGCCGCCTCGGCCCGCCACCTGCACGAGCTGACCCTGGACCTGGAGCCGGCGGCCTTCGTGCTGTTCTCCTCCTTCAGCGGCACGCTCGGCGCCCCCGGGCAGGCCAACTACGCCGCCGCCAACGCCTACCTGGACGCCCTGGCCGAGCGGCGCGCGGCCCTCGGCCTGCCCGCCACCGCGGTGGCCTGGGGGCCGTGGGACGAGGGCGGCATGGCCGCCGGGGGCGAGGTGCTGGAGCGCGCCCGGCGCACCGGGGTGACCCCGCTGGCGCCGGAGTCGGGGCTGGCCGCCCTGGACACCGCGCTGGCCCAGGGCGACACCGCGGTCGCCGTGGTGGACGTGGACTGGTCCCGGTTCGCGCCGGGGTTCGTCGCGGCCAGGCCCAGCCGGCTGCTCGCCGAGCTCCCGGCCGTCCGGGCGCTGGCCCCGGACCGGGACGGCCCGGCCGCCGCGGCCGAGGACGGGAACGCGCTGGCGGCCAGGCTGGCCGGCGTCTCCGCGGCGGAGCGCGAACGCGTCCTGCTGGAGCTGGTCCGCCGGCTCACCGCGGAGGTGCTCGGGCACCGCGGGCCGGAGGCGGTGGAGCCCCGGAAGGGGTTCCTGGAGCTGGGGTTCGACTCGCTGACGGCGGTCGAGCTGCGCAACCGCCTCGGCGGCGCCACCGGCCTCCCGCTGCCCGCCACGCTGCTCTTCGACCACCCGGACCCGGTGGCGCTGGCCGCCCTGCTGGCGGGCCGGCTGGCCCCGGTGGAGGACACCGCCGGGGAACCGGACGTGTTCGCCGGGCTGGACGCGCTGGAGGCGGCGCTCACGGACGCCGGGCTGGACGACGAGGACGGCCGCCGGGTCACCGTCAGGCTGGAGACCCTGCTGGCCAAGTGGCGCGAGTTCAGGGGTGCAGGGGTGGCGGTCAGGGGTGTCCCGGCCCCGGGTGCGGCTGCCACTGTCGAGGCGGACCTCGAACTGCAAGCCGCATCGGTGGATGAGGTGCTCTCCCTGATAGATGCGGAATTCGGCCTCTGAGCGGACAACCGCTGCCTGGAAGGTGTGCAATGCCGACGGATGACAAGGTCGTCGATTACCTCAAGAAGGTGACCGCAGACCTGCGGCGGACGCGTCAGCGGGTCCGCGAGCTGGAGGCCGCGGAGCACGAGCCGATCGCGATCGTCGCGATGAGCTGCCGCTTCCCCGGCGACGTCGGGACACCCGAGGAGCTGTGGCGGCTGCTCGCCGACGGCCGTGACGCGGTCGGCGGGTTCCCCGCCGACCGCGGCTGGGACACCGACCGGCTGCTCGGCGGCAACGCCGACGGCACCGGCGCCTCGTACGTCCGCGAGGGCGCTTTCCTGTACGGGGCCTCGCGGTTCGACGCGGGGTTCTTCGGGATCAGCCCGCGCGAGGCGCTGGTCATGGACCCGCAGCAGCGGCTGCTGCTGGAGACCTCCTGGGAGGCCTTCGAGCGGGCCGGCATCGACCCGCGGTCGCTGCGCGGCAGCCGGACCGGCGTCTTCGCCGGCACCAACGGGCAGGACTACGCGGCGCTGGTGACCAGGGCGCCGGAGGCGGCCGAGGGGTACCTGGCGACCGGCATCGGCGCCAGCGTGGTCTCCGGCCGCATCTCCTACACCTTCGGTCTCGAGGGCCCGGCGGTCACCGTGGACACCGCCTGCTCCGCCTCGCTGGTCTCCCTCCACCTCGCCGTCCAGGCGCTCCGCCAGGGCGAGTGCTCGCTCGCCCTGGCGGGCGGGGTCACGGTGATGTCGACCCCGCTGTCCTTCGTGGAGTTCTCCAAGCAGCGCGGGCTCGCCTCGGACGGGCGCTGCAAGGCGTTCGCCGAGGCCGCGGACGGCACCGGCTGGGGCGAGGGCGCCGGCATGCTGCTGCTGGAGCGGCTCTCCGACGCCCGCCGCAACGGGCACCCGGTGCTCGCGGTGGTCCGCGGCAGCGCCGTCAACCAGGACGGCGCGTCCAGCGGTCTGACCGCCCCCAACGGCCCCTCCCAGCAGCGGGTCGTCCGCCAGGCCCTGGAGAACGCCCGGCTCTCCACCACCGACGTGGACGCCGTCGAGGCGCACGGCACCGGCACCCGGCTCGGCGACCCGATCGAGGCCCAGGCGCTGCTCGCCACCTACGGGCAGGACCGCGAACGGCCGCTGCTGCTCGGCTCGGTGAAGTCCAACATCGGCCACACCCAGGCCGCCGCCGGCGTGGCCGGCGTGATGAAGATGGTGCTGGCCATGCGGCACGGTCTGCTGCCGCGGACCCTGCACGTGGACGCGCCGTCCTCGCAGGTGGACTGGTCGGCGGGCGCGGTGGAGCTGCTCACCGAGGCCCGGGAGTGGCCGGAGACCGGCCGCCCGCGCCGGGCCGGTGTCTCCTCCTTCGGCGTCAGCGGCACCAACGCCCACGTCATCCTCGAACAGGCCCCCGAGGAGCAGCCCCCGCCGGCCGCACCGACCGGGCACGGCGCCCTGCCGTTCCTCCTCTCCGCCAAGACCGACCAGGCGCTGCGCGACCAGGCCCGCCGCCTGCGCGACCACCTGGACACCGAGGCAGCCTCGGCCGACCTCGGCCTCTCCCTCGCCGTCTCCCGCACACAGTTCGCCCACCGCGCGGCCGTGGTCGCCGCGGACGGCGCCGAACTGGCCGCCGCCCTGGAGGCGTTCGCGTCCGGCGAGGAGCCCGCCCGACTGGTCTCCGGCACGGCCGACGTGACCGGCAAGACCGTCTTCGTCTTCCCCGGCCAGGGCTCGCAGTGGGCCGGGATGGCCGTCGAACTCCTCGACACCGAGCCGGTGTTCGCCGCGCGGATCACCGAATGCGCCGACGCCCTCGCCGAGTTCACCGACTGGAAGCTGATCGACGTCCTGCGCGGCGCCGAGGGCGCCCCCGGATACGACCGGGTGGACGTCGTCCAGCCCGCCCTCTGGGCCGTCATGGTCTCCCTCGCCACCCTCTGGCAGGCGTACGGCGTCCAGCCCGACGCCGTCATCGGCCACTCCCAGGGCGAGATCGCCGCCGCCACCGTCGCCGGCGCGCTCTCCCTCCGGGACGGCGCCCGGGTCGTCGCCCTGCGCTCCCAGGCCATCACCGCCATCGCCGGAAACGG
The DNA here is from genome assembly GCF_042896795.1 of Kitasatospora sp. NPDC001261. NCBI lineage: Bacteria > Bacillati > Actinomycetota > Actinomycetes > Kitasatosporales > Streptomycetaceae > Kitasatospora > Kitasatospora sp. NPDC001261. Next base: position 209,272 of record NZ_JBIAXP010000005.1, read on the forward strand.
CGGCATGGTCTCCGTCGCCCAGCCCGCCGGGGAGATCGACCTCACCCCCTGGCAGGACCGGATCTCCGTCGCCGCCGTCAACGGCCCCTCGTCCACGGTCGTGGCCGGGGACGCCGACGCCCTGGACGAGCTCCAGGCCGCCCTCGACGCCCGGGGCGTCCACGCCCGCCGCGTCCCCGTCGACTACGCCTCGCACTCCGCCCACGTCGAGCGGATCCAGGACGAGCTGCTCACCCTGCTCGCCCCCGTCGCCCCCCGGACCTCCGAGGTGCCGTTCTACTCGACCGTGGACGACGCCTGGCTGGACACCGTCCGGCTGGACGCCGCGTACTGGTACCGCAACCTGCGCCGGACCGTCCGGCTGGAGGAGGCCGTCCGCGCCCTCGCCGCCGACGGCCACGCCTTCTTCGTCGAGGTCAGCCCGCACCCGGTGCTCGCCTCCGCCGTGCAGGACACCCTGGACGCCGCCGAGGCCACCGCCGTCGCGGCCGGCACCCTGCGCCGCGACCACGGCGGCCCCGCCCGGTTCCGTTCGGCGCTCGCCGCCCTGCACGTCCGGGGGCGTGCGGTCGACTGGCCGGCCGTCTTCCCCGGCGCGCGGCGGACCGACCTGCCCACCTACCCCTTCCAGCACGAGCGGTACTGGCTGGAGGCCACCGCCTCCAACGGGGACGCCGTCGACCTCGGCCTCGGCTCCGCCGACCACCCGCTGCTCGGCGCCTCGCTCACCCTCGCCGACGACGACGGCCTGCTGCTCACCGGCCGGCTCTCGCTGCGCACCCACCCCTGGCTCGCCGACCACGCCGTGCTCGGCTCGGTCCTGCTGCCGGGCACCGCCTTCCTCGACCTGCTCGTCCACGCGGGCGACCAGGCCGGCTGCGACCGGGTCGACGAACTCGCCCTGGAGAGCCCGCTGGTGCTCCCGGAGACCGGCGGGATCGCCCTCCAGGTGCGGGTCGGCCCGGCCGACGAGAGCGGCCGGCGCGAGGTCACCGTCCACTCCCTCCGGGAGGACACGCCGCTGGACGCGCCCTGGGTCCGGCACGCCAGCGGCTGGCTCGCCCAGGCCGCCGCACCGGCCGCCGCCGAGGACCTGACGGCCTGGCCCCCGGCCGGCGCCACCGCCGTCGACCTGGACGGCTACTACGAGCGGCTGGCCGCGGGCGGTCTCGGCTACGGCCCGGCCTTCCGCGGTCTGCGGGCCGCCTGGCTGGACGGCGACGACATCTACGCCGAGGTCCGGCTGCCCGAGGAGCAGCGCTCCCGGGCCGAGCGCTTCGGGCTGCACCCGGCGCTGCTGGACGCCGCCCTGCACGCGCTGGGCTGCGCCGTGGACGACGGCGAGGGCCTGAACCTGCTGCCGTTCGCCTGGAGCGGGGTGACCCTGCACGCCTCCGGCGCGGCCGAGCTGCGCGTGCGGCTCAGCCGCACCGGCCGGGACAGCCTCTCGCTGCTGGTCGCCGACCGGTCCGGCGCCCCGGTGGCCACCGCCGACTCCTTCGTGCTGCGCCCGATCGGCACCGTCGGCACGGCCGCCCGGCCCGCCACCCCCGACTCGCTGTTCCGGATCGACTGGACCGCCGTCCCGCTGCCCGAGGACACCGTCGAGCCGTACCGGACCGACGGCCTGGACGCGCTGCCCGCCGAGGTGCCGGCCACCGTCCTGGTGCCGGTCGACGCGCCGGCCGACGGCGGCACCGCCGAGCAGGCCCGCGCCGTCACCCACCGGGTGCTGGAGCTGCTCCAGACCTGGCTGGCCGAGGACCGCTTCGCGGGGTCCCGGCTGGTCCTGGCCACCAGCGGCGCGGTCGCCGCCCACCCCGGCGAGGCCGTCACCGCCCTGGCCTGCGCCCCGCTCTGGGGCCTGGTCCGCTCCGCGCAGTCCGAGAACCCGGACCGGATCGTCCTGGTCGACCTGGACGGCACCGCCGCCTCGGCCGCCGCGCTGCCCGCCGCCCTCGCCACCGGAGAGCCCCAACTCGCCCTGCGCGAGGGGACGGTGCTGGCCGCCCGGCTGGCCCGCGCGGCCACCTCCGGCGCGCTCACCCCGCCCGCCGGCGAGCCCTGGCGGCTGGACACCACCGGCCGCGGCACCCTGGACAACCTCGTCCTGACCGCCTGTCCGGACACCCTGGAGCCGCTCGCCCCCGGCCACGTCCGGGTCGCCCTGCGGGCCGGCGGCCTCAACTTCCGCGACGTGCTCAACGCGCTCGGCATGTACCCCGGCCAGGCCGGCCTGCTCGGCAACGAGGGCGCCGGCGTCGTCCTGGAGGTCGCCGGGGACGTCACCGCACTCGCCCCCGGCGACCGGGTGATGGGCATGTTCGCCGGCTCCTTCGGCACCACCGCCGTCACCGACCACCGGCTGCTGGTCCGGATCCCCCGGGGCTGGGACTTCACCGAGGCCGCGTCCACCCCGATCGTCTTCCTCACCGCCTACTACGCGCTGAAGGACCTGGCCGGGCTGCGCCCCGGCGAGTCCGTCCTGGTGCACGCCGCCGCCGGCGGCGTGGGCATGGCCGCCGTCCAGCTCGCCCGCCACCTGGGCGCCGAGGTGTACGGCACCGCCAGCCAGGGCAAGTGGGACGCGCTGCGGCCGCTCGGCCTGGACGACGCCCACCTGGCCGGCTCCCGCACGCTGGACTTCGGCCGCGAGTTCCTGGCGGCCACCGGCGGCCGCGGCGTGGACGTCGTGCTCAACGCGCTGGCCGGCGAGTTCGTCGACACCTCGCTCGGCCTGCTGCCCCGCGGCGGCCGGTTCGTCGAGATGGGCAAGACCGACATCCGGGACGCCGAGGAGGTCGCCGCCCGGCACCCCGGCGTCGCCTACCGCGCCTTCGAGCTGTTCGAGGCCGGCCCGGAGCGGATCGCCGCGATGCTCGCCGAGCTGGTCGACCTGTTCGAGGCCGGCGTGCTGCGGCCGCTGCCGATCACCACCTGGGACGTCCGCCGCTCGGTCGACGCCTTCCGGTACGTCAGCCAGGCCCGGCACACCGGCAAGGTCGTGCTGACCGTGCCGCCCGCCCCCGACCCGGACGGCACCCTGCTGATCACCGGCGGCACCGGCACCCTCGGCTCCCTGCTCGCCCGCCACCTGGTCACCGAGCACGGCGTCCGCCACCTGCTGCTCACCAGCCGGACCGGCGCCGACGCCCCCGGCGCGGCCGGACTCACCGCCGAACTCCGCGCCCTCGGCGCCACCGTGACCGTCGCCGCCTGCGACGCCGCCGACCGCGACCGGCTCGCCGCCGTCCTCGCGGACATCCCCGCCGCGCACCCGCTCACCGGCGTGGTGCACACCGCCGGGGTGCTCGACGACGGCGTGATCGGCTCGCTCACCCCGGAGCGGATCGACGCGGTGCTGCGGCCCAAGGTCGACGGCGCGCTCAACCTGCACGAGCTGACGCTCGACCGGGACCTGGCCTGCTTCGTCCTGTTCTCCTCCGCCGCCGGTGTGCTCGGCGGCGCGGGCCAGGGCGGCTACGCCGCCGCCAACACCTTCCTGGACGCCCTCGCCCAGCACCGCCGGGCCCGCGGCCTGGCCGGCTCCGCGCTCGCCTGGGGCCTGTGGGAGCAGCGCAGCAGCATGACCGGGCACCTGGACGCCCGGGACGTCGAGCGGATGAGCGAGGGCGGCATGACCCCGCTCGGCTCGGAGCTCGGCATGGCCCTGTACGACGCGGCCGCCCTGCTGGACGAGCCGCTGCTGCTGCCCGCCGACCTCGACCTGTCCGCCCGGCGCGGCCGGGGCCCCGTCCCGGCGCTGCTGCGCGGCCTGCTCCGGGCCCCGGCCCGGCGCAAGGCCGAGGCGGTGTCCGGGCCGAGCGGCTCGGCGCTGACCCGCAGGCTGGCCGCCCTCCCCGAGGCGGACCGTACGGAGCTGCTGCTGGACCTGGTCCGCGGCCACGCGGCCTCGGTGCTCGGGCACGGCTCGGCGGAGGCCATCGACGCGGACCGCGCGTTCAAGGACCTCGGCTTCGACTCGCTGACGGCGGTGGAACTGCGCAACCGGCTCGGCACCGCGACCGGGCTGCGCCTGCCCGCCACCCTGGTCTTCGACCACCCGAGCCCGACCGCGCTCGGCCGCCACCTGCGCGCCCGGCTGCTCGACGAGCAGGCACCGGCGACCGCGGGACCGGCCGCGGCCACCGGCGCGACGGCCCGGGACGGCGACCAGGACACCATCGCGATCGTCGCGATGGGCTGCCGCTACCCCGGCGGGGTCGGCTCGCCCGAGGACCTGTGGCGGCTGCTGCGGGCCGGCGGCGACGCCCTGACCGGCTTCCCCGCCGACCGCGGCTGGGAGCCCGGCGGCCAGGGCGGGTTCCTGCACGACGCGGCCGAGTTCGACGCGGCCTTCTTCGGGATCAGCCCGCGCGAGGCGCTCGCCATGGACCCGCAGCAGCGGCTGCTGCTGGAGACCTCCTGGGAGGCCTTCGAGCGGGCGGGCATCGACCCGGCCTCGGTGCACGGCACCCGGGTCGGCGTGTTCACCGGCACCAGCGGCCAGGACTACGCCTCGCGGCTGCGCCGCGTCCCCGGCGAGGTCGAGGGCTACCTGGGCAACGGCAGCGCGGCCAGCGTGATCTCCGGCCGGGTGGCGTACACCTTCGGGCTCGAAGGCCCGGCGATCACCGTGGACACCGCCTGCTCCTCCTCGCTGGTGGCGCTGCACCTGGCGGCGGCCGCGCTGCGCCGCGGCGAGTGCGACCTGGCGCTGGCCGGCGGTGTGGCCGTGATGTCGACGCCCGGCCTGTTCGCCGAGTTCGACCGCCAGGGCGGCATGTCGGCGGACGGCCGCTGCAAGGCCTTCGCCGCCTCCGCCGACGGTACGGGCTTCGCCGAGGGCGTGGGCGTGCTGCTGGTCGAGCGCCTGTCGGACGCCCGCCGCAACGGGCACCCGGTGCTGGCGGTCGTCCGGGCCACCGCGATCAACCAGGACGGCGCCTCCAACGGGCTCACCGCGCCCAACGGCCCGGCCCAGGAGCGGGTGATCCGCGAGGCGCTGGCCGCCGCCGGCCTGGCTCCGGCCGAGGTCGACGCCGTGGAGGCGCACGGCACCGGCACCCGGCTCGGCGACCCGATCGAGGCCAACGCCCTGCTCGCCACCTACGGCCAGGACCGCGAACTGCCGCTCCAGCTGGGCTCGTTGAAGTCCAACATCGGCCACTCCCAGGCCGCGGCCGGGGTCGGCGGCATCATCAAGATGGTGCTGGCGATGCGCCACGGGGTGCTGCCCCGGACCCTGCACGTGGACGAGCCCACCCCGCACGTCGACTGGACGGCCGGATCGGTCGAGCTGCTCACCGAGGAGCGGGAGTGGCCGGAGACCGGCCGCCCGCGCCGGGCCGGCGTCTCCTCCTTCGGGATCAGCGGCACCAACGCCCACGTCATCGTCGAGCAGGCCCCCGAGGAGCAGCCCCCGCCGGCCGCGCCGACCGGGCACGACGCCCTGCCGTTCCTCCTCTCGGCCCGCTCCGAGCAGGCGCTTTCCGCCCAGGCCGAGCGGCTGGCCGCCTTCCTGGCCGAGCGCCCGGAGGCCGTCCTGCCGGACCTCGCCCACTCGCTGACCGCCGCCCGGGCGGCGCTGCCGCACCGCGGCGCGGTGGTCGCCCGGGACCGCGAGGGCCTGCTGGACGGCCTGGCGGCCCTGGCCGCCGGCCGCGGGCCGCGCGGCACCGCCGCGACCGGGAGGACGGCCTTCCTCTTCACCGGCCAGGGCGCCCAACGCCCCGGCATGGGCCGGGAGTTGTACGACACCTACCCGGAGTTCGCGGACGCCTTCGACGCCGTCTGCGCCGAGCTGGACCGGCACCTGGAGCGGCCGCTGCGCGAGGTGGTGTTCCAGCAGGGCGAGCTGCTCGACCGGACCGGCTGGACCCAGCCCGCCCTGTTCGCCGTCGAGGTCGCCCTCTACCGCCTGGTCGAATCCTTCGGCGCGCGGCCGGACTTCGTCACCGGCCACTCGGTCGGCGAACTGGCCGCGGCCCACGTCGCCGGGGTGCTGTCGCTGGCCGACGCGGCCGCGCTGGTCGCCGCCCGCGGCCGACTGATGGAGCAACTGCCCGCCGGCGGTGCGATGGTGGCGGTCCGCGCCACCGAGGAGGAGGTCCGGCCGCTGCTCACCGGGCAGGTCTCGCTGGCCGCGGTCAACGGCCCCGAGGCCGTGGTGATCGCCGGACCGGAGGAGCCGGTGCTGGCCGTCGCCGCCGCGCTCGCCGAGCGCGGGCGCAGCACCCGGCGGCTGCGGGTCAGCCACGCCTTCCACTCCCCGCTGATGGACCCGATGCTGGCGGAGTTCCGCGCCGTCGCCGAGTCGCTGACCTACCACCAGCCGCGGATCCCGCTGCCGGCCGAGGCCACCGACCCCGAGTACTGGGTGCGGCACGTCCGCGAGGCCGTCCGCTTCCACGACACGCTGCTCGCGCTCGCCGAGCGGGGCGTCACCACCTTCCTGGAGCTGGGCCCGGACGCGGTGCTCACCGCGGCCGGCCGGGAGAGCCTGCCCGGCTCCGGGTTCGCGCTGATCGCCGCCCAGCGCCGGGACCGGCCCGAGGAGCAGTCCCTGGTCGAGGCGCTGGCCGCGCTGCGGCTGCGCGGCGCCGCGGTCGACTGGTCGCGGCTGCTGCCCGGCGCCCGCCGGACCGAGCTGCCCACCTACGCCTTCCAGCGCGAGCGGTACTGGCTGGAGGACGACGGGGGCCCGGTCGGCCTGGCCGGGGCCGGACTCGGCTCGCCGGAGCACCCGATGCTCGGCGCGATGGCCGAACTGGCCGACGGCACGGGCTTCCTGTTCACCGGTTCGCTCTCCGAGCGGACCCACCCGTGGATCGCCGAGCACGGGGTGATGGGCCGCACCGTCGTCCCCGGCGTCGCCTACGCCGAGCTGGCCCTGCACGCCGCCGAGCAGGTGGGCTGCGACCGGGTCGAGGAGATCACCCACCTCGCGCCGCTGGTCCTGCCACGCACCGGCAGCGTGCTGCTCCAGCTGCGGGTCGGCCCGGCCGACGCCGCGGGCCGGCGCCCGCTGGCCGTGCACTCGCGGCCGGAGGACGCCCCCGAGGGCGAGTGGACCCACCACGCCGACGCCGTGCTCGGCACCGGCGCCGGCGCCCCGGACTTCGACCTCCGGGCCTGGCCGCCGGCCGGCGCGGAGCAGGTCGACCTGACCGGCTTCTACCGGCGGGCCACCGAGACCGGCTTCGCCTACGGGCCGCTGTTCGCCGGCCTGACGGCGCTCTGGCGGCGCGGGGACGAGGTCTTCGCCGAGGTCGCGCTGCCCGAGGAGGGCCGTACGGCGGCCGCCCGGTTCGGCATCCACCCCGGCATGTTCGACGCGGTGCTCCAGGCGATGGCCGCCTCCACCCTGCTGGAGCGGATCTCCACCGACGAGGCCCCGCACGGCCGGCTGCCCTTCGCCTGGACGGGCGTCGAGCTGTACGCCTCCGGCGCCGCCGCCGTCCGGGCCCGGCTCACCCCGGCCCGCACCGGCGGGGTGGCCTTCGCCATCGCCGACGCCACCGGTGCGCCGGTCGCCTCGGTGGAGTCCCTGGTGATGCGTCCGGTCTCGCCGGAGGCGATCACCGGGGCCGGTACGGGCGGCCGGGACGCGCTCTACCGGGTCGAGCCGGCCGAGCTGCGGCTCCCGGCGGCCCCGGCCACGGCCGACTGGGCCGTGCTCGGCGAGCCGGCCTTCGGCCTGCCGGGCCGGCCGGACCTGGCCGCCTTCGACGCGGCCGCCCCGCACACCGTCCTGGTGCCCTGGACGGCCGGGGGCGAGGGCCCGCTCACCGAGCGGGTGCACGCCGCCACCGGCCGGGCGCTGACCCTCCTCCAGGAGTGGCTCGCCGACCAGCGGTTCGCCGACTCCCGGCTGGTGTTCGTCACCCGGCACGCGGCCGGGGCCGACCTCCGGGACCTCGTACACGCCCCGCTCTGGGGCCTGGTCCGCTCGGCCCAGGCCGAGCACCCCGGCCGGTTCGTCCTGGTCGACCTGGACGGGGACGAGGCCTCCGCCGCCGTCCTGCCCGCCGCGCTGGCCACCGACGAGCCCCAGCTGGTCGTCCGCCGGGGCACGGTCTCCGCGCCCCGGCTGGCCCGGGCCGGCGCCGGCGCCGACGCCGACGCGACCGGCGACGCCACCGCCCCGGCCCTGCGCCCGGACGGCACGGTCCTGGTCACCGGAGCCACCGGTGCGCTCGGCCGGCTGGTCGCCCGCCACCTGGTCACCGCGCACGGCGTCCGCCGCCTGCTGCTCACCAGCCGCAGCGGCCCCCGGGCCGAGGGCGCGGACGAGCTCACCGCCGCACTCACCGCGCTCGGCGCCGAGGTCACCCTCGCCGCCTGCGACGCGGCCGACCGGACGGCCCTGGCGGCGCTGCTCGCCGCGCACGACGTCACCGCCGTGGTGCACACCGCCGGGGTGCTCGACGACGGCGTGCTCGACGCGCTCACCCCCGAGCGGGTCGCCACCGTCCTGCGCCCCAAGGTGGACGGCGCGGTCAACCTGCACGAGCTGACGGCCGGCCGGGACCTGGACGCCTTCGTCCTGTTCTCCTCCGTCGCCGGGGTGCTCGGCGCCGCCGGCCAGGCCGGCTACGCCGCCGCCAACACCTTCCTGGACGCGCTCGCCCGCAGCCGCCGCGCCGACGGCCTGCCGGGCACCGCGATCGCCTGGGGCCCGTGGCAGCTCGACGACCCGGCGCACGCCGGCATGGCGGGCGGGCTCGGCAGGGCCGACCTCGGCCGGCTGGCCCGCGGCGGGATGGCGCCGCTCCAGGCGGAGCAGGGCCTGGAGCTGTTCGACGCCGCCCGGACCGGCGCCGACCCGCTGGCCGTCGCGGTCCGGCTGAACCCGGCCGCCTTCCGGGGCGGGGAGGTGCCGCCGATGCTGCGCGGCCTGGTCCGCGCCACCGGCCGGCGGGCCGCCGAGACCGGCGCCGGCCAGGACCCGGCCCGCCGGATCGCCGGCCTCACCGGGGAGCACCGGACCCGGGCCCTGCTCGACCTGGTGCGCACCCAGGTGGCCGACGTGCTCGGACACGCCTCGGCGGAGTCCGTGCAGGCCACCCGGGCGTTCAAGGAGATCGGCTTCGACTCGCTGACCGCCGTGGAGCTGCGCAGCCGGCTGCACGAGGCGACCGGGCTGCGGCTGCCGGCCACCCTGGTGTTCGACTACCCGACCCCGGCCGCACTGGCCGGCTTCCTCGACGGGCGGCTGCCCCGGGAGGGAGCACCGCGGGAGGAGCCCGTCCTCGCCGAGCTGGACCGGCTGGAGGCCGCCCTGGAGCGGCGGCTGGCGGACGGCCACGCGCTCGACGGCCTGTCGCCGCGCCTGCGGGCCCTGCTCGACCGCCTGGACGGCCCGGCCGCCTCCGCGGCCGGCCTGGCCGGGGACGACAGCGACCTCGACGCCGCCTCCGACGACGAGCTCTTCGCCCTCGTCGACTCCCTGGACTGATCCAGGAACCCCCCGCGCCGCCGGGCCGGCCCCCTTCCGGGGCACGGCCCGGCGGCCCCCCGGACACGCCCGGACGCGGCCGCGCCCGCCCCGGAGCCGGACGCCCCGGCAGCCACCACTCCGCCGCAGGAAAGTGATCTGAGATGGCCAACGAAGACCAGCTTCGCGAGTACCTCAAGCGGGCGGTGGCCGATACCCGTAAGGCCCACCGGCGGCTCAAGGAGCTCGAGGACGAGCGCCACGAGCCGATCGCGATCATCGGCATGGCCTGCCGCTTCCCCGGCGGCGTGCGCAGCCCCGAGGGGCTGTGGCGGCTCCTGGTCGACGAGGCCGACGCGATCTCCGAGTTCCCGACCGACCGCGGCTGGGACCTCGACTCGGTGTACGACCCCGACCCGGGCGCCGCCGGCACCAGCTACACCCGCCACGGCGGCTTCCTGGACGGCGCGGCCGGCTTCGACGCGGGCTTCTTCGGCATCAGCCCCAACGAGGCGCTGGCGATGGACCCGCAGCAGCGGCTGCTGCTGGAGACCTCCTGGGAGGCCGTGGAACGCGCGGGCATCGACCCGCAGTCGCTGGCCGGCGGCCGGACCGGCGTCTTCGTCGGCACCACCTCGCAGCTGTACGGCACCGGTTCGGACATCCCGGAGGGCGTGGACCTGTACCTGGGCACCGGCACCACCTCCAGCGTCACCTCCGGCCGGATCGCCTACCACTTCGGCCTGGAGGGCCCGGCGGTCTCGGTCGACACCGCCTGCTCCTCCTCGCTGGTCGCGCTGCACTGGGCCGCCCGCTCGCTGCGCCAGGGCGAGTGCACCACCGCGCTGGCCGGCGGCGTGACGGTGATGTCCAACCCCGGCATGTTCGTGCTGTTCAGCCAGCAGAAGGGGCTGGCCCCGGACGGCCGCTGCAAGGCCTTCGCGGGCGCCGCCGACGGCACCGCGTGGAGCGAGGGCGTCGGCATGCTGATGCTGGAGCGGCTCTCCGACGCGCGCCGCAACGGGCACCGGGTGCTCGGCGTGATCCGCGGCAGCGCCGTCAACCAGGACGGTGCCTCCAACGGCCTGACCGCCCCCAACGGCCCCTCCCAGCAGCGGGTGATCCGGCACGCGCTGGCCGACGCCCGGCTGGCGGCGGCCGAGGTCGACGTGGTGGAGGCGCACGGCACCGGCACCACCCTCGGCGACCCGATCGAGGCCCAGGCGCTACTCGCCACCTACGGCCAGGACCGCGAACTCCCGCTGCTGCTCGGCTCGGTGAAGTCCAACATCGGCCACACCCAGTGCGCCGCGGGCGTGGCCGGGGTGATCAAGACGGTGCTGGCCATGCAGCACGGCGTGCTGCCCCGCACCCTGCACGTGGACCAGCCGACCCCGCACGTGGACTGGACGGCCGGATCGGTCGACCTGCTCACCGAGGCGCGCGCCTGGCCGGAGACCGGCCGCCCGCGCCGGGCCGGCGTCTCCTCCTTCGGCGTCAGCGGCACCAACGCCCACGTCGTACTGGAGCAGGCCCCGCCGGTCGAGGCCCCGCCGGTCGAGGCCCCGTCGGACGAGGCCCCGTCGGACGAGGCTCCTGAGCCGTCGAGCGCGCCGACCGGCCCGGTTCCGCTGGCGTTCTCCGCCAAGAGCCCGGCCGCACTCCGGGACCAGGGCGCGCGGCTGCGCGAGCTGCTCGCCGCCGACCCAGCGCTCGTCCCCGCCGACCTCGCCTCCTCGCTGGCCTCGTCCCGCTCCGACTTCGTCCACCGCGCGGCGGTGGTCGGCGCCACCACCGCCGAACTCCACGGCGCCCTCGGGGACTTCGCCTCCGGTACGGCGGACGTCACCGGGCGCACGGTGTTCGTGTTTCCCGGGCAGGGCTCCCAGTGGGCCGGCATGGCCGTCGAACTCCTCGACAGCGAGCCGGTGTTCGCCGCACGGATCACCGAATGCGCCGACGCGCTGGCCGAGTTCACCGACTGGAACCTCATCGACGTCCTCCGCGGCGCCGACGGCGCACCCGGCTACGACCGGGTCGACGTCGTCCAACCCGCCCTGTGGGCCGTCATGGTCTCCCTCGCCGCCCTCTGGCAGGCCCACGGCGTCCAGCCCGACGCCGTCATCGGCCACTCCCAGGGCGAGATCGCCGCCGCCACCGTCGCCGGCGCCCTCACCCTCCAGGACGGCGCCCGCACCGTCGCCCTCCGCTCCCAGGCCATCACCGCCATCGCCGGAAACGGCGGCATGGTCTCCATCGCCCAGCCCGCCGGGGAGATCGACCTCACCCCCTGGCAGGACCGGATCTCGATCGCCGCCGTCAACGGCCCCAGCTCCACCGTCGTCGCCGGAGACGCCGACGCCCTCGACGAACTCGTCGAACGCCTCACCACCGACGGCATCCGCGCCCGCCGCGTCCCCGTCGACTACGCCTCCCACTCCGCCCACGTCGAGCGGATCCAGGACGACCTGCTCACCGCCCTGGCCGACCTGCGCCCCCGGCCCCCGAAGGTCCCGTTCTGGTCCACCCTGGACAGCCGCTGGACCGACACCGCCGCCTTCGACGCCGCGTACTGGTACCGCAACCTCCGCCACCCGGTGCAGCTGGAGGCCGCCGTCCGCGCCCTGCTCGCCGAGGGCTTCACCACCTTCGTCGAGATCAGCCCCCACCCCGTCCTCACCCCCGGACTCCAGGAGACCCTGGACGAGGCGACCGCCCCCACCGTCGCCTGCGGCACGCTCCGCCGCGACCAGGGCGGGCTCGCCCGCTTCCTGGCCTCCGCCGCCGAACTCTGGGTGCGCGGCGTGGCGGTGGACCTCTCCGGCCGCTCGGCCGGCGCCCGCCCGGTCGACCTGCCCACCTACCCCTTCCAGCACGAGCGCTACTGGCTGGAGCCCTCCTCCGGCACCGGGGACGTCACCGCCGCCGGTCTCGGCGCCACCGACCACCCGCTGCTCGGCGCGGCCCTGCCGCTGGCCGAGGGCGACGGGGTGGTGCTCACCGGCCTGCTGTCGCTGCGCAGTCACCCGTGGCTGGCCGACCACGCCGTCTCCGGCACCGTCCTGCTGCCCGGTACGGCCTTCGTGGAGCTGGCCGTCCGCGCCGGTGACGAGGTCGGCTGCGGCCTGGTCGAGGACCTGGCCATCGAGGTCCCGCTGATCCTCCCCGAGCGCGGCGCCGTCGTCCTGCAGGCCGTGGTCGGCGCGGCCGACGAGTCCGGCCTGCGGCCGGTGGCCGTCTACGGCCGCCCCCAGGACGCCCCGCACGGCGAGCCGTGGACCCGGCACGCGGGCGGTCTGCTCGCCGCCGACGACGCCCAGGCCCCCGCCGAGAGCGGGCCCTGGCCGCCGGCCGGTGCCGCCCCCGTCGACCTGGACGGCTTCTACGACCGCCTGGAACAGGCCGGTTACGGCTACGGCCCGGTGTTCCGGGGCCTGACCCGGGCCTGGCGGCTCGGCGAGCAGGTGCACACCGAGGTCCGGCTGCCGAAGCAGGCGCACGCCGACGCGGACCGCTTCGGCCTGCACCCCGCGCTGATGGACGCCGCCCTGCACGGCACGGGGCTGGCCCGCCGGGAGGGCGCGGCCGAGGGCAACGGCCTGCCGTTCGCCTGGAGCGGCGTCCGCCTGCACGGCACCGGCGCCACGGCGCTGCGGGTGACGGTCTCCCCCACCGGGCCGGACTCGGTGTCGCTGGCCCTGTTCGACGAGACCGGCGCCCCCGTCGCCTCGGTGGCCTCGCTGGCCGTCCGGACGATCTCCGCCGGTCAGCTGCGGGCCGCCCGGCGCGGGCAGCGGGACGCGCTCTTCCGGGTCGAGTGGACCCGGGTCGCGCCGGGCGACGGCGGGCGGGCCGAGCGCTGGGCGGTGCTCGGCGACGACCGGGCCGTCCCTGGGCTCCGGCTGGACGGCCTGGCCGGACTCGACCGCCTGGACTCCCTGGCCGGGGCCGCCTGCGGGCCGGAGGTCATGCTCCTGCCCGCCCCGCCGGCCGACGGCGGGTCCCCGGCGGACGCCCACCGGGTGACCGGTGAAGTCCTCGGCCTGCTCCAGGAGTTCCTCGCCGACGAGCGGTTCGCCGGGACGCGGCTGGCCGTGCTGACCGGGGGCGCGGTCGCCGCCGCCCCCGGCGACCCGGTGCCCGGCCTGGTCCACGCCCCGCTCTGGGGCCTGCTCCGCTCCGCGCAGGCGGAGCACCCCGACCGGTTCGTCCTGGTCGACCTCGACGGCACCGCCGACGCGGCCGCCACCCTGCCCGCCGCGCTGGCCTGCGGCGAGCCGCAACTGGCCGTCCGGGAGGGCGAGTTGTTCGCCCCCCGGCTGGTCCGGGCCACCCCGACCGCCGACCTCCGTCCGCTCGACCCGGCCGGGACGGTGCTGGTCACCGGCGGCACCGGCACCCTCGGCGCCCTGCTCGCCCGCCACCTCGTCACCGACCACGGCGCCCGCCACCTGCTGCTCACCAGCCGCAGCGGACCCGACGCCCCCGGCGCAGACGACCTCACCACCGAACTCACCGAACTCGGCGCCACCGTCACCGTCACCGCCTGCGACACCGCCGACCGCCACCAACTCTCAGCCCTGCTCGCCGACATCCCCACCGACCACCCCCTCACCGCCGTCATCCACACCGCCGGCGTCCTCGACGACGCCGTGGTCGAGACCCTGACGCCCGAGGCCCTCGCCCGGGTGCTGCGGCCCAAGCTCGATGCCGCCGCGCACCTGGACGAGCTGACCGCGGAGCTGGACCTGGCCGCCTTCGTCCTGTTCTCCTCCGCCGCCGCCACCTTCAGCAGCCCCGGCCAGGGCAACTACGCCGCCGCCAACGCCTACCTGGACTCGCTCGCGGCCCGCCGCCGGGCGGCCGGGCGGCCCGCGCAGTCGCTGGCCTGGGGCCTGTGGGCGCAGCCCAGCGGCATGACCGGCCACCTGGGCGAGGCCGAGCTGGAGCGGATGAGCCGGGGCGGCACGGTGCCGCTGTCCGAGCGGGACGGGCTCGCCCTGTTCGACGAGGCGCTGGCCGTTCCCGCCCCGCTGGTGGTGCCGGCCGCGCTCGACCTCGCGGTGCTGCGCGGGCGGACCCCGGTGCCGCACCTGCTGCGCGCGCTGGTCCGGCCGGCCGCGCGGCGCGCCGCCCGGTCCCGTACCGGGGAGGACGGCGGCCGGCTGGCCGAACGGCTGGCCGCGCTCTCCGGGGCCGACCGCCGCCGTGCCGCGCTCGACCTGGTCCGGGCGCAGATCGCCGGGGTGCTCGGGCACTCCTCGGCCGAGCAGGTCGATCCCGAACTCCCGTTCAGCAAGCTCGGGTTCGACTCGGTGACGGCCGTGGAGCTGCGCAACCGGCTCTACCAGGCCTCCGGTCTGCGGCTGCCCGCGACGGCGGTCTTCGACTACCCGACGGCCGGCGCGCTGGCCGAGCGGATGCGGGCGCTGCTGCTGCCCGAGGCGGAGGCCGACGGCGGCACCGACGGCGGCACCGCCGAGGAGCAGGCCGCAGAGGAGGCCCGGGCGGCCGAGATCGACGGCATGGACATCACGGACCTGGTCGAACTGGCGCTGGGCACCTCGGTGGACCCCGCAGGCGTCTGAGGAAGAGGACAGCATGACTACCCCGCCGGAGCGGATCGTCGAGGCGCTGCGCGCCTCGATCAAGGACAACGAGCGGCTCAGGAAGCAGAACGAGCGGCTGTCGGCGATCGCCGACGAGCCGATCGCCGTCACCGGCATGGCCTGCCGGCTGCCCGGCGGGGTGCGCACGCCCGAGGACTTCTGGCGGCTGCTCACCGAGGGCGGCGACGGCATCGGGCCGTTCCCCGCCGACCGCGGCTGGGACCTCGGCGAGCAGAGCGCCACCGCCCAGGGCGGGTTCCTCTACGACGCCGCCGAGTTCGACCCCGGCTTCTTCGGTATCGGCCCGCGCGAGGCCCTCGCCATGGACCCGCAGCAGCGGCTGCTGCTGGAGACCTCCTGGGAGGCCGTCGAGCGGTCCGGCATCGACCCGCTCACCCTGCGCGGCAGCCGGACCGGCGTGTTCGCCGGCGTGATGTACCACGACTACGCCGCCCGACTGGACGAGGTGCCCGACGAGGTCGCCGCCTACCTGGGCAACGGCAGCGCGGGCAGCGTCGCCACCGGCCGGGTCTCGTACGCGCTGGGCCTGGAGGGCCCGGCCGTCACCGTGGACACCGCCTGCTCCTCCTCGCTGGTGACGATCCACCTGGCGGTCCAGGAGCTGCGCCGCCGGGGCTGCGACCTGGCCCTGGCGGGCGGCGTCGCGGTGATGTCCACGCCCGGACTGTTCGTGGAGTTCACCCGGCAGAAGGGCCTGGCGGCGGACGGCCGGTGCAAGGCCTTCGCGGACGCGGCGGACGGCACCGGGTTCTCCGAGGGCGTCGGCATGCTGATGCTGGAGCGGCTCTCCGACGCCCGCCGCAACGGGCACCCGGTGCTGGCGGTGCTGCGCGGCAGCGCCGTCAACCAGGACGGCGCCTCCAACGGGCTGACCGCGCCCAACGGCCCGGCGCAGGAGCGGGTGATCCGCCAGGCCCTGCTCTCCGCCGGTCTCACCGCCGCCGACGTGGACGCCGTCGAGGCGCACGGCACCGGCACCCGGCTCGGCGACCCGATCGAGGCCCAGGCGCTGCTCGCCGCCTACGGCCAGGACCGCGAACGGCCGCTGCTGCTGGGGTCGGTGAAGTCCAACATCGGCCACACCCAGAGCGCGGCCGGGGTGGCCGGGGTGATCAAGACGGTGCTGGCGCTGCGGCACGGCGTGCTGCCCCGCACCCTGCACGTGGACCGGCCGTCCTCGCACGTGGACTGGTCGGCGGGCGCGGTGGAGCTGCTCACCGAGGAGCGGGAGTGGCCGCAGACCGGCCGCCCGCGCCGGGCCGGCGTCTCCTCCTTCGGGATCAGCGGCACCAACGCCCACGTCATCGTCGAGCAGGCCCCGGAGGAGCAGCCCACCGAGCAGCCCACCGAGCAGCCCGCCGAGGAGCAGGCCCCGTCGGCCGGCACCGGCGCCCCGTGGCTGCTGGCCGGCCGCACCGAGGCCGCCGTACGGGCCCAGGCCGGGCGCCTCGCCGAGCACCTGGACGCCCACCCCGCGCTCGCGGCCGTCGACGTCGCCCACTCGCTGGCCACCGGCCGCTCCGCGTTCCCCCACCGCGCGGTGGTGGTCGGCGCCGACCGGGCCGCGCTCGCCGCCTACGCCGCCGGGCAGGACCCGGCCGCCGTGGTGGCCGGTACGGCGGACGTGACCGGCCGGACGGTGTTCGTGTTCCCCGGGCAGGGTTCGCAGTGGGTCGGCATGGCCGTCGAACTCCTCGACAGCGAGCCGGTGTTCGCCGCCCGGATCACCGAATGCGCCGACGCGCTGGCCGAGTTCACCGACTGGAAGCTGATCGACGTCCTGCGCGGCGCCGAGGGCGCCCCCGGCTACGACCGGGTGGACGTCGTCCAGCCCGCCCTGTGGGCCGTCATGGTCTCCCTCGCCACCCTCTGGCAGGCCCACGGCGTCCAGCCCGACGCCGTCATCGGCCACTCCCAGGGCGAGATCGCCGCCGCCACCGTCGCCGGCGCCCTCACCCTCCAGGACGGCGCCCGCACCGTCGCCCTGCGCTCCCAGGCCATCACCGCCATCGCCGGAAACGGCGGCATGGTCTCCGTCGCCCAACCCGCCGAGGACATCGACCTCACCCCCTGGCACGACCGCATCTCCGTCGCCGCCGTCAACGGCCCCACCTCCACCGTCGTCGCCGGAGACGCCGACGCCCTCGACGAACTCGTCGAACACCTCACCACCGACGGCATCCGCGCCCGCCGCATCCCCGTCGACTACGCCTCCCACTCCGCCCACGTCGAGCGGATCCAGGACGACCTGCTCACCCTGCTCGCCCCCGTCACCCCGCGCGGCGCCGACATCCCCTTCCACTCCACCGTCGACAGCCGGTGGCTGGACACCACGACGATGGACGCCGCCTACTGGTACCGCAACCTCCGCCGGACCGTCCGGCTGGAGGAGGCCGTCCGCACCCTCGCCGCCGACGGCTTCACCACCTTCGTCGAGATCAGCCCCCACCCCGTCCTCACCCCCGGACTCCAAGAGACCCTGGACGAGACGGCCGCGCCCACCGTCATCTGCGGCACGCTCCGCCGCGACCACGGCGGCCCGACCGCCTTCCTGGCCTCCGCCGCCCGGCTGCACGTCCGGGGCGTCCCGGTCGACTTCTCCCCCGCCCTCGCCGGGGCCCGCCGGGTCGACCTGCCCACCTACCCCTTCCAGCGCGGCCGCTACTGGCTGGAGGGGCCCCGCGAGGACGCCTCGGCCGGCGCCCTGTTCCGGACGGTCTGGCGGCCCGTCGGGGGCGCCCGCACCGGCCGCCCGGACGGCCCGATCGCCGTCCTCAACGCCGGGCCCGGCTCCGCCGCCGGGCTGGTCCCGTACGCCGACCTGGCCGCCCTCGCCGCCGCCGAGACGGTCCCCGCCACCGTCCTCTACCACCTGCCCGCCGCGGCGGGCCCGGACGCCGGGCTGCCGACGGCCGTCCGCGCCGCCGTCAACGGGACCCTCGACCTGCTCCGCGCCTGGCTCGCCGAACCCCGGCTGGCCGCCTCCCGCCTCGTCCTGGCCACCCGCCGCGCCGCCGGCCCCGGCCTGGACGACCTCGCCCTGGCCCCGGTGTGGGGGCTGGTCCGCTCCGCCCAGGCGGAGTACCCGGGCCAGTTCGCCCTGCTCGACCTGGACGACTCCGCCGCCTCCGCCGCGGCGGTCCCCGCCGCCCTGGCCACCGACGAGCCCCAGCTGGTGATCCGCGACGGCGTTCCGCACGCGGCCCGCCTGCTGCCCGTCCCCCACGAGCCGGCCCGCCCGATCGACCCGGCCGGAACGGTGCTGGTCACCGGCGGCACCGGCACCCTCGGCGCCCTGCTCGCCCGCCACCTCGTCACCGAACACGGCGCCCGCCACCTGCTGCTCACCAGCCGCAGCGGACCCGACGCCCCCGGCGCCGCCGAGCTCACCACCGAACTCACCGCCCTCGGCGCCACCGTCACCGTCACCGCCTGCGACACCGCCGACCGCGACCAACTCGCCGCACTGCTCGCCGACATCCCCACCGACCACCCCCTCACCGCCGTCATCCACACCGCCGGCGTCCTCGACGACGGCATCCTGGACTCGCTCACCCCCGACCGGGTGGACACCGTGCTCCGCCCGAAGGTCGACGCCGCCGCCCACCTGCACGACCTGACGGCTGGCCACGACCTGGCCGCCTTCGTGCTGTTCTCCTCCGCCGCCGCCACCCTCGGCAGCGCGGGCCAGACCAGCTACGGCGCGGCCAACGCCTTCCTCGACGCGCTCGCCGAGCGCCGGTGCTCCCGGGGCCTGCCCGCGCAGTCGCTCGCCTGGGGCCTGTGGGCGCAGCCCAGCGGCATGACCGGCGGGCTGGACGAGGCCGAGCTGTCCCGAATGGTCCGCGGCGGGGTGGCCCCGCTCTCCTCCGCCGAGGGCCTGGCCCTGTTCGACGCCGCGCTGGCGGCCGGGGACGCCACCCTGGTGACCGCCCGCCTGGACCTGCCCGCCATCCGCCGCCGGGCCGCTCCCGGGCCGCTGCCCGCACTGCTGCGCGACCTCACGGCCGGTACGCCGGCCCGGCGCCAGGAGCCGGCCGGGGAGTTCCCCGAGGACACCGCGGGCCCGTCCGCCGCCGAGCGGCTGGCCGGGCGGCTGGCGGACGCCGGGGAGGTGGAGCGGGAGCGGATCCTGCTCGACCTGGTGCGCGGCGCGGTGGCCGGGGTGCTCGGCCACGCGGGGCCCGAACAGGTCGACCCGGGGCGGCGGTTCCTCGAGCTCGGCTTCGACTCGCTGACGGCGCTGGCGCTGCGCAACCAGCTGGGCGCGGCCACCGGGCTCCGGCTGGCCACCAGCCTGATCTACGACCAGCCCTCCCCGGCGCTGCTCGCCGCCCACCTGCGCGAGCGCCTCGCCGAGCGGGCCGACGCCGACGCCGACGCCGACGGCCGGACCGCCGGAGCGGGCACCACCACAGGCGCCGAGCCCGACGGCCCGCTGGCGACGCTCTACTGGCAGGCCTGCGAGCAGGGTTCCTCGATGGCCGCGCTGGACCTGCTCAAGGCCGCCGCCGGCTGCCGGCCCTCGTTCCGGACCGCCGAGGAGGCCCCGGCCGCCGAGCCGGTCCGGCTGGCGCAGAGCCCGGACGGCCCGGTGCTGGTCTGCCTGCCGTCCTTCGGCCCGGTCTCCGGCCCGCACGAGTACGCCCGGTTCGCCGCCGCCTGCCGCGGCCGCCGCGAGGTCCTGGTGCTGCCCCAGCCGGGCTTCCTGGCCGGTGAGCTGCCGCCCGCCGACCTGGACGCGCTGGCCGGCCTGCACGCCGGGTCGGTGCTCCGGCACACCGGCGGCCGGCCGTTCGTCCTGGTCGGCCGCTCGGCCGGCGGCTGGATCGCGCACGCGGTCGCCGCCCGGCTGGAGCGGCTCGGGACGGGCCCGGCCGGGCTGGCCCTGGTCGACAGCTACGACCCGGACTACGACCAACTGCCGCTGCTGGAGCCGTCGATGTCCGCCGCGATGAAGGACCGCGAGTCGGCCTTCGCGCTCGCCGACGACACCCGGCTGGCCGCGATGGGCGCGTACCACCGGCTCTTCGCGGGCTGGCGCCCGGAGCGGATCGCCGTACCGACCCTGCTGGTGCGGGCGGCCGACCCGTGGACCGAGGAGATCCGGGAGTCGGCCGGCTGGCAGGCCGTCTGGTCGCTCCCGCACACCGCCCTGGACACCCCCGGCGACCACTTCTCGGTCCTGGAGGACCACTCCGACACCACCGCGCGCACCGTGCTGGCGTGGCTGGCCGACGCCGTCGAGCCCGCCCTCAGACCCCTCTGACGGCCGGCCGCTGATCCACCGTTCGAACCTCCTCAGGAGACAGCTCATGAAGATCGTCATCATCGGTGCAGGGCTCGGCGGCGTCGCCTCCGCCCTGGCGCTCACCCGCTCCGGCCACCAGGTCGAGCTCTACGAGCAGGCGGACGAGCTCCGCAAGGGCGGCTACGGGGTGATCCTGTGGCCGAACGCCACGGGCATCCTGACCCAGCTGGGCATCGACCACACCGACCTCGGCCACCGCCTCGACCGGGTGGACATCACCTCGGAGACCGGCCAGCCGCTGGTCAAGGTCGACCTCGACCGGATCGCGCGCGACTTCGGCTCGCCGAACAAGGTGATCCGCCGCAGCGAGCTGGTCGAGGTGCTGGCCGCCGCGCTGCCGCCGGGCGTGCTGCGGTTCGGCGCCCGCGCCACCGTCATCGACGAGCCCGCGCCGGGGACGGACGGGCCGGTCGCGATCACCTTCGAGGACGGCCGGCGGATCGAGGCCGACGTGCTGATCGGCGCGGACGGCCACCGCTCCTTCGTCCGCGAGCACCTCTTCGGCTTCTCGCCGGCCGAGCACACCGGCTGGGCGACCTGGCACGGCACCACCCCGCTGCCGGTGGAGCTGACCAACAGCAACCGGGTGCAGACCATGGCCGGCGAGCACGGCCTGTGCGTGATGCACCCGCTCGGCGAGTCCATGCTCTACTGGGCCTTCGAGACGCCGTGGGCGGACGGCGACGCGGTCCCGCCCGGCGCGCCCGGCTCCCCCGACGGCACCGGCCCGCTCGGCGCCGACGGCCGGCCGCAGTCCGCGGTGGCCAACCTGCGGGCCCGGTTCGCCGGCTTCTCCTCCCCGCTGCCGGAACTGCTGGAGTCGATCAGCGACGAGGACGTCCAGGTCTTCCCGCACATCCTGCACCAGGTCCCCAAGGTGTGGGGGCGCGGCCCGGTGACGCTGCTCGGCGACTCGGTGCACGCCGTCCCGCCGCGCACCGGCATGGGCGCCAACCAGGCGCTGGAGGACGCCTGGGTGATCGGTCGGGCGCTCTCCGGCCAGGGCTCCCCCGCCGAACTGCTGCGCCGCTACGAGAAGATCCGCCGCCGCCGGGTCAAGATGCTCTACCACTACGCCGCGGCGACCGGGAAGCAGGGCCAGTCGGTGCCCGGCCTCTTCAAGCGCTCCAAGGACGGCATCTCCTTCACCGGGTTCCAGCGCTTCCAGATCAAGGCCTTCAGCAACTACCTCAACGCCAAGCCGCGCTGACGGTCCGTCAGTTCACACGCCACCCGTTCCCAGAGAGAGTGACACCCGCCATGAAGATCATCCGTCAGCACGCCTACGGCGGCCCCGAGGTGCTGGAGCTGGAGGACCTCGAACTGCCCGAGCCCGGCCCGGGCCAGGTGCTGCTGCGCACCCACGCCGCGGCCGTCACCTTCTTCGACATCCTCAACCGGCGCGGCGACCTCGCCAAGCGCGACTACTACCGGGCCGACGCCGCGCTCCCGCTGGAGCCCGGCTACCAGGGCTCCGGCTACGTCGAGGCGCTCGGCCCGGACGTGACCGGCGTGCGGGTCGGCGACCGGGTCGCCTGGGCCCTGGCGGCCGGCTCGTACGCGAGCCATGTCATCGCCCCCGCCGCGCAGTTGATCCCGGTGCCGGAGGACATCGACCTCGGCGAGGCGGCCGGCCTGCCGGTGCAGGGCCTGCTCGCGTACAAGCTGACCCACGAGGCGTACCCGCTGGCCGAGGGCGACTGGGCCCTGGTGCAGTCGGCGGCCGGCGGCGTGGGCACGCTGATCACCCAGTTCGCCCGGATGCGCGGCGCGCGGGTCATCGGCGTGGTCTCCGCCGAGGAGAAGGCCGTCGTCGCCAAGGAGGCCGGCGCCGAGGCGGTGATCGTCTCCGGCGGCACCGAGGACGTGGCCGCCGAGGTCAAGCGGATCACCGGCGGCGAGGGCGTCCGGGTGGTCTACGACGCGGTCGGCAAGGACACCTTCGAGGCGAACCTCGACAGCCTGGCCCCGCGCGGCTACCTGATCAACTTCGGCCAGGCGAGCGGCTTCGTCCCGCCGCTGGACCTGATGACGCTGAACGACAAGGGCTCGCTGTTCGTCACCCGCTTCTGCCTGCCGCACTTCTTCGACGAGTCGTGGCCGCCGCTGAACTTCCTGGAGCGCTGCTTCCAGTGGATGCGCGAGGGGAAGCTGACCGTCCGGATCGACTCCCGCTTCCCGCTCGGCCAGGCCGCCGAGGCGCACGCCGCCGTCGAGGAGCGCCGCACCAGCGGCCGCGTCCTGCTCATCCCCTAACACCCCCCTACACCCCCTGAATTCCCCTCAGAACACGCTTCTCGCACCATATTCGGATCTGCCTCGCAGACCGGGACGGGTAGGCTCCGCACCATGAGTGACACGAGCGCGATTTCGGTCGCGCGCGCCACGATCGACGAATTCACCGGCTCGACCCCCGCCGAACTCGACGGCGTATTCCGCCGGCTCGCCGCGGAATTCCAGGCGGACGGTTCCCTCCGCCCGGACGCGCTCGCCGGAATTCCGGCCCTGCTGGACGCGCTGGACACCGTCCCGCCCGCACACCAGGCCAGGCTCGCCCTGCTGCTCGGGCTGCTGGCCGAGGCCGCCGGCCCGGACGGCGGCTTCCCCGCCCACGAGGCCGTCCGGGCCGGCCTGGACCGCTACCTCCGGCTGCTGTCGGACGGCGGGACGGACGCCGGCCGCGGCGCCGCCCTGTTCTTCCTGCTGGGCCACTTCCCCGAGGACGGCGAGCGGATCCTCGCCGCCCTCCCCGGCACCGGGGTGGACCGGGACGACCTGTCCCGGCTGGCCCGCTGCCTCCAGCCGTGGGAGACCGCGGACGCCGCGACCCGGTGGAACCTCGGCCGGGTCTTCCCCTCCCCCGCCGTCTGGGGCCTGACCGAGCAGGAGCGGGCCACCGCCCCCGCGCTCGACCAGTGGCTCGGCCTGCCCGCCGAGCGCACCGCCGAGCTGTGGGCGACCGAGACCCGGGCGCTGCTGGCCTACTCCGGCGCCAAGGCGGTCTGGGCCTGCGAGCACGGCGCCACGGTGTCCCCGTTCGTGGTGCCCGCCCCCGAGGAGGAGCGGACCGCCGAGCCGTCCCCGGCCGCGGACGTCCTGCGGGGCCACGCCCGGGCCGTCCGCTGCCCGCGCTGCCGGCAGCCGCTGACCGGCGGCGCCGAGGCCGCCGTCTGCACCGGCTGCGAGGCCGTATTCCCGTCGGTGGACGGGCTGTTGGACTTCCACGACCAGCCGTCCGGCCCGAGCGACCCGCTGCTGGCCGGCCGGTACGAGCGCGGCCTGCGGGCCGGGTTCGTCCGGATCATGGGCGCCAACTGGGGCGGCTGGGTGTCGCTCGACGACGAGGACGCCTACCTCAGCGAGCACGTCCGGCCGGTCGAGGGCCCGGTGCTCGACCTGGCGGCCGGCGCCGGCCGCTGGACCAGGGTGCTGGCCCGTTCGCTCGGCGAGGAGCGGGTGATCGCGCTGGACCTCTCCGCCGAGATGCTGGCCCAGCTGCGGGCCAAGCTGGACCGGGTCCTCACCGTCCGCGGCAGCGCCCTGGAGCTGCCGTTCGAGGACGCCTCGCTGGGCGGGGTGAACTGCTGGAACGCGCTGCAGGCCATCCCCGACCCGGAGCGGGCGATCCGCGAGGTCGGCCGCTGCCTGCGCCCGGGCGGCACCTTCACGGTCATGACCTTCCGTCAGGCCGCCGACCCGCTCTACCGACAGTTCCAGAGCCGGCTGGAGCGCCAGGCGCACCGCGGCTCCTTCGACCCGGAGCAGCTCACCGGCTGGCTGGCCGGCGCCGGGATGACCGTGCGCGACCTGTCCGGCCCCGGAAACTTCCTGTTCGTCACCGCCGTCAAGGCATAGTCCCGCACGAGGAGAGGCCATGCCCGTCAGCCCCGACCCTTCCCAGACGTACCTTCCGGGAATGGACAACAAGGTGGTGTTCCTGAAGAACCTGATCAGCTCGCCGCTGATCGAGGTGGGGGAATTCACCTACTACGCCGACATCGACGACCCGGCGGCGTTCGAGACCCGGAACGTGCTCTACAACTTCGGGCCCGAGAAGCTGGTGATCGGCAAGTACTGCGCCATCGGCACCGGCACCCAGTTCATCATGCCGGCCGCCAACCACCCGATGATCGGCTCCACCACCTACCCGTTCTTCATGTTCGGCGGGGACTGGACCGCGCGGACGGTGGACGCGCTGGCTACCGTCGCCAGCCGCGGCGACACCGTCATCGGCAACGACGTGTGGATCGGCCGGGAGGCCGTGATCATGCCGGGCGTGACGATCGGCGACGGCGCGATCATCGGCACCCGGGCCGTGGTCACCTCCGACGTGCCGGCCTACGGCGTGGTCGGCGGCAACCCCGGCAAGCTGATCAAGAAGCGCTTCGAGGACGCGGACATCGACCGGCTCACCCGGATCGCCTGGTGGGACTGGCCGGTCGAGGCCGTCACCGAGCACGTCCGCACCATCTTCACCGGCTCCCCCGCCGAGCTCGAACTGGCGGCCAAGGAAGCCGGTCTGATCAACTGATGTTTTCCCCGGTCCCCGGCCGCCCTCGGCCGGGGACCGGCGTACGTTCGGCCCGATCACCTGTGAATGGAGTAGCACCATGGACGCCGCAGTCCTCCACACGCTCGGCAAGCCGCCCCGCTTCGAGCGGTTCCCCGAGCCGACCGCGGGCGAGGGCGAGGTGCTCGTCCAGGTCCTGGCGGCCGCGCTCAACCCCTCCACCAAGGCGGTGGCCGGCGGCGGCCACTTCGCCAGCTCCGACAACCTGCCCGCGGTGGTCGGCCTGGACGGCGTCGGCCGACTGGAGGACGGCAGCCGGGTGTTCTTCGGCGGGGCCCGCAAGCCGTACGGCTCGATGGCGCAACTGACCGTCGCCCGCGCCCCGTTCACCTGGCCGGTGCCGGACGGCGTGGACGACCTCACCGCCGCCGCGCTGCCCAACCCGGCGCTCTCCTCGTGGATACCGCTGGAGCACGCCGCCAAGCTGCAGCCCGGCGAGACCGTCCTGGTGCTGGGCGCCACCGGCGCCGCCGGCAAGCTCGCCATCCAGATCGCCAAGCACCTGGGCGCCGGACGGGTCGTCGCCGCCGGCCGCAACCAGGAGGTCCTGGACACCCTGGGCTCGTACGGCGCGGACGCCACCGTCCCGCTGAACGGCACCCAGGAGGAGATGGCCGAGGCCTTCGCCGCCGCGGCCGGCGACACCGGGTACGACGTGATCCTGGACTACCTGTGGGGCAAGCCGACCGAGGCGCTGCTGACCGCGATGACCCGCAAGGACTTCCACCTGAAGAGCTCCGGCCCCCGGCTGGTGCAGATCGGCGAGTCGGCGGGCGCCACCATCGAGCTGTCGGCCGGCACGATCCGCAGCGCGGGCCTGACCATCGTGGGCGGCGGCTTCCCGCCGCCGCAGGCGTTCCTGGACATGTTCAACCGCCTGATGGCGGGCGCCGCCGCCGGTGAGATCCGGATCGACACCCGGGCGGTGCCGCTGGCGGAGATCGAGCAGGCCTGGCAGGCCGAGGACACCGGGCACAAGCGCCTGGTCGTCGTCCCGTAGTCGACGCGGTCACCGCACGACGACCGAGGCCGCCGCCGGATTCCCGGCGGCGGCCTCGTCGTTGCCGTCACTGTCGCGTCAGGTGCCGGTCCACTCCGGTTCGCGCTTCTCCAGGAAGGCCAGCGGGCCCTCCTCGGCGTCCCGGCTGTGCATCCGGCGCTCCTCCCAGACGTAGCGGGTGGCGAAGGACTGCTCCAGCGGCGTGGTGAGGGCCTTGGCCGCCGCCTCCTTGACCGCGCGGACGGACAGCGGGGCGCAGCGCAGGATGTCGCGCACCCAGCCGTCCACGCAGTCGTCCAGCTCCCCGGCCGGCACCACGTCGTTGACCAGCCCGTACTCCAGCGCGCGCCGGGCGCTCAGCCGGCGGCCCGTCATCAGGTGGCCCAGCGCGGCCCGGTAGGGCAGCTG
Organism: Kitasatospora sp. NPDC001261; assembly: GCF_042896795.1. Lineage (NCBI taxonomy): Bacteria > Bacillati > Actinomycetota > Actinomycetes > Kitasatosporales > Streptomycetaceae > Kitasatospora > Kitasatospora sp. NPDC001261. The sequence continues at coordinate 235,630 of NZ_JBIAXP010000005.1, forward strand.
CTGGGCCAGCCGGAACACCCCGCCGGCGCCGGCGATCAGGCCGAGCTTCGCCTCGGGCAGCGCGAAGACGGCGTCCTCGGCGGCGACGATGATGTCGCAGGCCAGCGCCAGCTCGAAGCCGCCGCCCATGGCGAAGCCCTGGACCCGGGCGACGACCGGCTTGGAGAGCGCGAACCGCTCGGTGAGCCGGGGGTAGCCCGGCTTGCCCCGGCTGCCGAAGGTGGAGGTGGCGGTGCCGGCCCTGACCCGTTCGGCCAGCTCCTTGAGGTCCTGGCCGACCGAGAAGGCCCGGTCCCCGGCGCCGGCCAGCACCACCACCCAGACCTCGGGGTCGGCCTCGACCTCGTCCCAGATCCCGCACAGCTCCTCGTGCATGCGCAGGTCCATCGCGTTCAGCACCTCGGGCCGGTCGAGGGTGACGTACCCGACCCGGCCCTTCCTCTCGTACCGCACCCGTGTCGGCTCGGCCATCAGAACGGGTACCTCGCCGGGGTCTCGCGGACGGTCAGCCACTGCCACTGGGTGTACTCGTCCCAGCTGTGCTCGGAGCCGTGCCGGGTGCCGTTGCCGGAGGCGCCGCGGCCGCCGTGCGGCACGTGGGCCTCGTCGTTGATGGTCTGGTCGTTGACGTGGACCATGCCGGTGCGCAGCCGGTCGGCGATCGCCCGGCCGCGCCGCACCGAGCCGGTCTGGACGGCGGCGGTGAGCCCGTACGCGGTCCGGTTGGCCAGTTCGACGGCCTCGTCGTCGTCGGCGACCACGGTGACCGGGGCGACCGGCCCGAACACCTCCTCGGTGAAGGCGGGCATGTCGGGGGTGACGCCGGCCAGCACGGTCGGCTCGAAGAACGGGCCGCGCCGGGCGCCGCCGGCCAGCACCACGGCGCCGGCCGCCACCGACTCGCGGACGATCCGCTCGACCCGGTCGAGCTGCCGCTCGCCGATGACCGGGCCGAGGTCGACCTCCTCGCGGAAGGGGTCGCCGAGGCGCAGCTTGCGGGCGCGGTCGGCGAGCAGCTCCAGGTACCGGTCGGCGACGGCGCGGTGCACCAGGTGGCGCCCGGCGGCCATGCAGATCTGGCCCTGGTGGAAGAAGGAGCCCCAGGCCCCGGACGAGGCCGCGGCGTCGAGGTCGGCGTCGTCGAGGACGATCAGGGCGTTGTTGCCGCCGAGTTCGAGCGAGACGCGCTTGAGCATGCCGCCGGCGACCGCGCCGATCCTGGCCCCGACCTCGCTGGAGCCGGTGAAGGCGATCATCGGCACGTCGGGGTGGCGGACCAGGGCCTCGCCGACCTCGGCGTCGCCGGGCAGGACCTGGAGCAGCCCGGCGGGCAGGCCCGCCTCCTCGAAGAGCCGGGTGATCACCCGGCCGCCGGAGACCGGGGTGTGCACGTCGGGCTTGACCACCACGGCGTTGCCGAGGGCCAGCGCGGGGGCGACCGCGCGCATCGCCAGCACCAGCGGCACGTTCCACGGGCTGATCACGCCGACCACCCCGAGCGGCACCCGGCGGGCGAAGCTCTCCCGGCCCGGCTCGGAGGCCAGCAGGTGGCCGTTGGGGCGGGTGGGCAGCGCCGCGGCGGACCACAGCTCGTCCAGGACGGCGCCGACCTCGAAGTCGGCCTTGCCGCGCACCGATCCGCCCTCGCGGACCAGCAGGTCGACGATCTCCTCGCGGTGGCGCTCCAGCACGGCGGCGGCGCGGCGCATGACGGCGGCGCGCCCGGTCGGCGGGGTCGCCGCCCAGCCGGGCTGGGCCTGCGCGGCGGCGGCCACGGCGGGGTCCACGTCCGCGGCCGCGGCCAGCGAGACCACGGCGATCGGGCGCCCGGTGGCGGGCTCCCGTACCTGGAGCTCGCCACCGGAGAGTGCCGGGTCGAGCCCGGCGTCCAGCTGAATGAGACCGCTCATCGCGGCCACCTCCCTTGTCAGTGGTTCGGCCCCGACGAACGGCGTACCGGGGCGTGTCCGTCGGGCACGCCCCCGGTTCAACGAGGCGGGGTGTGCCCGGTGATGGGCACGTCGACCAGGAGCGGCGCGGTCGCGGACGCCGACTTGGCGACGATCTCGGTGAGTTCGGCGGGGTGGGAGACCCGGACGGCCTCGATGCCGAAGAACTCGGCGGCGGCCCGGAAGTCCAGCCGGTGGCGGCCGCTGTCCGGGCCGAAGGCCAGGTCCAGGCCGAGGTAGCGCCCGCCCCGGGTGGAGCGGCTGTCCCAGGTGTCCAGGGTCTCCTTGAGGGTGCGGTACTCGCCGTTGTTCATCACCACGAAGGTCACCGGGACGCGGTAGTGGCCGGCCGCCCACAGGCCCTGGAGGCCGAACATCGCGCAGCCGTCGCCGAGCACGGCGACCACCGGGCGGCTGTCGTCGCCCATCCGGCGGCCGACGGCGGCGCCGATGCCGTGGCCGAGGCCGCCGCCGACGGTGTGCAGGTACGAGCCCGGGCGGTCCTGGCGGAGCACCTGGCGCAGCCGCAGGCCGGTGGTGATGGCCTCCTCGACCACCACGGCGTCCTCGGGCAGTCCGGCGGCCACGGCGTGGGCGGCGGCCAGCGGGTCGAGCGGGCCCGGTCCGTACGCGGCGAGCGCGGCGCGGTCGGTGGCGGCCCACCCGGCCGCCGCCCGCCGGCCGGCGGCGGCGGTCCGCTCGGCGGCCCGCGGGACGCGTCCGGCGAGCTGCTCCGCGAGGGCGGCCAGGGAGGGCCGAAGCGCGCCGTGCAGGCCCAGTCGGACGCCGAAGTTGCGGCCCAGTTCGGCGGCGTCGGCGTCCAGTTGGAGGACGGTGGTGGTCTCCGGGATCGGCGAGCCGGGGGTGTAGTGGTGGGCCATGAAGGCGTGGGTGCCGACGATCAGGACGGTGTCGTGGGCCGCCAGGGTCTCCCGGATCGCGGCGTGGGTGGCGCCCAGCATGCCGCCGTACAGCGGGTGCGAGGTGGGGAAGTCCAGGTTGTCGTTCATCGGCTGGTGGTACGTCACCGCGCCGAGCGCCTCGGCGAGCGCGGTCAGTTCGGCCACCGCGCCGTCGCGGCCGACGGCGTCCCCGGCCACCAGGGCGGGGCGCTCGGCGGCGGCCAGCAGCCCGGCGGCGGCGGCGAGTTCGGTGGCCGGGCCCTGCGGGGCGAGGGTGGAGCGGCCGGGCACCTCGACGTCGACGTCCTCGGTGAGCAGGTCCATCGGGATGGACAGGAACACCGGCCCGGCGGGGGCGCGCCGGGCGGCGGCGAAGGCCCGGGTGAGCATCAGCGGCAGGTCGTGGGCGTGCTGGACGTCGAAGGTCTGCTTGACCGCCGCCGAGGCCAGGCCGATCAGGTCGCCCGAGAGCATCGGGTCGCAGGCCAGGTGGCGGCGGTCCTGCTGGCCCGCGGTGACGACCATCGGGGTGCGCGAGCGGCTGGCGTTGAGCAACCCGACCAGGCCGTTGGCGAGGCCGGCCGCGATGTGCAGGCTGACGAAGGCGGTGCGGCCGGTGGCCCGGGCGTAGCCGTCCGCCATGGCGACCACCGAGCCCTCGTGGGCGCCGAGCACGTAGTCGATGTCCCCGGCCGCGCTGAGCGCGTCGGTGAAGGGCAGTTCGCTGGTGCCGGGGTTGCCGAAGACGGTGGTGACGCCCTCGGCCCGGAGGATCTCCAGCATCGCCTCGACCGGGCGCATCAGGCGTCCTTCGCCGGGCGGCGGGTCCACGACGCGCCGACCTTGGCGATCACGTCCAGCCCGTACAGCCGCAGGGCCTGCTGGAGGGCGAACTCGGCGAGGTAGTGGCGGAAGGTCTCGACGGGCTCCTCGGCGTGGTGGAGCATGTGCCGGTTGGCGACCACCGCGGGGCTGGCCAGCCGGGCGGCGGCGGCCTCCACGGCCGCGTCCATCGCCTTGGGCTCGACCACCTCGTCGAACAGCGCGGCGGCGTCGGGCTCGCGGGCCCAGATCTTGCGCCCGCCGAGGATGACCTGGCGGGAGACCCGGCCGCCGGCGAGCCGGGTGAGGCGCAGGTTGCCGAGGCCGGGGACGATGCCCTCCTGGGCGGCGGGCAGGCTGAAGTAGCTGTCGGCGGCGGCGATCACGTGGTCGAAGACCATCAGCAGCTGCGCCCCGCCGCCGATCGCGAAGGTGTCCACGGCGGCCACCCAGGGCTTCTCCAGCGTGCGCTGCGGCCAGGCGCGGTCGTCGTCGACCAGCAGGCCGCGGTAGATCTTGCTGATGTAGCCGATCTCGCGGCGCATCAGGAAGTCCGCGTACGAGATGGTGCCCTCGTGCAGCTCGGTGAGGTTGATCCCGGCGCTGAACACCCGGCGGCCGAGGTAGCGCCGGTGGGTCATCTCGCCGCCGCGCAGGACGCCGACCTCGGTGGCCGGGTCGAGCAGGACGAGGTCCACCGCGGTCTCCATGTCCTCGACATGGGCGTTGGTCTCGGCGTTCAGGCAGTGGTCGTTGTGGACGGTCACGTGGGCGGTGCCGTCGCGGCGCTCGATCCGGACCACGCCGAGGTCGGCGCTGCCGGTGCGGCTGAACTCCGGGAGCAGGGCCAGCGCCCGCTCGGTGGGGCGCAGCATCGCGTCGATCAGGTGCCGGCCGCACTCGGGGTGGGCGAGGACGGCCTGGAGGAAGATGCCCTGGTCGATCTCCAGGCCCTCCTTGTCGGCCTGCCGCAGCCCGTGCTCGGCGGCCAGCTGCGCCTCGCCGGGCACCAGGCCGGGGTGGCGTTCCCCGGCCCGGCGCAGCAGCTCGTCCAGTCGCAGGTGGACGGTGCGCTCCTCGGTGAGCGCACCGTAGACCTCTGCGACGTGCTCCCGCAGGAAGCGCTGCCGGGACAGCCTGGCCTCCGGGGCGGTGTCCACGCTGCGCGCGGTGTCCAGGGTGAAGACTGGGACGGTCATGACAGCTGTTTCCCTCGGTGGATCGGGTACGGGTCGGGTCGGGCGCCGGCCGGCCCGGGCGCGGGACGGTCGGGCGCCGGACGGGTCAGGCCCGGTCGGCGGACTGGTTGCGGAGCGTCCGGTCGCAGGCCGCCAGGTGGGCGCCGAGCGACTCCTCGAAGCTGGTGGTGGTGGCGTCCAGCAGCAGCCGGCGGCGGATCGCCAGTTCGCCGCCGACCAGCCCGCCGAGCAGCGCGCCGGCGCTCTCGACGGCGGCGGCGACGCCCGCGCGGTCCTCGACGACCCGGTCGAACAGGCCCAGCTCGGCGCCCTCCGCCGCGGTGACCTCGGTGCCGAACAGCACCAGGCGGCGGGCGCGGGCGACGCCCAGCTGCTGGACCAGGCGGTGGACGGCCATGCCGGGCCACAGCCGGCCGGCGGTGACCGCCGGGCTCAGCCGGGTGTCCGCCGTGGCGATCCGGTGGTCGGCGGCCAGCAGCAGGTCCAGCGCCGGGCCCGCGCACTCGCCGGCCGCGACGGCGAGGACGCCGGCCGGGACGCGCTCCAGGCGGCGCAGCGCGCGCTCCCACTTGTTGACCAGGTGGATGCCGACCTCGCCGGGCCAGGCCTGCTCGCGGACGCCGGCCGTCCCCTCGACGTGCAGCACGGCGAAGGTCGCCCGGTCGGCGTCCTCCAGTTCGTCGCAGACCTCGACGACCTGGCCGATCAGCTGCTCGGTCAGCGGCGCGGAGCAGTCGATCAGGACGTGGCGCCCGGCCGACCCGGTGCGTTCGGGAAGCAGTTCGCTGACGGACATGGGAATTCCTCTTTCGGAAGGTGCGGGCTGTGTCTGGTGCATTCCGGTCAGTACCGGACGAGGGCCGTCTCGATGGTCGATCCGGGGCCCATCGTCATGAAGACCCCGAGGTCGCCGGGCCGGACCTGCCCCTCGGCCATCAGCCGCTCGTAGGAGAACAGGAACGAGCCGCTGGAGAGGTTCCCGTAGTCCCGCAGCACCCCGGTGGTGTGCCGGACGTCGTGCCGGGTCAGTCCGAGGTTGATCTGGACCGAGTCGATGACCTTCTTGCCGCCGGAGTGGACGATCCAGTGGGCGATGTCGCTGCGCCGCAGGCCGGTGTCCTCCAGCAGCCTGTCGACGACGAGTTCGGCGTGCGCGCCGACCACGTACGGCACGTCGCGGTCCAGGAAGAAGCTGAACTTGCCCTGGTCGTCGTCCCAGTCGTAGCGCATCGCGTCGACGGCCTCGGGGATGATGCGGCTGGAGAACTTGAGGACGGTCGGGCCCTCGGCCCGCACGCCGCTCTCCGGGCGGTCCAGCTGGCCGTCCGGGTCGGCCATCAGGATCACCGCCGCGGCGCCGTCGCCGAACAGGCTGTTGACCACCGCGGTGCGCATGGTGCCGTCGAAGACGTAGGCCGCCGAGCAGGTCTCGACGCAGACCATCAGGGCCGGTCGCCCGGGGTTGGCGGCGGCCCAACCGGCCACCGCGGTCAGGCCGTTGAGCCCGGCGTTGCAGCCCATGCCGACCACGTCGAGCCGGCTGGTCCGGACGTCGAGGCCCAGTTCCTTGATCAGGTGGGCGGAGAGTCCGGGGGTGAGCAGTCCGGTGGTGGTGACGCAGCAGATGTAGCCGATCTCGGAGAGGTCGAGGCCGGTGCGGGCCACGCACTCGCGCACCGCCCGCGCGCCCGTCTCCACGCCCGACGCCCGGTGCTTGCGGAGGAGTTCGCCCTGGGTCTCCATCCGGCGCCCGCCGTCCGGCCCCTCCGGCGGGAGAATGAGGAAACGGCGGTCGATCGCGCTGTTCATGAAAAGCGACCGAATGCGCTGGTCGGTTATCCCGAATATGTCGAGGATATCGCTCTGCGCATAGGAGTCCGGCGGGTTCGCGGTGGCGATGCCGATGATCCGGGGCAATGCCCCGTCCTGTTCCGCGAGCGGTGGCACGTCCTTCTCTGACAAGGTCAGCGCCATGTCGCCCCCCTTTCTGGAAAATTCCGGCCATGGACGACTGACAGACGCATTCCAGCAGGGGCGGACCCGCTCGAACACCCCGGTCCGCCCCTTAGGGCCCCCTGTCCCGGCGGGGCCCCCTGCCCGGCCCCGCCGGGGCTCGACCAGGGGCCCGCCGGGGGCCCGGCCGGGGCTCAGCCGGCCCGGGTCAGCGCGCCCATCGCCGTGGGCAGGTCGACCCGGGAGCTGACCCGCAGCTTCCGGTAGGCCCGGGTCAGGTGCTGCTCCACGGTGCTGACCGTCACGTACAGCCGCTTGGCGATCTCCCGGTTGGTGTAGCCGTGCGCGGCCAGCTCGGCGACCCGGCACTCGGCGTCGCTGAGCACCGCGTCGGACACCGCCGGGGCGCTCTCCCGGGCCGACTGGTCGCCGCCGCTGCTCCAGCCGAACTCCACGCCCAGCAGCCGGGTGAGCGGCTGGGCCTGGCACTCCTCGGCCAGCATCCAGGCGCGGCGGGCGGTGAGCCTGGCCCGGCGCAGCTCGCCCAGGTCGTGGTAGGTCCTGGCCAGGTCGGCGAGCGCCCGGGCCAGCTCGTACCGGTCGCCGGCCTCCTGGAGCACGTCCGCGGCCTTGCGCAGCAGGGCCGGGCGCTGGCGCAGGTCGCCGGTGGCGGCGAGCTGGCGCATCGCCACGCCCCGCGCCCGCGGCGCGCACTGGTCGACCATCGCGAGCTGCTCCTCCAGCAGGCGCCGGGCCCCGTCGCGGTCGCCCAGCTGGAGCATCGCCTCGGCGGCCTCGCCGCGCCAGGCGACCAGGCCGGGCACGTCCAGCCCCCACTGGCGCATCAGCTCGCCGCAGGCGAGGAAGTCGCCGAGCGCGGCGTTCAGGTGGCCGGTGGCCAGCTGGTACCGGCCGCGGGCCTGGAGGTAGTGGAGGCCGTAGCGGCTCTGCAGCATCGCCTCCGGGACGGGCAGGTTGAGCTGGTCGGCGGCCTCGTCGTGGCGGCCCATCGCGGTCAGCGCGGTCAGCAGGCTGGCCAGCGCGCCGCCGACCGCCACCCCCCAGCTGCCGGCCGGGATGATCTCCAGCGCCTGCCGGGCGTACCGCTCGGCGCCGGGCAGGTCGCCCTGCCGTACGGCGATCTCGGCCCGGATGGTCGCCAACCGGGCCTGGCGCCCCGGGGACTGGCGGGCGGCCGCCTCCGCGATCAGGCCGTCGCACCAGGGCGCGGCCCGGTCGGCCCGGTCGCCGTAGGTCAGCGCGAGCAGCGCCGACTCGACGGTGTCCATGCCCGTCTCGTCCAGCCGGGAGGTGCGCAGGATCCGCTCGGCCTCGGCGACCGCCTGCTCGGACGGGCCGCGGCTGAGCACCGAGTCCAGCGCGGTGGCCGCCTCCAGCCGCCAGCTGACCGCGGTGGACGGCGCCGGGCGCGGGTCCGGCTCCTCCTCGGCGGACGGCACGTGCGCCAGCAGCGGCGCGTACCAGCAGCGCAGCCACGGCCGGGTGGTCCGCAGCTCGGCCGCGGTCTCCGGGTCGTGCGGACCGCTCTCCAGGCCGAGCCGGGACAGCACGTCCCTGGCCTCCTCGAAACGGCCGTGCCACAGCAGGGCCTTGGCGAGCACCAGGCCGTCGCTGGGGCGCAGGTGGCCGCGGTGCAGGGCGGTGGTGAGCTCGGTGAGGTGCGGGGTCGGGGCGCCCGGGTTGATCCGCCACTCGGCGCGGACCAGGGCGGTCCTGATCCGGGCCAGCCGGGGCCCGTCCGCGCAGACCCGGCAGGCCAGCCGCAGGTACTCGACGGCCTGGCCGACCCGGCCCTCGGCCAGCGCCAGCGTGGCGGCCTCCTCCAGTACGGGGACCGTCCAGGCCTCCTCGACCCGCCCGGAGGCGAGCAGGTGCTCGGCCGTCGCGGCCGCGGCGCCCCCGCCCGCGTGCAGCAGTCCGGCGGCCCTGCCGTGCAGTTCGGCCCTGCGCTCGGAGCCGGTGTCGAGCAGCACGGCGGCCCGGGCGGCCGGGTGGCGGAAGCCGTCGGGGGCCAGCAGGCCGCAGTCCGCCAGCTCGCGCAGGCCGCGCGCCGCCTCCGCGCCGTCCACGCCGAGCAGCCGGCCGACCCCGTCCGGGGCGCCGAGCACGGCGAGGGCCTGGACGAGCGGGAGCAGCCCGGGGGCGCTCCGGTGCAGCAGGTCGCGCACCGCCTGCCCGTAGCCGTCGGCGACGGCCAGCCCGCCGTCGTCGGTGCCGGCCCGCACCGCCGCGAGCTGGCCGTCGAGCAGGGCGGTGAGCAGCAGCGGGTTGCCGCCGCTGATCCGGTGGCAGTCGGCGGCGAGCCGGTCGGCGGCCTCCCGGCCCAGGCGCTCGGCGACCAGCCGCTCCACGCCGTCGGGGGTGAGCAGGGGCAGGACCAGGCTGTGGCAGCCGGGGCGGCGCAGCAGCTCCTGGTGGAACTCGGCGGTGCGGTGGGCGGCCCGGCCGGTCCGGCCGAGGACGGCCATGATCCGGGAGCGGCCGAGCCGGCGGGTCAGGTGGGAGAGGCAGGCCAGCGAGTCCGGGTCGGCGTGCTGGACGTCGTCCACCACCAGGGCGAGCGGCTGCCGTTCGGCCAGGTCGAGCAGCAGCGCGCTCAGTTCCCGGGCGGCCGGCTCCCGCCGGTCCGGGCCGGCCGCGAGCAGTTCGCGGACGGCGGCCCGCTGCTCGGCCGGCACCGGGGCGCCGCGCAGCAACTGGCCCAGCACGCCGAGCGGCAGGCCGGTCTCGGCGGCCGACCCCACCGCCGTCAGCGGCAGGACGCCCGCCCCGGCCGCCTGCTCGACGAACTCGTCCAGCAGGGCGCTCGTTCCGGTGGCCGCCGGGCCGCTCACCACGGCGATCCGTCCCCTGCCCCCGACCGCCTCGGTCAGCAGACCGGCCAGGAAGGCCAGGTGCTCATCGCGTTCGACCAGCATCATTGCTCAGACTTTCTCTCGTGCGTACGTGCGGTGTGGGTGGGGGAACCGGCTGCGTGGGACTCAGCGGTGCTCGGTGCTGCTCGGGTGGTGCTGGGTGGTGCTCGGTGCTGCTCCGGGGCTCCCGGTGGTGCCCCGTCGGTGGGTCTGTGGTGGGCCCAGCTGGTGTTCGGGCTCAGCGGTGCTCAGCGGCGCTCGGCGGGGAGCGGGGCGGCGCCCTGGGCCCGGGCCCGCTCCGGTGCGGGCGGGTCCGGTTCGGCCGGGCCCTGGCCGGCCCGGGCGGCGGCGGCCCGGATCGCGGAGAAGGCGGCGGCGTGCAGGCCCGGGCCCCGGCCGAAGCCCCAGGCCGGCCCGTCGGGAAAGGCGCAGCGGGCGTAGACGGCGGCCTCCCGCCCCGGGTCCGCGGACTTGCCCTCGGGGCCGGTGTGCCGGACGTCCCGGACCTCGACGCCCCAGGGCGCCAGGGTCGCGCCGAGGCTGCGCACCTCCTCCGCGCGGACCGTGCCGTCCGCGCTGGCGGGGCCGGCCCCGTCGACGAACAGCTCGGTGGGGACCGGCGCGTGGCGTACGGCCAGCGGCTTGGTCTCGTCCGCGGTGGACCGGTACTCCCGCTCGAAGAGCCGGCCGATCCGGTCCGGCGCGACCTCGGCGCCGGTGGCCTCGGCGACCGCCTGCACGGTGCGGGCGAACTCGATCTGCAGCCCGCGCGGCAGGTCCAGGCCGTGCCGGGCGCTCATGACGTGGGCGACGCCGCCCTTGCCGGACTGGCTGTTCACCCGGACCACCGCCTCGTAGCCGAGGCCGAGGTCCTGCGGGTCGATCGGCAGGTACGGCATCCGCCAGGCGCGGTCGCGCGGGCTCTCGCCGGCGGCGGCGGCCTCGGCCTCCAGGGCGGCGAAGCCCTTCCTGATGGCGTCCTGGTGCGTGCCGGAGAAGGCGGTGTGGACCAGTTCGCCGCCGTAGGGGTGGCGGGGGGAGACCGGCAGTCCGGAGCAGTGCTCGACGGTGCGGCGCACCCGGTCGATGTCGGAGAAGTCGATGCCCGGGTCGACGCCCTGGGTCAGCAGGTTGAGGCCGAGGGTGACCAGGCAGACGTTGCCGGCCCGCTCCCCGCCGCCGAACAGGCAGCCCTCGACCCGCTTCGCCCCGGCCAGCAGGGCCAGTTCGGTGGCGGCCACCCCGGTGCCCCGGTCGTTGTGCGGGTGGATCGACAGGCAGCGGTGCTCGGGACGGGAGAGGGTGCGGTCCAGCCACTCGATCTGGTCGGCGAACACGTGCGGCATCGAACGCTCGACCGTGGCCGGGAAGTTCAGCACGATCTCGCGGCCCGGGCCGGGCTCCCAGAGGTCCATCACCGCCTCGCAGACCTCGACGGCGAACTCCGGCTCGGTCTCGTTGAACAGCTCCGGGGAGTACTGGTAGCCGACCTCGCAGTCGCCCAGCAGCCGCTCGGTGTGCCGCATCATCGACCGGGTGCCGCGCAGGGCGAGGTCGACGCACTCCGGCCGGCCGATCCCGAGGACGAGGTCGCGGAAGAGCGGCGCGGTCGCGTTGTACACGTGGACGGTGGCGGCGCGGGCGCCGCGCAGGCTCTCCACGGTCCGTTCGATCAGCTCGTCGCGGGCCGGCACCAGCACCGAGACGCGGACGTCCTCGGGTATCCGGTCCTGCTCGATCAGCATCCTGACGAAGTCGTACTCGTCCTGGCTGGCGACCGGGAAGCCGACCTCGATCTCCCGGTAGCCCATCGCCACCAGGAGGTCGAACATGGCGAGCTTGCGGGCCGGCGTCATCGGGCGGGCCAGCGCCTGGTTCCCGTCCCGCAGGTCCGTGGAGAGCCAGCGCGGCGCCGCCGTGGGGGTCCGGTCCGGCCAGGTGCGGTCGGGCAGGGTCATCGGGACGAACGCCTGGTAGCGCCGGGGCAGCCGGTCAGCCTTCACGGTCTGGTTCCTCACAACTGTTTCTTGTTGCGAACATGCGGGAAGTACTGGTCTTGTTGCGGACATGCACGGAGTGATGCTCTTGTTGCGGACATGCAGGAAGTACCGGTCGATTGCGGACGTCCTGTGAACGTCACGCTAGAGAGCCGCCGTAGTCCCGGACAACGGTCTCGCCGGCGCTGTCGGCCCATCCGCGCCGGAGGGATGAGCGGGGGGTATCGAAGGGAGTAGTGGCCACTCCACCCCCGGGCCACTCCGCTCCGGCCCCGGTACCACCGGCGGTCCCTCCGCCCGCGCCCGGCCGGGTGGCGGCCGGCACGACGGGACGACTTCCGGCCACTCCGCCGTCCACTTCTTCACGGCGCGGCCGACCCCCCCTTTGTCACCGGTCCCGGCATTCCGGCCACGCCTTTGAACTAGTTGAAGATTCGAACACGCTCGACCGGCGAGGGGTGCTCCCGGAGGCCATCTTCACGCCCTCGAATTCGCACGGCGTTCTGGTATCTTGACCCCGCTTGGCCAAGGCGACACGGGGGCCGGCACGTGACCGGTTTGGAGAAGGCAGCCTTGACGACTCGCCAACAGGTGGCGGACCTGATCGAACAACGCACGCCCGAGATAGTCGAGGCCTACGAGGCCTCGCTCCGGGCGGCCGGCAACGCCATCGCGCAGAGCCCGGCCTCGCTGGACCAGGCCCTGGCCACCGCCCGTCAGATCGTCGCCGACGTGGTCACCAGCCTGCGCGTGGGGCAGGTCGAGGTCGACCAGACGTGCAAGCTGCTGGCCTGGGACGTCGGCGCGACACGCGCGGCGGACGGGGTCCACCCCCGGGAATCCGTCCAGGCCTCCTCGGCCTTCTTCCACGCGGCGCTGTCGACGATATTCAGCCACCTTCCGCCCGGATCGAGACAAGTCGACACCCTCACCCTGATCACCCTCGCGCTGGAGCGCGGTGTCGCCCTGCGGATCCGCGAGTCGGTGGCCGCGTACACCGGGTTACTCGTCGACAAGATCCACGAGGCGCAGCTCGACGAGCGGCGCCGGATCGCCCGCGAGCTCCACGACCGGATCGGGCACGGCATGAGCGTGACCCACCGCCAGCTGGAGCTCTACACCCTCTACCTGGACAAGCAGCCGGACCGGGCGAGCGTCAAGCTGGCCACCGCCCAGCAGGCCATCCAGGAGTCGATGCACCACCTGCGCGCGGTCACCTCCGACCTGCACACCCGCCAGCCGTTGAAGAGCCTGGAGAAGGCCCTGCTCAACGACCTGGAGTCGCTGGGCCCCGACGGCGTGGCCGCCCGGCTCCGGGTGAACGGGGACGAGGCCTGGGCTCCGCCGGAGGTGCTCGACGAGGTGTTCCTGATCCTCCGCGAGGGCGTCCGCAACTCCCTGCGCCACGCCCGGGCCACGGTGCTGCTGGTGAACGTCGAGATCACCCCCAACGAGCTCCGCGCCACCGTCGAGGACGACGGCTGCGGGCTGCCGCAGGAGCGGCCGGCCGACGCCGGCGTCGGCCTGTCCTCGATGCGCGAGCGGGCCGAACTGCTCGGCGGCCGACTGCTGGTCAACGGCCGTCCGGACAACGGCACCAGGGTGGATCTCTCGGTACCTCTCAAAGGACGGCTCCTCGATGAACCCGCGCGACGCCGTAGCTGCTGACCCCGCGTCCGCCACCACCCGCGTCGCCTTGGTCGACGACCACGCGCTGGTCCGCGAGGGGGTGCGCGAGATCCTGGAGTCGCAGGACGACATGGTGGTGGTGAGCGAGGCCGCCAACAGCGGCGACGCCATCGCCCAGGTCGCCCGGCACCGGCCGGACGTCGTCCTGCTGGACGTCGAACTCCCCGACGGCGAGCCCACCGACACCGTCACCAGGATGCGGGCGCTCTCGCCGTCCTCGCAGATCATCATGCTGTCCATGTACGACGGCCCCCAGTTGCTCCGACGGCTCATCAACGCCGGCATCCGGGGCTACCTGCTGAAGAGCGTGTGCGGCGACGAACTGCTCGCGGCGGTCCGCAGCGTCCACCGCGGCTCGGACCGGATGGTCCTGGCCGTCTCCCGGGACAGCCTGGCCCGGATGCAGGGCATCACCGAGAACGTGCTGTCCGCCCGGGAGCTGGAGATCCTGGAGCTGGTCGCGCAGGCGCTGAGCAACGGCCAGATCTCCACCCGGCTGACGATCACCGAAGCCACCGTCAAACGCCATCTGCGCAACGTCTTCGCCAAGCTCGGCGCGGTCTCCCGGATCGACGCCGTGAACAAGGCGATCGCCGCCTCCCTGATCGCGCCCCCGCACGACCAGTCCTGCCACCGCCACCGGGCGGGCTGAGACCTCCTCCGCACGCTCCTTCCCGACTCCCCCGCGCGGCCGGCCGGCACCCCGCCCGGCGCGCCGCCCCGCGCAACCGGTCGGCCCGGGCGCACCGGTCGGCCCGGTCGGCCCGGTTCCAAGCCTCGCCGCGGCCGGCCGGGGCCTCAACCCCTGCCGACCACCTACCGCCCCTGCACCCCGACGGCCGGACCCGCGCCCCACCCCACCGGTGCTCCCGCCCTTCGCCGCCGAAGCGCCGGTCCGTACCGGCATGCGGAGGCCGGGGAAACGGGGGGGGAATTCAGGGCCGGAGCGGATTCGACGGCCATGAGGAACTTCTCCCCGCATCCACCGCCAGTGGTGGCCACCACCCGCCCGTGCGACGGCAGGTGACGACGCCTCAAGGTCAAGGACAGCCCTTCGGGGGCCAAAGCCGGCACCAAGGTACGGAACTTCCGCCCGCCCGGCAATGTCGACGGCCACCACACCGCCGGGCGGGCAGATGGTGCCGGCCCCCGGGGGCGGGACGGCCGGGGCCGTCCCGCCGTTCCCACGGCCCCCGCTACAGGCCGCGCAGGGCATGGCGCACCGTCCTCACGTCGAAGCAGTCGTCGCGGACGACGTGGGCCTCGTGGAAGATCCGGCCGGCGAGGAACTCGAGGTCCCCGTCGCCCGTCGGCACGCCCAGCAGGCGGCGCACGTCCTGGCCGATCAGCCGGTCGGCCAGCTCGTTCACCAGGGAGTTGGCCTCGTGCAGCGGGGTGGTCGCGGTGATCCGCGTCCGCGTCCGCGCGATCCTGGCCAGGACGCCCCGCACGGCGGCCCCGGTCGGGTCCGGCAGGGCGGAGACGGCGTCCCGCAGGCCGTCCAGGGACCGCTCGACCGCGGCCGGGTCCGGTGCGGGGTCGCGGAGCGGCTCCAGCAGGTCCAGCAGGGCGGCGGCCAGCTCGGCCCGGGCCTGCTCCGCCAGGGCGGCCTCCTCCCCCGGGTCCGCCGAGGAGCCGTGGAGGACGTACCCGGCCCGGAGCAGCAGTCGGGCGTCCTCCTCGTGCGGGAGCCCGGCGAACAGCTCCGACGGCAGGGCCGCCACCAGCGCGTCCGCCTCGGCCAGCAGGTCCGCCGCCACGTGCTCGGGGGCGAGCCACTCCCGCAGCATCGGCAGCAGCCGGCCGCGCTCCTGGCGGTAGGCGCGGTTGAGCAGTGCGCGGACGGTGTCCCAGGGGATCCGGGACTCCCGCGGGTCCGACGGCGAACCGGCCCGGACGGCCGAACTCGCGTACGGGGGGCGGCCGGTGAGGCCGGTCCCGTCGAACCGCAGGCCCCCCAGCGCGGGCAGCGGCGGCGGCCCGGCGGGGACCACCGGCGGCGGGGTCGCGGACACCGGGGCGGAGCCGGTGCTGGCCGGGTCGGCCTGGACGGCCGGGGCCGCACCGAAGGCCGCCGGCGGCCGCACCGGCGGCGCCGCGGCCGGGGTGACCGGGGCGACCGGGGCCGCCTCCACGACGGCCGGCTGCTCCTGCTCGACGGCCTCGTGCGGCCCGTCGTTCCCGGGCTCCCGGAGCTGCCGCCCGGTGGCCGGGCGCAGCGCCATGAGTGCCGGAGGCTGCTGCCCGGCGAGGCGCGGTCGGCGCTGGTTCTCGAAGGTCTGGCCCGGCGTGCCCGCGAAGCGGACGATCCGGCCGTCCTCCAGCGTCACCCGGAGTTCCACCCCGGCGAACCGCCCGGTGACCGTGCCTGTCCGCCCGTCCCCGAGCTCGGCCAGGTGCTCCCGCGCGACCATGCGCGCCGCGTGCCCGCCCTCGGCGGCCGTCCACGCGGCGGGCAGTCCCCCGGGCCTCTCGGCTCCCTCGGCCCGCTCGTCCGCGAGGGCGAGCGCGCGAGCGAGGGCCGGGTCGAGGGCCGGCGCGTCGATGCCCGCCGCCTCCAGGTCCTGGAGGCGGGTACGGGTGGCCGGGCGCTCGCCCGTGCCCGGGGTCACCGGGGTGAGCAGCGGCGGCTCCGGCGCGGGTGCGCCGTGCAGTCCGGCGACCAGTTCCTCGGCCTCCTCCAGCCGCGACCGCAGCTGCCGCACGAAGGCGCTCGGGAAGGACGAGACCGGCGGCATCGCCTCCGGATCGTCCGCCTCGGGGACGAACCGGAGCCGGATGCGAACCGGCCGGCCGCCGGGCTGAGCCGTGGCCGGGAACAGCTCCGCGGCCTGCTCGTCGGCGAGCCGCTGGAGCCCGGCCCGCTCCTCGGCGGTCAGGTCGCCGTGGTCCCGCACCTGGACGACCAGTTCGGTGTCCGGCAGGCCGGCCCCGCCCGGCCGTACGCGGCGGTAGCCGATGGAGTAGTCGACGTCGTCCCGCACCAGGGGACGCTCCCAGACCGGGACCGCCCCGGCCCCGGTCTCCCGACGGGACCGCTGCCAGTCGGTGGGCCGGTGGACGAGGTGCCGCCCGTCCCGGGTGACGCCCTCGATCCACACGTCGTGGGCCACCCCGACCCAGCGCACGGCGCCGTCCGGCAGCACCTCCTCGAACAGCCTTTCCTGGTAGGCCCGGTCGACCCGCTCCAGGACGTCCTCGGACACCCAGGACTCGGGGTAGAAGGTCCGGGCCTCCTGGTTCTCGGGGCGGCGCCACCGGGACGGGAACTCGCTCAGCGGCGCGCCCGGCGCGATCCCCGGGTCCAGGAAGTACACCGGCGCCCGGTAGGTGCCGTTGGCCCGCGGCGGCCGGACCGGCCCGAGGTGCAGGCCGTGGTCCGCCGGGTCCACCGCGAGGGCCCCGCGGAGCCGGGCGCGGTGGTGGAAGCCGGTGAGGGTGTGCCGGTCCCCGTAGCGGTTGAGGTCCTCGACCCGGTGGCCGAAGGGCAGCGTGGCGGGCTCGGGCGCGGGGGCCGTCGCGGTGAGCCCGGACTGGTCCTCGGCGGGGCGGAAGGAGATGAACTCCCCCGACCGGATCCGGCCTTCGATGCGCACGCCGTCGTACTCGCCGACCCAGCGCTGCGCGAGGTCTCCGCGCCCGCTGATCCCGCCGGTGCGGCGGGCGTGCAGGTAGGCCTGCCGCGCCGCGTACACCGCGTCCTCGGCCGTCCAGTGCGCGGGGAACATCGTCCGGTACCGGTCCAGCGCCGCTTCGCCCGCGTCGGCGCGGTACGTGCCGTTGGGGTTCTCCGCGCCGACCCGGGGCAGCCTGCGCCGCCCCGACTCCGCCGGCGGGGTCAGGTACCCGCCCGTCCGGTCCGGCCCGTCGAAGAGCGCGGTCCGCAGCGCGTCCTCGCCGAAGGCGGCCCGCACCGGGAACTCCCCGGCCGGCACCGGCCGGAGGTCCGTCCGGAAGACCCGGTCGAGGACCGCGCCCAGCTCGTTCAGGTTGTGCGGCCGGAGCGAGACCGCCGGGTTCGTGACGCCCAGCTCCACCGGGTGCCCGGCGTCGTACCAGACCCGGCCGTAGATGTCGCTCCCGGGCGCGGTCATCAGACCGAACTCCGGGTGGACGGGCCGCGGGCCGGCCCCTTGGCGCCGGTACTCGTCGGCCAGGCCGAGCAGGTGGCCGACCTCGTGGCCGATCACCCTCGGCGGGGAGTCCACGCCCCAGTGCTGGGCGTGCTCCTGGGAGGTGTAGGAGCGCACCTCGACGACGTGGTGGGCGCTCTCCCGGTCGACGAACCGGATCGCGACCTCCAGCAGGCTGCCGTCGGGCAGCCGCAGCCCCTGGCCGAAGACGTCCCGGACGCCCGCCTCGGCGTTGAGCCGCACCCGGTCGAGGTCCCGCTCGGCCTCGGCGCGGCTGCCCACCAGGCCGTCGGCCTCCAGGTGGACCCGCACCGTCAGGACGGTGCGGGTGTCCCCGTCGGCGTCCACCACCCGCCGGACCTCGTACGACTGGATGAACTGGGCCTGCAGCGAGCGCAGGAACCGGCGGACCGGCGGACGCACCTCCGCCGTGGCCAGCACCCGTACCGGCTCGGCCGGTTCGGTCGCGTCGAAGCGCTGCCCCGGCTCGGCCCAGTAGTCGATGATCTGCCGGTTGCGGACCAGCAGCCTGATCCGGACGTCGCCGTACGCGCCGGTGACGATCTCGTCCCCGTTGCGTTCCCTCGCCGCGCGGTTCTGCTGCTCGTACACCCACAGGGCCGCGTGGCGGGTCTGCTCCCGGGTCCATTCCGGGGGCAGCCCGGTGCCGCCCTCCCGCCTGGCCTGCTCGTCGAACACGCGCAGCTGGTCCGGGGTGAGCACCGGGGCCCCGTCGAGCGACGGGACCTCGACCGCGCCGGCGCCCGGCGCGTGGGCGGGCGCCACCAGGCCGCGCTGGTCGGCGGCCGGGCGGAAGGCGGTGACCGTCCCGTCCTCGTCCGACCTGCCCTCGATCCGGACGCCCTCGTACACGCCCTGCCAGAAGATCCCGTCCTCGGTCACCTGGAAGGTCTCGTTGCGGACCGCGTCGACGGCCGCCTGCTCGACGGCGTACCGGGCCTCGGCGGCGGTCCAGTGCTCGGGGAACAGGGTGCGCCGGCCCGCGCCGGTCTCCACCAGCAGGGTGCCGTTGGCGTGACGGCGCACCAGCTCCAGCTGTTCGGCCCCCTCCTCGCCGATGGCCGACGGCAGGTGGCCGCCCCGCCTCCCGACGGCCGGGCCGAGTTCGGCCTCCAGGACGCCGTCGGCGAACTCCGTCCGGGGCGACTCGCCGTCCTCGGTGTCGTGCCCGAGGCGGCCCAGCCGGTCGTCCGCGAGCTCGCCGAGTTCGCGCAGGACGCGGACCGACGGCGCCGGGACGACGTGGGTCGTGCCGCCGCCCGCGTACTCCGTGACGGAGATGTCGAAGGCCCGGCCCAGCTGGTGGACCAGCGCGTCCCGGGAGATCTCCAGGTGCCAGTTCCCGGCGTCCTGGGCGACGCTCCGCTCGTGCAGGAGCACCGTCCGGTGCGGATCGCCGGTGGCGTCCACGAACTCCACCCGCACCAGCAGCGGGGTGCCGTCCGGGAGCCTGGTGCGGTTGTCGAACCGCGCGGCGGCGTCCCGGATCCGCGCGCCCAGCGCGGCGACCCTGGCCCGGGCGTCCTCCCCGGTCAGGCCGGAGCCGTCCAGGTGGACGCGCAGGACGAGGACGGTGACGTCCTCGCCGCCCGGTACGAGCGGGCCGCGCCGGAGCTCGAACGGCTGCGCCGCCGGGTCGTCCGGTACGGCCTCGGCCGAGGCGTGGCCCGGCAGCAGCGCCGTCGCCGGGTCCTGCGCCGGCTGCGGGATCGCGCCGGCGGGCGCGGAGGACGAGGACGACGACGAGGAGGAGGACTCGGGAGCGTGGCGCGGGCCGGTCGGGAAGACCAGGCCCTGGCCGGACGGCTCGGGGACGGCCTTGGTGAACTGGGCCGGGACACTCCGGTCCGGCAGGCCGCGGAAGTCCACGATCCGCCCGTTCTCGGTCCGGACCTCGATCGGGACGCCGTTGAAGCGGCCCTTCACGAGCTCGCGCCGCCGGCCGCGCCAGCCGGCGAGCACCTGGAGCGCCGCGTACCTGCCCTCGCCCGGCGTCCAGCCGGTCGGCAGTCCCCGCCCGGCGTTCCCCGCGAGCGTCGGGGCGAAGGCCCCGTCGATCATCCACTGCTGCCCCGCCATCTCGGTGACGGTGGCCGGGCGGGTGCCCGTTCCGGGCTCCGCGGGCTCGGTCAGCTCCGGTTCGACGAGCGCCTGCTGTCCGTACCCGGCCTGCGCCCTGGCGGTGGCCGTGGCCGGGCCCGCGCTGCCCGCGACCGTCACGGAGAACCCGGGCGTCAACGCCCCGGCCACACCGGGCAGGAGCACGTCCAGCCCGGCGCCGTCGGGGAGGGAGTCCGCCCCGGCCACCGCGCCCGGAAGGGCGTCCGCCTCCGTGTCGACGAAGTCGAGGGTCAGCAGGACCGGCGGGTCGCCGGCGGCGCGGTGCTGCCGGACGAAGTCGTCGGCGGCCCGCTGGAGCCGCTTGCGGGCGTCCGCGACCGCCGCGGGCGTGGTGCCCGCCGCGACCCTCAGGTGCACCGGTGCCGCGACCTCGATGCCCAGCTGTCCGTCCACCGTCCGGACGCGGCGGCCGCGCAGGCCGGGCCCGGTGGACCCGTCCGCCGCCGGGGGCGCGTACCAGTCGGTGAGCGGCTGCCGGGCGGTCGGACGGTGCGTCAGGTGCCGGCCGTCCCGGGTGATCCCCTCGATCCGCACGCCGTCGGCCTCGCCCACCCAGCGCTCGGCCCCGGAGTCCAGCGGCTCGGAGGTGTGCCGGGCCGCGTACGCCCGCTCCACGGCGGACAGGACGCGCGACGGCGTCCACGCCTTCGGGTAGAGGGTGTGGGTCTCCCCGTCCGCGTGCTGGTGCCACCGCGACGGGAACTTCGCCATCGGGGCGCCTGGGGTCACGGCCGCGTCGAGGAACCAGACGTCGGCCCGGTAGGTGCCGTTGTCGTTCTCCGCGAGCACCGAGCCCACCTTGACGCCGTGCGCCGTGGCGGCCGCCTTCTCCGGCTCGGCGTGGACGCCGGTGAGGGTCTGCCGGTCGCCGTACCGGACGAGGTCCTCGACCCGGGCGCCGAAGGCCCCACCGGTCGGGCGCCACGGCATGTACGCCGGGGTGTCCAGCCCGCTCTGGTCGTCGGAGGGACGGAAGGAGACGAACTCCCCCGCCCGGATCCGGCCCTCGATCCGCACCCCGCCGTACTCGCCGACCCAGTGGTGGGAGTGCAGGCCGGTCGCGGTGACCCGGCCGGTGCGCAGGGCGTGCTGGTACGCCTGCTCGGCGGCGTACACCGCGTCGTCCGCCGTCCAGTGCTCGGGGAACACCGTCCGGTTCCGGCGCGGCCCGGGCAGGTCGCCGGCCAGGGCGCCGACCTGCGTGGCCGCCGCGTCGGCGGGCCCGCCGACCACCTTGAACGTCCCGTTGCGCTCCTGCGACCCCGGCACCCGCTCCGGCCGGGGGCGCGTCGACCCCCGCGGCGGCACCAGGTGGCCGTCCCGCCCGCCCGGACCGCCGTACAGGGCGCGCCGCAGCACCTCCTCGCGGAACCGGGCCCGGGTCGGCGCGTCGCCGACCGGCGTCGGGCCGCGGTCCTCGCCGAAGGCCTCGTCCACCACCCCGCCGAGCTGCCGCAGGTTGCGGGCGGCCGGCGGCGCGAAGGGGGCGAGGACCTCCAGCGGGCCCTCGTGGAAGTGGTTCATGTCCAGCCAGGGGCGTCCGAACCGGTCGGTCTGCCGGCCGCCCATGATCCCGCTGTCGTCCGGATGGATCGGCCGGGGCGTGGAACCCGCCTCCCGGTACTCGTCGTCCAGGCCGAGCAGGTGGCCGATCTCGTGGGCGATCGTCCGCGCCCCGGTGTTCAGGCCCCAGGTCCGGTGGTTGGCCCGGTCCTGGCGCTCCCGGACGGCGACCGTGTGGTGCGCCGTGGAACGGTCGGGGACGAACTCGACCTCGACCCGCAGCAGATCGCCGCTGGGCAGCCGCTGCCCGGTGTTGTAGACCTTCTCGACCCCCTCCCGGCCCGCCTCCCGGAGAGCCTCCACGGCCGCGGCCGTCGGCCCGTCCGCGAGGTCCAGCCTCGCTTCGAGGTCCAGGTACAGCCGGACGGTCAGCACCGTCTCGGTGTCCCCGTCCGGCAGCCGGACCCGGCGGGCGTCGAAGGACTCCAGCTCCCGGGCGGTGATGGCCCGGATGAAGGCGTCCTGCGGCGGCCTGACCTCCTGCGCGGGGACCAGCACCGCCTCGGTGCCGGCCACCGGGGCGGTCAGCTGCGGCCGCAGCTTCTGGTGCGGCTCGCCCCAGACGTCGGTGATGACGCCGTCCTCGACCCGGACGTTCAGCCGCACCCCGGCGAACCGGCCGCGGCGGACCTCGGGGGCCGGACGGCCCGCGGCCGCCTCGCCGACGACCTCGGCCGTCCCCGTCCGCAGCACGTGGTGGGCGGCGTACCGGGCCTCGGCGGCGCCCCACTCCGGGGGCAGCCCCCGGCCGGGGCGGTCCCAGGCCGGAGCCGTGAACGACGGGCGCAGCCCGGCCGTCCAGTCCCCGCCGACGTGGACCTCCCGCACCGGCGGGGACTTGCGCAGCTGCGTCCCCGTCACGAACTCCAGGTCGACCGTTCCGGCCGCCTCCCTGAACTGCCGCGGCAGCACCTGCGCCAGGGTCGGCACCGCGCCCGGCGCGACCGGGAGCGTGGTGACGCCGTCGCCCGCCTCCTCGGTGAACTCCACGCCCACGTTCAGCAGCCGGTCGAAGGCCCCGACCTGCTGCCCGGCCGTGAAGTCGGCCATGAGCGTCCGCACCTGCCGCCGCACCGCGTCCAGCTCGGCGGGCGTCATGCCCACGGACGGCTCCAGGTGCAGCCGGACGGTGAACTCGAAGCCGTCCTGCCCGCTGTCGAACCGCACCCGCTGGAGCAGTACGCCCGGGTACCCGAACAGGTCGACCCGGTCGCCCCGGCCGACCACCGCCTCCTCCTGCCACGCCGCGTACGGCGCGGGGGAGTTGGGGAGCGGGTGGTGGTACAGGATGTAGCCCTGCTGGTCCAGGACCGCCTCGACCCACAGGCTCCCGGACCAGCCGACCGCCCGGTCCAGGCCGTCCGGCCCCGGCGCGACGCTCGGATTGTTCCGCATCGCCGCCTGGACGTGCCGCAGGACCGTGTCGGCGCTCCAGTCCTCCGGGTAGTACGTCCACTCCGGCGCCGCCACCGGCCGCTGCCAGGCACCCGGGAACCGCGTGATCGGCGCCCCCGGGACCGCCGTCGGCTTCAGCTGCCAGCCGCCGTGGTCCCGCACGACCCCGTTGGGGTCGGTCTGCGGGCCCGGGCCGGGGCGCGGCGTACGGTCGGGGCGGAGCGGCTCGGCCGCCGTCCCCTGGGCGGTCGTGAAGGGCTGCCAGCCGGGGAAGTTCGCCGGGTCCGTCGCCGCGGGCGGCTGCGGCACGGCCTGCTGCTGGGGTGTGCCGCGGGTCGGCGCGGTGGTGCCGGCCGTCGTGCCGTCGGTGCCGTCGGTGCCGCCGGTCGGCGCGTGGAACTGCCGGCCGGGTGCCTGACCGGCCTGGCCGTCGGCCGTCTCCTCCTGTCCGGTCGCCTCCTCCTCTTCGGTCACCTGCTGCTGCCCCGCCGGTGCCGCGGTGGGCACCGTCGCGGCGGGCGGCGGCACGTCCTCGGGCCGCAGCATGCGCACCCGTTCGACGCCCGGCCTGGGCTTGGCCTCCTCCACCCTGACCAGCAGGCTGTCGGACCACGGCGGGAGGGCGACCGGAGTGCCGACCGGCTTCGTCGCCCCGTCGTACTTCTGGACGGTGCGCCACTGCACCCGTTCCCGCAGCTCGGGATGCCGGGCCAGGAAGCCGATCACCGTGTCCCAGAGCAGGTCGGGCCGCGGGTGCCGGGCGACCCGCGCGGCCACCTCGCTCAGCGCCAGCTTCCCGCTCTGGTAGGAGAGTTCGCGGATCAGCGTGTTGATGATGCGACGGGCCGCCAGCAGCGTGGCCTCGCGGTCGGGCACCTCGGGCAACTGGACGGCCGCCGCCGGCCGCTCCCGCGGCACCCAGGTGTTCCCGGTGCCGATCTCGAAGATCTCCGAGGGGACCAGCGGGAGCGCTTCAGGGCCGTCGAGCCCCAGGCCGTGCGCCAGGTCCGCCCAGATGTTGACACCGGTCCCGCTCAGGTAGAGGACCGCGTTCTTCTCCCCGTCGTCCGTGTGGCGCTGCGCCTCGGCGGGGACCTTCCCCACCCACTCCTCCGCCTCCTCGAACTCCTCGGCGGTGATGTGCGCCCGGTCGCGGGACTGGAAGTACATCCCGCGGACGGTGTTCTCGTGCGAGCTGCGCAGGTAGTTACGGCGCAGAACCTCCAGGTGCTGCTCCACACCCGGGTGCCTGGCCGGGGCGATCAGCACCGCGTTCGCCATGCCCGCGTTGCCGACCTTCGCGACGGCGAAGCTCCGCCGGGCGTTGACGATCCGCTCGACCACCGGGGCGGGGTCGGCCTGGAGCCGGTTGTCGCCGTCGGTGTAGATCCCGCCGAACCGGTCCAGGACCTCCAGTCGCAGGATGTCGCTCGCCGAGGCGTACCCCTGCCCCAGGCCCTTGGCGGTCTCCATCTTGTAGGCCGCTTCGAGGCTCATCGGCGCCTCGGCCGAGAAGACCTCGTCGACGTTGACCAGCACCACGTTCCCGTGCGGTCGGGTCGCCGCCCACTCCACCATGGCGCGTACGGTGGCGAGTTCGGGCGTGTCCCGGTCCGTCTCCGCGGCCGCACTGGCCTCGGCGACCCGCGCACGGGTGACATCCGTCCAGATCACATGGGTGAACCCCCGGCCCGGACCGTCCGCCGAGTCCTGCACATTGGTCATGAACGGACCGGTGTGCTCGTTGTCCATCGACAACGGGCCGCCCAGCCAGATCGAGTGCACCAGGCGGGGAATCCGCACCCGCTTCCGCAGAAATGCCGAACCGGTACTCCGCGACATCGTCTGGAACCGTCCGGACTCGACGACCGAACCCTGCTCCAGGCCCAGGGCCTCCGGGGCGAGGCTCTCGGCCGTCGGCGCCGTTCCGCTCGCCAGGTCCAGTACCCGGAAGAACGCCACCCGGGACTCGGACTTCAACTTCCGGTAGTCGTAGCCCTGGAGGAACTCCGGGGCGGCCGGGACGACCCGGTCACCGAACACGTCCGGACCCAGCAGACCCACCGGCGCCACCGACGCCTGCGGAACCCCGGGCATCAGGCCGATCAGCTCGTCGATCAAATCCTGGGCCGAGAAACGGAGTTCCGGCTGCACGACGACCTGAACCGGCACCGACGGCTGGGCAGATCCCGATCCCGATCCCTCTCCCTGGTTCCCGGGGTACTGGGGCCGCCGCGAACGCGCGATCGCCTCCTCCAGATCAAGCCGCTCCAGGTTGTCCAGGTCCTCCTCGGCGGCCTCGTCGACCCTGCCCTTGCCCTTGTCCGTACGGGAGTTCGCGGCCGGTAGCTCGTCCTCCTCCTCGCCCTCGACGTCCGTCTCCTCGACGCCCGTCATCGCGACGTCCGTCGAACTCTGCGACGGCACCAGGGGAACGCTGGCACGCGGCGCCGGGCCCGCCTCGGAGGCGCCCATCGACTCGTCCGAGGCCTGGGCGGACTCAACGCCGTTCGGGGTGAAGCGGATCCAGGCACCCGGCCTACCGTCGGCGGCCGGGTACATCAGGAACCCGGCGTCCGCGTCCAGGTCGGTCGACAGCGCCGCGATCCTCCCGGTCGGCGCCCACACCACCCGGCCCGTCGCATCCGCAACCTCCTGCGCCAGCGACAACCCGCCGTCCGAAGCGGGCAGCGCCGCGTCGCACGCGGCCAGCACGATCTCGTCACCCGCCGCCAACTGCTGAATGCTGGGCCTGCGCCGCAGCGTCCGGGCCAGCCCCGTAGCAGTGACCTTCACCGTACCGACCGGGCCGGACAACGGCAGCACCGCGAAGTCCCGGTTGCCGTGCAGCAGCGCGAGATAGCGCCGCCCACCGCCAGTGCCCCACGGCACCTTCCGGTACCCCGTGACCTCACGCCCCTGCCCGTCGACCTCCAGCAGCCACCGCCGCCCCAGGTCGAAGTTCCTCAACACCTCACGCCGCTGCGCGAGTTCGTCCTCCGTGTGGAACGCCCGACCCTGCGGAAGGCCCGAACCCGGCGCCGCGATCGTCAGACTCCGGACATCACCCAACCGCACACTGCCGCCACCGACCAGCGGCAGCTCCAGGTCCACATCCCACAACTCACCCGGCTCGACCGTGTCCGGCACCTCCGGCACACCGACCACCGGCGTCTCGGAGTCCGACGCCGAGCCCCCGGACTGGTCCGCCATCGGACGGGAACGCCCGAACAGGTTCTTCCAGCGCGACGGAGCCGAGGACTTGACCTTGGACCACAGGGCGTCGAGGCCCCCCTGCACCTCGCGCAGGGCCCCGAGCGCGGCGGCCAACTGCTCCTGCTCCTCCGGCAGCAGTCGCTCCAGCCCGTTCGGCGGCTCGGCCACCTGCGCGGTCGCGACCTTGTCCCGTTCGCCCCCGTACGCCCGGTGCAAGCGCTGCCGCAGGCTCAGGGCCAACTCGTAGGCGTCCACCAGCCTCCGCCCGAGGCTCGGCGACAGCACCTTCCCCTCGATCAGCTCCTGCAACCGATCGCCGGTGCTGAGCCGCCACGGCGTCTCCGGCTTCGCCACCGCCCGGTACGCGGCATAGAGGTGACGCGTGGCGACCGTCAACTGCCGCATGAAGTCGGCCTTGACGTCCACGCTGGTCACCTGCGCCAGCGCCTCCGGGCGCTGGAGGTCGGCGAACGCCTCCCGCAGGGCGAGCCACTCCACCTCGGGGGCGATGCGGCCGCCGCGCTCCTCCGTGAACCTCCGGAAGAGCTCCCGCTGGCCCTCGCTCGACGTGACGGCGGCGAGGGCCCCGGTGAGCTGCGCCAGCTCGATCAGCCGGGTGTCGTGCATGACACCGTGCTTGGGCCCCGGCTCATCTCCCGGAGCGGCGAGCGAGAACTCCAGGACGGCCTCCGGGTCGAAGACCGCCAGATTGGGGTTGAACCACATGGTGTCGGCCTGGAACGGTGCCGGCACCGTCCCGTTCACCGGCAGGAACGCGCGCGCCAGGTCCAGCCAGCCCGCCGCCAGGTTGGTCAGCGACCCCAGCCACACCGCGTCCGCCTGGGAGCCGAGCAGCCCGAAGTCCAGGTCGGCGGCCGGCGTCAGGTCCGTGCGACCGTAGCCCGCCACCGCCACCACCGCGTACGGCGCCGTCGGAACGCCCCGCATCGACTCACGGGCCCACACGACCGCATCCGTGAGGATCCCGTCGGCGAAGGCGGTCAACCGCCGGGCGAGGTCACGCGGAGACTCCCCCGCGGCCGCCACCGGCACCTCGTCCCGGATCTGCTGCGCCGCGAGGAGGGCCGTCAGCAGCAGCGCCACCATCGGCTGCTCACCCGGCCGCAGACCGTCCCGCAACGCCTGCGCCAGCAACCGGAGCACATCCAGACGCTGCGCCTGCGCCAGGCCGGCGAACGGCTGCTGGAAAGCACCCATCTGCAACGCCCGGCCGACGCCCTGCCGGTCCTCCGCACTCGCACCACTCGCGTCCAGCGCAGCAGCCAGGTCGTCCAGGCGCGCACCGATCGCGGCCCGCTCCCCCTCGTCCGCACCCACGGCGACCACCTGCTCGCGAGCCTGGTCCAGATCGGTCACCACCGGCACGACACCGTCGACGGACTGGACGGGGACCTGGAGCACCCCCGCCACTGCCCCCGTCAGGGCGGGCGGCGGCACCTCCTCGGGCGCCAGCATGCGCACCCGCTCGACGTCCGACCCGGCGGTGAACCCCGCCACCGGCTCGGACGCGGGCACCAGGAGACCGGCGGACCACGGCGGGAGCGCCACCGGCTGGTCGGCCGGCCCGGTTCCCGCGCCGACCTTCCGGACGGTGCGCCACCGCACCAGGTCCCGCAGCTCGGGGTGCCGGGCCAGGAACCCGATCACCGTGTCCCACAGCAGCTCGGGCCGCGGGTGCCGGGCGACTCTCGCCGCCACCTCGCTCAGCGCCAGCTTCCCGTTCTGGTACACCAGTTCACGGATCAGCGTGTTGATGATGCGACGGGCCGCCAGCAGCGTCGCCGCGCGGTCGGGCACCTCGGGCAGCTGGACGCCCGCCACCGCCGACGGCCTCGGCGGCACCCAGGTGTTCCCGACCCCGATCTCGAACACGCCCCGCTCGACCACGGGAAGCGCACCGGGGCCGCTGAGCCCCAGGCCGTGCGCCAGGTCCGCCCAGATGTTGACACCGGTCCCGCTCAGGTGGAGGACCGCGTTCTTCTCGTTCTCCTCCGTGTGGTTCTGGACCCAGACCGGGGGCCCCGCCACCACGTCCGCCTGCTGGAAGTTGGCCTCGGTGTTGTCCTCCTGCCCCCGGGGCCGGAAGTACTCCCCGCGGAAGGTGTTCTGGTGCGAGCTGCGCTGGTAGTTGCTTCGCAGCACCCTGAGGTGCTCCTGCACGGCCGTGTTCCCGGCCGGGGCGATCAGCACCGCGTTCGCCAGACCGCCCCTGGCGGTCGTGCCGGCCCTGGCGCCCGGCGCATCCGCCAGGCTGGCCGTGGCGACGGCGAAGTGCCGCTTGGAGTCGGCGATCCTCCTGACCTCGGGAACGGGGTTCTTCAACAGCCGGTTGTCGCCGTCGGTGTAGACCCCGCCGAACCGGTCCAGGACCTCCAGTCGCAGGATGTCGCTCGCCGAGGCGTACCCCTGCCCCAGACCCTTGGCGGTCTCCATCTTGTAGGCCGCTTCGAGGCTCATCGGCGCCTCGGCCGAGAAGACCTCGTCGACGTTGACCAGCACCACGTTCCGGTGCGTCCGGCTCCTCGCCCACGCCACCATCGCCCGTACGGTGGCGAGTTCGGGCGTGTCATCGCCCGTCCCAGCGGCCGCCGCGGCCTCGGCGACCCGCGCACGGGTGACGTCCGTCCAGATCACATGGGTGAACTCCCGGCCGAGACCGTCGGCCGATTCCTGCACGTTCGCCATGAAGGGGCCGGTGTGCGCGTTGCCCGCCGACAACGGGCCGCCCAGCCAGATCGAGTGCACCAGCTGCGGAATGCGCACCCGCTTCGGCAGGTGCATCGACCCCGACCTGCGACGCACCGTCTGGAGCGCCCCGGACTCGATGACGGACTCCGGGTCCTGGCCCAGGGCCTTCGGGGCGAGCCCCTCGGCCGTCGGCGTCGCCGCCTCGCTCGCCAGGTCCAGCGCCCGGAAGAACGCCGTCCGGGACTCCGACTTCAACTGGCCGTAGCCGTACCCCTGGAGGAACTCCGGGGCGGGCGGGACCACCCGGTCGCCGAACAGGTCCGGCCCCAGCATGGCCTCCAGCGGATCCGCGGGCGCCGCCGGCGCCTGCGGGCCGCCGGGCATCAGGCTGACCAGCTCGTCGATCAACTCCTGTGCGGTGAAGGGCGGTTCCGGCGCCTGCGCCTGCGCCTGCGCCTGGGTCGACCCTTCTCCCTGATTCTCGGGGAGCTGGGGCTGATCCTCCACGACGTCCGTCGTCGCGACGCCCGTCGAGCTCTGGGACGGCACCTGGGGAGCCGTGCCACGCGACACCGGGCCCGCCTCGGAAGCGCCCACCGGCTCGCCCGAGGCCTGGGCGGACTCAACGCCGTTCGGGGTGAAGCGGATCCAGGCACCCGGTGTACCGTCGGCGGCCGGATACATCAGGAACCCGGCGTCCGCGTCCAGGTCGGTCGACAGCGCCGCGATCTTCCCCGTCGGCGCCCACACCACCCGGCCGGTAGCGTTCGCCACCTCCTGCGCCAACGACGGCCCACCGTCCGAGGCCGGCAGCGCCGCGTCACACGCGGCCAGCACGATCTCGTCGCCCGCCGCCAGTTGCTGGACACTCGGCCGGCGCCGCAGCGTCCGGGCCAGCCCGGTAGCAGTGACCTTCACCGTACCGACCGGGCCGGACAGCGGCAGGACCGCGAAGTCCCGGTTCCCGTGCACCAACGCGAGGTAACGCCGCCCACCCGTTCCCCACGGCACCTTCCGGTACCCGGTGACCTCCTGGCCCTGCCCGTCGACCTCCAGCAGCCACCGCCGCCCCAGGTCGAAACTCCTCAACACCTCACGCCGCTGCGTGAGTTCGTCCTCCGTGTGGAACGCCCGACCCTGCGGAAGGCCCGTCCCCGGTGCCACGATGGTCAAGCTCTGGATGTCACCGAGGCGCACACTGCCGCCACCGACCAGCGGCAGCTCCAGCTCCGCGTCCCACAACTCGGCCGGCTCGACCGTGTCCGGCACCAGGCCGACGGACTGGTCCGCCACCGGACGGCGCCCGAACAGGTTCTTCCAGCGCGACGGAGCCTGGGCCGGGGGCCTGACCTTGACCCACAGGGCGTCGAGGCTCCCCTCCAGATCACGCAGGGCCCCGAGCGCGACGGCCAACTGCTCCTGCTCCTGCGGCAGCAGGCGCTCCAGCCCGTTCAGCGGCCCGGCCGCCGCCACCGTCGCGACCTTGTCCTGCTCACCCCCGTACGCCCGGTGCAGCCGCTGCCGCAGACTCAGGGCCAACCTGTAGGCGTCCACCAGCCTCTGGCCGAGCGCCGCCGGCAGCACCCGCGCCGTGATCAGCTCCTCCAGCCGCTCGCCGGTGCTGAGCCGCCACTCCGTCTCCGGCTTCGCCACCGCCCGGTAAGCGGCATAGAGGTGCCGCGTGGCGACCGTCAACTGCCGCATGAAGTCGGCCTTGACGTCGACGGTGTTCGCCTGCGCCAGCGTCTCCGGACGCCGGAGACGGTCGAACGCCTCCCGCAGGGCGATCCACTCCACCTCGGGGTCGAGGCGCTGGCCCCGCTCCTCCGTGAACGTCCGGAAGAGCTCCCGCTGGCCCTCCCGCGACGTGACGGCCGCGAGGGCACCGGGCAGCTGCGCCAGCTCGATCAGCCGCGTGTCGTGCATGACACCGTGTGTGGGCCCCGGCTCACCTCCCGGACCGGCGAGCGCGAACTCCAGCACGGCCTCCGGGTCGAAGACCACCAGGTTGGGGTTGAACCACAGGATGTCGGCCTGGAACGGCGCCGACACCGTCCCGTTCACCGGCAGGAACTGGCGGGCCAGGTCCAGCCAGCCCGCCGCCAGCTTGGTCAGCGACTCCAGCCACACCGCGTCCTGCTGGGAACCGAGCAGACCGAAGTCCAGGTCGGCGGCCGGCGTCAGGTCGGTACGGCCGTAACCGGCCACCGCCACCACCGCGTACGGCGCGGTGGCCTCACCCCGCATCGACTCACGGGCCCAGGCGACCGCATCCGCCATGATCCCGTCGGCGAACGTGGTCAACCGCCTGGCGAGGTCACGCGGAGACTCCCCCGCGGCCGCCACCGGCACCTCGTCCCGGATCTGCTGAGCCGCGAGGAGCACCGTCAGCAGCAGCGCCACCATCGGCTGCGCCCCGGGCCGCAGACCGTCCAGCAGGGCCTGGGCCAGCAGCTGGAGCACGCCCAGACGCTGCGTCTGCCCCAGGTCGGTGAAGGCCTGCCGGAAGGGCCCCATCTGCAAGGCCGTGCCGACGCCCTGCCGGTCCTCCGCGCTCGCGCCGCTCCCGTCCAAGGCCGCGACCAGCCGGTCCAGGCCCGCACCGATCGCGGCCCGCTCCCCCGCATCCGCACCCACGGCGACCAGCAGTTCACGGGCACGGTCCAGCTCGGACTGCTCCTGAACGACGGTCTCCACCACTGTGGCGACGCCGTCGACGGACTGGGTGGGAACCTGGAGCAGCCCCGCCGCGGGTACCGTCGAGGCGGGCGGCGCCACAGTCTCGGGCGCCACCATGCGCACCCGCTCGACGCCCGCCCTGGGCTTGGCCTCCTCCACCCTGACCAGCAGGCTGTCGGACCACGGCGGGAGGACGACCGGACTGCCGGTCGGCTTCGTCGCCCCGTCAAGCTTCTGGACGGTGCGCCACTGCACCCGTTCCCGCAGCTCGGGGTGGTGCGCCAGGAAGCCGATCACCGTGTCCCAGAGCAGATCGGGCCGCGGGTGCCGGGCGACCCGCGCGGCCACCTCGCTCAGCGCCAACTTACCGCTCTGGTAGGAGAGTTCGCGGATCAGCGTGTTGATGATGTTCCGGGCCGCCAGCAGCGTGGCCTCGCGGTCGGGCACCTCGGGCAACTGGACGGCCGCCGCTGGCTGCTCCCGCGGCACCCAGGTGTTCCCGGTGCCGATCTCGAAGATCTCCGAGGTGACCAGCGGGAGTGCGTCGGGGCCCTTGAGCCCCAGCGCCCAGATGTTGACACCGGTCCCGCTCAGGTACAGGACCGCGTTCTTCTCCCCGTCGTCCGTGTGGCGCGTCGGCTCGCCAGGGTCCGTCTTCACCCACGTCTTCGCCTCCCGGAAGTCGGCACCGGAAATGTGCGACGGCTTCCGGGACTGGAAGTACACCCCGCGGACGGTGTTCTCGTTCGAGCGGCGCAGGTAGTTACGGCGCAGTACCTCCAGGTGCTGCCGCACGGCCCGGTGTCCGGCCGGGGCGATCAGCACCGCGTTCGCCAGGCCGCCCTTGGAGGTCCTGGTGGTCTTTGTGAACCCGGTGGTCGTACCGATCGTGCTGGTCGTGGCGCTCGGCACCGTGGTCGCGGCACTGGCCCTGGCGACGGCGAAGCCCTGCTCGGACTCGACGATCCGCCGGACCTCGGAGTCCAGGTCCTTCAACAGCCGGTTGTCGCCGTCGGTGTAGACCCCGCCGAACCGGTTCAGGACCTCCAGTCGCAGGATGTCGCTCGCCGAGGCGTACCCCTGCCCGAGACCCTTGGCGGTCTCCATCTTGTAGGCCGCCTCCAGGCCCATCGGAGCCTCGGCCGAGAACACCTCGTCGACGTTGACCAGCACCACGTTCCGGTTCGGCCGGCTCCTCGCCCACTCCACCATGGCCCACACGGTGGCGAGTTCGGCCGGACCGTCGTCCGTCCCCGCGGCCGCCGCGGCCTTGGCCTCGGCGACCCGCGCACGGGTGACGTCCGTCCAGATCACATGGGTGAACCCCTCGCCGAGACCGTCCGCCGAGTGCTGCACATTGGTCATGAAGGGACCGGTGTGCTCGTTGTCCATCGACAGCGGGCCGCCCAGCCAGATCGAGTGCACCAGCCGCGGAATGCGCACCGGCTTCGGCAGGTGAATCGGGCCCGACCTGCGCGGCATCGTCTGGGACTGGTCGGACTCGACGACCGACCCCGAGTGCAGGCCCAGGGTATCCGGGGTGAGCTCCTGGGCGGTCGGCGCGGTCTCGCGCGCCAGGTCCAGCGCCCGGAGGAACCCCACCCGGGACCGCGACTTCAACTTCCGGTAGTCGTAACCCCGGAGGAACTCCGGCGCGACCGGAACGATCCGGTCGCCGAACACGTCCGGACCCAGCAGACCCACCGGCGCCACCGACGCCTGCGGAGCCCCGGGCATCAGGTCGATCAGCTCGTTGATCAACTCCTGTGCCGTGAAGGGCGCCTCCGGTTGCATGACGGTCGACACCTGGGCCTGGACAGACCCCGACCCCTCGCCCTGGTTCCCGGGGTGCTGGGGCTGCTGCGACCATGCGAACCCCTCCGCCGGATCCAGCTCTTCCAGGTCGTCCAGTTCCTCCAGGTCGTCCGCGTCCTCCTCGGACTCGGACTGTTCCTCCTCGGTGTCCTCGACGCCCGTCATCACGACGCCCGTCGAACTCTGCGACGGTGCCAGCGGAGCCGTGCCACGCGGCACCGGGCCCACCTCGGACACGCCCGCCGGGTGCGACTCCTCCGAGTCCTGGGAGGGATTGACACCGTTGGGCGTGAAGCGGATCCA
The DNA here is from genome assembly GCF_042896795.1 of Kitasatospora sp. NPDC001261. Lineage (NCBI taxonomy): Bacteria > Bacillati > Actinomycetota > Actinomycetes > Kitasatosporales > Streptomycetaceae > Kitasatospora > Kitasatospora sp. NPDC001261. The sequence goes on from NZ_JBIAXP010000005.1 coordinate 268,972, forward strand.
GGCACCCGGCGTACCGTCGGCCGCCGGATACATCAGGAACCCGGCATCAGCGTCCAGGTCGGTCGACAGCGCCGCGATCTTCCCCGTCGGCGCCCACACCACCCGACCGGTAGCGTTCGCCACCTCCTGCGCCAGCGACGGCCCGCCATCCGAAGCGGGCAGCGCCGCGTCACATGCGGCCAGCACGATCTCGTCACCCGCCGCCAACTGCTGGATACTCGGCCTGCGCCGCAGCGTCCGGGCCAGCCCGGTAGCGGTCACCTTCACCGTACCGACCGGGCCGGACAGCGGCAGCACCGCGAAGTCCCGGTTGCCGTGCAGCAGGGCGAGGTAACGCCGACCGCCCGTCCCCCACGGCACCTTCCGGTACCCCGTCACCACACGTCCCTGCCCGTCGACCTCCAGCAGCCACCGCCGCCCCAGGTCGAAGTTCCGCAACACCTCACGCCGCTGCGCGAGTTCGTCCTCCGTGTGGAACGCCCGACCCTGCGGCAGACCCGTCTCCGGCGCCACGATGGTCAGACTCTGCACATCACCGAGGCGCACACTGCCGCCACCGACCAGCGGCAGCTCCAGATCCGCGTCCCACAACTCACCCGGCTCGACCGTGTCCGGCACCAGGCCGACGGACTGGTCCGCCACCGGACGGCGCCCGAACAGGGTCTTCCAGCGCGACGGCGCCGAGGACTGAACCTTGGACCACAGGGCGCCGAGGCTCCCCTGCACCTCGTGCAGCACCCCGATCGCGGCCGCCAACTGCTCCTGCTCCTCCGGCAGCAGACGCTCCAGCCCGTTCGGCGGCTCGGCCACCTGGGCCGTCGCGACCTCGTCCCGCTCACCCCCGTACGCCTGGTGCAACCGCTGCCGCAGACTCAGGCCGAGCACATAGGCGTCCACCAGCTGTCGGCCGAGCGGCCCCGACAGCACCTTCCCCGCGATCAGCTCCTCCAGCCGCTCGCCGGTGCTGAGCCGCCACGGCGTCTCCGGCTTCGCCACCGCCCGGTACGCGGCATACAGGTGCCGTGTGGCGACGGTCAGTTGGCGCATCAAGGCGGTCTTGACGTTGACGCTGTTCACCTGCGCCAGAGTCTCCGGACGCGGGAGGCCGGCGAGCGACTCCCGCAGGGCGGCCCACTCCACCTCGGCGTCCCCGCGCCCGCTCCGCTCCTGGGCGAACCTCCGGAAGAGCTCCCGCTGGCCCTCGTGCGACGTGACGGCGGCAAAGGCGCCGGTGAGCGGCGCCAGCTCGATCAGCCGGGTGTCGTGCATGACACCGTGCTTGGGCGTCAGCTCGTCCGCCGAAGCGGCGAGCGCGTGCTCCAGCACGGCCTCCGGGTCGAAGACCGCCAGGTTGGGGTTGAACCACATGATGTCGGCCTGGAACGGCGCCGCCGCCGACCCGTTCACCGGCAGGAACTGGCGGGCCAGGTCCAGCCAGCCGGCCGCCAGGTTGGTCAGCGACCGCAGCCAGGCCGCGTCCGCCTGAGCGCCGAGCAGACCGAAGTCCAGGTCGGCGGCCGGCGTCAGATCGGTACGGCCGTAGCCGGCCACCGCCACCACCGCGTACGGCGCAGTGGGCTCACCCCGCATCGACTCACGGGCCCAGGCGACCGCGCCCGCGAGGATCCCGTCGGCGAACGTGGTCAACCGCCCGGCGAGGTCGCGCGGGGACTCCCCCGCGGCCGCCACCGGCACCTCGTCCCGGATCTGCTGCGCCGCGAGGAGCACCGTCACCAGCAGCGCCAGCATCGGCTGCGCGCCGGGCTCCAGCCCGTCCCGCAGCGCCTGCGCCAGCAGCCGGAGCACCTCCAGACGCTGCGCCTGGCCCAGCCCGGCGAACGCCTGCTGGAAGGAACCCATCTGCAAGGCCGTGCCGACACCCTGCCGGTCCTCCGCACCCGCACCGATCTCGTCCAGCGCCGCGACCAGGTCGTCCAGGCGCGCGCCGATCGCGGCCTGCTCCGCCTCACCCTCGCCCACGGCGGCCAGCTGTTCGCGGGCCAGGTCCAGGTCGGTCACCGCCGGGACCACACCGTCGACGGCCTGGGTGGGGACCTGGAGCACCCCCGTCGCGGCGGGCGGCGCCACAGTCTCGGGCGCCACCATGCGCACCCGCTCGACACCCCGCCCGGTCTTGATCCCCTCGACCTCCCCGGACTCGGGCACCAGGAGGCCGGCGGACCACGGCGGGAGCGGCACCGGGGCGCCGATCGGCCTCGTCCCCGCGTCGTACTTCTGGACGGTGCGCCACTGCACCCGCGTCCGCAGCTCGGGGTGGCCGGCCAGGAAGCCGATCACCGTGTCCCACAGCAACGCGGGCTGCGGGTGCCGGGCGACCCTCGCCGCCACCTCGCTCAGAGCCAACTTGCCGTTCTGGTAGGAGAGTTCGCGGATCAGCGTGTTGATGATGTTCCGGGCCGCCAGCAGTGTCGCCGCGCGGTCGGGCGCCTCGGGCTGCTGGTCGCCCTCCGCCGGCTCCGCCTCCGCGGCCGGCTGCTCGCGCGGCACCCAGGTGTTCCCGACCCCGATCTCGAACACACCCGGCTCGACCACCGGGAGCCTGCCGGGGCCCTTGAGCCCCAGGCCGTGCGCCAGATCCGCCCAGATGTTGATGCCGGTCCCGCTCAGGTAGAGGACCGCGTTCTTGTCCCGCTCCTCCGTGTGGCCCTGCACCCAGACGGGGTCCTCCCCCGCCATCTTGTCCGCCTCGCGGAAGTCGGTCTTGGACACGGACATCCGGTCCAGGTACTGGAAGTAGCCTCCGCGGACGGTGTTCTCGTGCGAGCTGCGCAGGTAGTTGCGGCGCAGCACCTCCAGGTGCTGCCGCACGGCGCGGTGCCCGGCCGGGGCGATCAGCACCGCGTTCGCCATGCCGGCGTTGCCGACCTTGGCGACGGCGAAGCCCTGGTCGGAATCGACGATCCTCCTGAGCTCCGGGGCGGGGTCGGTCCGGAGGCGGTTGTCCCCGTCGGTGTAGATCCCGCCGAACCGGCGGAGGACCTCCAGTCGCAGGATGTCGCTCGCCGAGGCGTACCCTTGTCCCAGGCGCTTCGCCGTCTCCATCTTGTAGGCCGCTTCGAGGCTCATCGGCGCCTCGGCCGAGAAGACCTCGTCGACGTTGACCAGCACCACGTTCGGTCGGGTCCCCGCCCACGCCACCATGGCGCGAACGGTGGCGAGTTCGGGCGAGTCGTCGCCCGTCCTCAGGGCCGCCGCGGCCTCGGCGACCCTCGCACGGGTGACGTCCGTCCAGATCACATGGGTGAACCCCCGACCCGGACCGTCCGCCGAGTCCTGCACATTGGTCATGAACGGACCCGTGTGCTCGTTGTGCATCGACAGCGGGCCGCCAAGCCAGATCGAGTGCACCAGGCGGGGGATGCGCACCCGCTTCGGCAGACGTACCGAACCGGTACTCCGCGGCATCGTCTGGAACCGTCCGGACTCGACGACCGAATCCTGCTCCAGGCCAAGGGCCTCCGGGGCAAGGCCCTCGGCCGTCGGCGCCGTTCCGCTCGCCAGGTCCAGCGCCCGGAAGAACGCCACCCGGGACTCCGACTTCAAGTTCCCGTAGTCGTAACCCCGGAGGAACTCCGGCGCGGGCGGAACGACCCGGTCACCGAACACGTCCGGACCCAGCAGGGGCTCCAGCGGATCCAGCAGCACCGCCGGCGCCTGCGGCGCCCCGGGCATCAGGCCGACCAGCTCGTCGATCAACTGCTGCGCCGTGAACGGCGCCTCCGGCTGCACGGCAACCGGCGCCGGCAGCTGAGTCGGCACCTGAGCCGACGCCGACCCCTCCGCCGGGGAGACCTCGTCGAGAGCCTGCGTGGGGACCTGGAGGAGCTTCGCCTCGGCCTCGGGCGTCAGCGCCGCCCCGGTCCGACTCCCGGACGCGGCCGACGCCGAGGTGATCGGACCCCCGCCCCCGCTCGACTCCTGCCGGAGCCGCGTCGACAGCTCGATCGCCGCCGCCAGCTCGCGGGCCTCCCGGGCCTCCATCTGCGCCCAGGTCTCGTCCGGGTTCGGAGCCCGCAGAACCGTGATCTCCTCCTCGGGCTCCTTCACGACGGGCTTGCCGGGCTTGCCGGCCTCGACAGTCTCAACCGGCTCGACGGCCAGGCCCTTGCCCTTGTCCCCGACCGGTCCGGTCTTCGAGACGGCGGACGCCTCTGCCTCGAAGGCGACCCTCCCGCCGGGCCGCTCCGGAAGGTTCCGGGGGAACGTCGGCATGAGGCCCTGCCGAGCCAACGAGCCCACGTTGATGCCGAGTTCGCGCGCCAGCTCGTGCCAGGCCTCGGCCTCGGCGGCCACCAGGTGGGGTGCCAGGTAGCGGTCCATCGCCTCGAAGTCCGCCGGCCCCGTGTACTCGCGCATGGGCTTGCGCAACGCGGCATCGGCCCGCTGGGTGATCCGGGCCCTGGCCTCGGCGAAGGAGATCTCCCCGATCGTCCCGGAGTTCCCACCCGACTTGTCCCGCAGGTCCTGCAACAGCTCCCGCCACCGGGCGTCCTCGGCGGCCGCCGCCTCCGCTCGCCGGCGGTCGGCCCGGGCCTCGGCCTCCGCGACCTGCGCCTTCGTCCGCTCGGACGCCTCCCGCTCGGCAGCGGCCCGCTCCCGCCGCTCCGCGGCCAGCTCCGCCCGCCGCTCCGCCTGCTTCTCCGCCGCCTGGCGCGCCTCCTCGGCACGCTGCTCCGCCAGCTTCCGGGTCTCCGGATCCTGCCGCTTGTGCTCCAGCCAGCGGTCCATGACCTCCGCGTGCTTCTGCGCCGTCAGCCGGGCCTCCTCGCCCCGCACCTCCGGCGTAGGCTTCTCCGGCACCCGGGGCCGGGCAGCCGATCCGGCGCCGGGCTTCTCCACCGCCGCCGCATCGGCCTCGGCCTTGGGCGTCACCCAAGCCTTCCCGGCGGCCTCCCGCTTCGTCGCGGCCTCCCGCATCTCCGACGGCGACTTGACCCGCTCCGACGAAGCCGAACCCCCCACCGCCGCACCGGACTTCTCGGACGCCCCAGCAGGCTCCTCACCCTTGGGCGTCACCCAATCCTTCCCCGCAGCCTCCCGCTTCGCCGCGGCCTCCCGCATCTCCGACGACTCCGCCGACTCCGACGGCGACTTGACCCGCTCCGACGAAGCCGAACCCCCCACCGCCGCACCGGACTTCTCGGACACCCCAGCAGGCTCCTCACCCTTGGGCGTCACCCAAGCCTTCCCCGCAGCCTCCCGCTTCGCCGCGGCCTCCCGCTTGTCCGTCAACTCCGCCGACGACTTGACCCGCTCCGACGAACCCGAACCCTCAACCCCCGCACCGGACTTCACCTTCGCCCCAGCAGGCGCCTCACCCTTGGGCTCCGTCGCCCAGGCATTCCCCGCGGCCTCCCGCCTCGCCGCGGCCTCCCGCTTGTCCGTCAACTCCGCCGACTCCGACGGCGACTTGACCCGCTCCGACGAACCCGAACCCTCCACCCCCGCACCGGGCTTCGCCTTCGCCCCCGCGTTGCCGGCCTCGGACCCCGCACCCGCCTTCGCCGCTGCCGCCGCATCGGCCTCGGCCTTGGCCTTGGCGATCCGGGCGTTCGCCGCGGTCTCCTGCTTCGCCGCCAGCTCCGACTGCGGACCCCGGCTGTTCGTCGATGTCTCCGCGTTCGGGAACTCCTGCTGGGATCCGCTCCGCGGGCCGGTTCGGTTCGACGCTCCGGCGTCCTCGGAGACCCGCGGACCCTCGCCGAGACGATCGCCCCGGCCGGAGAAGGGTTCCGTCTTGCTCACGGGCTTCTCGGTGGACGATCCGACCTTGGTCGAGCCGCCCGCCCCGGATTCGGTCGGCTTGGCCTCGGTGACGGTCTTCACGTTGGAGCCGCCGGGTCGCATCCCCGACTCCGAGGTGCTGCTCCTCGGCCCCGCCCCGTCCTGGGGGCCATCGGCGAGGGTCCTCACCTTCTCGGGACCGAACGGCCGCACGGTGGGCTTCTTCGGCGCCGAGCCCTCGGACTTCGTCGTCGTCCCGTCCTGCCGGCCGTTCTGCCGCGTCTGGTCCGGGGTGGGCCGGTCCCCCTTGCCCGGGGCCTCGCCCGCGGAGGGCTTCTGCTTCGACCCGTCGGTGCCGCCCTCGTGCTCCCTCGGCGAGGGGGTGTCCGCGTCCCCCGACTTCTTGAGGTCGTCCATGGTCGTCGACCTGCGGTCGCCCGAGTCCCGGGATACCCACTTCTCACCGGGCTTGCCGTCCAACGTGGACCCGGTGCCCCGGTCGACCAGCGGCTTCTCCTTCGGCGACCCGCCCTTCACCGGACCATCCGCCGGCAGGTCGCTCACAGTCATCAACCTGCGGTCACCCGAGTCCCGGGACACCCACTTCTCACCGGGCTTCCCGTCCAACGTGGACCCGGAACCCCGGTCGACCAGCGGCTTCTCCTTCGGCGACCCGCCCTTCACCGGACCATCCGCCGGCAGGTCGCTCACGGTCATCGACCTGCGGTCACCCGAGTCCCGGGACACCCACCTCTCACCGGGCTTCCCGTCCAACGTGGACCCGGAACCCCGGTCGACCAGCGGCTTCTCCTTCGGCGACCCGCCCTTCACCGGACCATCCGCCGGCA